>NZ_WWJY01000542.1 GCF_009865405.1 Streptomyces sp. SID3212 | reverse complement strand
AGGCCCTCGCGTGGGCGACGAGCCGGCGCGAGAGCGGCCGGAGGGCCGCACGATCCCCTTCCACGGCGCCCACCAGGCGGGCATCCTGACGCCCGTCCAGCGCCACGCCGTCTTCACCTCCTTCGACGTCACCGCGCGCGACCGCGCCGGACTGACCGACCTGCTGCGCACCCTCACCGCACGCCTGCGGTTCCTCACCGAGGGCGGGGTGCCCGAGCCGCTCGGCATCTCCGCGCCGCTGCCCGACTCCGGTGTCCTCGGCCCGGTCGTCCCGGGAGACGGCCTGACCGCGACGGTCGCGGTGGGCTCCTCGCTCTTCGACGACCG
>NZ_WWJY01000054.1 GCF_009865405.1 Streptomyces sp. SID3212 | reverse complement strand
AACCCGCCGGCGAGCGGGAGGGTGCCGTCGTTGGTGAGCAGGACGAGCGAGCGGCGGGCGGCTTCCAGGTTGAGCTCGGCGTGCCCGGCGCTGCCGACGATCTCGGCCTGCCGGGTGGCGTCGGGGCGCCGGGGGTTCTCGAAGAGCCCGAGCTCGAACTTGAGCGTCAGGACCCGGCGTACGGCCGCGTCGATCTCCGCCTCCTGGAGCGTGCCGGCCGCGACGGCGTCCTGGGCACCCTGGAAGAACTGGGGTGTGGTCATCACCACGTCGTTGCCCGCCCGGACCGCCGCGGCGGCGGCCTGCGCGTGGTCGGCGTACACCTGCTGCTCCCACACCATGCGGCCGACGTTGTCCCAGTCGGTCACCAGCGTGCCGGTGTAGCCCCACTCGCCGCGCAGCACGTCGTTGAGCAGCCAGTCGTTGACCGTGATCGGCACGCCGTCCATGGACTGGTAGCCGAGCATGAACGTACGGCAGCCCTCGCGGGCGACCCGCTCGAACGGGGGCAGGAACCACGAGCGCAGCTTGCGGCGCGAGATGTCCGCCTCGCTGGCGTCCCGGCCGCCCTGGGTCTCGGAGTAGCCGGCGAAGTGCTTGGCACAGGCCAGGATCGCCGTCGTGTCGGCGAGCCCGTCGCCCTGGTAGCCGCGGACCATGGCGGAGGCCAACTCGCCGATGAGGAAGGGGTCTTCGCCGAACGTCTCGCTCACGCGGCCCCAGCGCAGGTCACGGGTGATGCACAGCACCGGCGAGAAGGTCCAGTGGACGCCGGTCGCCGCGACTTCGACGGCCGTGGCCCTGGCGATGCGCTCCACGAGGTCGGGGTCCCAGGTCGCGGCCATGCCGAGCTGGGTGGGGTAGATCGTGGCACCCTCCCAGAAGGAGTGCCCGTGGATACAGTCCTCCGCGACGAGCAGCGGGATGCGCAGGCGCGTCCGGTCGGTCAGCTCGGCCGCTTCGAGGACGCGCTCGGGCGAGGCGTGGAGGATCGACCCGGCGTACATGTCCTCGATGAGGCCCCGTACCCCGTCCTTGGCGTTCAACTGGAGCATCTGACCGACCTTCTCGGGCAGGGTCATACGACCGACGAGGTCGTCGACCCGTTCCGCGACGGGCAGTCCGGGGTCGAGGTAGGGCGGCAAGGAGCCCACAGCAGTTCCTTTCACAACGTCGAATGGGTGTGTCGAGCGGACACCCGGACGCGGCGGCGGCGGTCCCGCTCCACGTCGCGTCCGCGGCGGAAGGACCCGGTGGGGGAGCCCCGCGACGTCGGTGGTCGTCGTCCTTCGCCGGTCACCGGGTCAGGCGTGGGGCAGACCGCGGTCGTGGTCATGGTCGGTGGTCTCCCGGGTCGGAACGGCTTGCTCAGGCCACTCCGACTCACGGTAGCCCAATACCGACCTAGTGGTAAGTATGTAGGTGTGCGAGCCTGCTCGGGGCTGTCCGGCCCGGGGCTGTCCGAGGGGACCTGACAGGGGAGAGTGACGAGTGACCGCCGAACCGCACCGTGGCCATGCCAAGGGCCGTGGCTACGCGAAGGGCCGCGCGAAGCGGCGTGAGATCATCGATCACGCCATGGCCCTGTTCGGTGAGGTCGGCTACCGCGGGGCCTCGCTGCGGGAGATCGCGTCGCGCTGCGGCATCTCGCACCCCGGCCTGCTGCACCACTTCCCCACCAAGGAGTCGCTGCTGTTCGCGGTGTTGGAGCACCGCGACGAAGTGGACGGCGAGTGGCTGGCGCTGGGCGGCGCGAAGGGGGTCGACCGGCTGCGGAGGCTCGCCGACCTGGCGGAGCTGAACGCGACCCGCCGGGGCATCGTGGAGCTCTTCTCGGTGGTCGCGGCGGAGGCGACCTCCCCCGAACACCCGGCGCACGCCTACTTCGTGGAGCGCTACCGCAACTCGGTCGCGTCCACGGCACGCGCGTACGCCCAGGCCTCCGACGAGGGCGCCCTGCGCACCGGCATCGCACCGGACGCGGCGGCGCAGCAGCTGATCGCCCTGATGGACGGGCTACAGGTGCAGTGGCTGCTCAGCGGCTGCGCGACGGACATGGCGGGGGTGCTGCGGGCGCACCTGAGGACGCAGCTGACGGTGGCGCTGTAAACACGCCTTACGGTACGGGCGCGACAGCGGCGGCCGGACCTCCGCGACGCGGGCGCGCCCGAAAACCGGTGGAGCCCCGCACCCGTCTTCCCGTACGGTGCTCCCGCCCACCATCCCCCCGTCGAGGACGCGCCGTTGAACTCCAAGTGAGACACCCCGAGCGCTGATCCACCGAGCACGTCGCACGTCTGCGGCGCGCTCCCTTTCGCTGCGGTCCTCTCACTGGAACTGGTGCATCACTGTGTCCTCATTCCGGCAGTTCGCCGTGCCCGCCTGCCCACCCCTCACGCTCCGCCGCTGCCCCGGATGCGCCCCCGGGCGCCACAACACCCCCGGCCTCGCGGCCACACCGGACGACGCGCGCGGCCCGGCCCGAACCGACCGCCCGGCCTGGCAGTCACCGTACGGTCCCGCACCGCACCGGACCCACCG
>NZ_WWJY01000006.1 GCF_009865405.1 Streptomyces sp. SID3212 | reverse complement strand
GGACACGGAACGGGACGCCTTCGAGGCGGCGGCGGACGAGCTGCGCGGGCTCAGGGAGGCGGCGGAACGGGCGGCGGCGGAGTACCACCGGGTACGGGCGGCGGCCGACCAGCTCACCCGTTGGCACCGGCTGGCGGCCACCGAGGAGGGCGTACGGCAGCTCGACGGCCTGGAGGAACCGCCGCCGGTGACGTACCAGGCGCCGCCCCGGCCGACCCCGCCCGCGCGTCCGGACCCTCCTCGCTACACGAGGAGCGGTACCGGCCCCGGCGCCGTGCTCACCTCGCCCGAGCAGGACACGTACACGCTGCACGACGGGCCGAGGGACGGCGATTCGTTCTTCCGCGCGCTCGCCGAGGGCCTCGACCGGGCCGACCCGGAGCTGCTGGCGTCCGTCGGCATCGACCTCGCCGACCCGAACGCGATGCCCCTGCTGCGGCGGCGGTTGGCCGCCCGGCTCACCGATCCGGCGGACACCGATCTGCTGGCCTTTGTCGCGCCCGACGACACCGACGTCTTCAACGACGGTGAGATCGGCGGCGCGGGGCTCGACCTCGGAGCGGACACACCGGCCCGCCGTGAGTTCGACGCGCTGGGCGGACTCATGCCGTACGCCGCCGACCTGAGCCCGGAGGTCCGGGCGGGTCTGGCGGAGGCGCAACTCCTGCGGAAGGGCGACGCCGACGACGGGACCGGCTGGAACCACTCCGCCGCGGATCTGCTCCCGGCCCTGGCCGCGCGGACGTTCGGGGTACGGATCACGGTGGTCGGGGAGGACGGCGGCTTCCAGCACTTCACGCCGGGGGGCGGGGCGGGCGGAGGGAACCTCCGGGGCTTGGTGGAGGACGCCGACCGTGATCTCCCGCACGTGGTGCTGAGCCTTGAGGACCACCACTATCAACTGGCCGTGCCTCCGGCGGAGTCGACGCGATCGGGCACGACGACGCCACCGGTGCCGCCGCCGCCGAAGACGGATCCGGCGCCCCCGACCTCGGATCCGGGGCCGCTGACCACGGACTCGGGGTTGTCGATCCCGGATCCGGCGCCGCTGACCACGGATCCGGGGTTGTCGACCACCAGCCCCGTGCCGCCTCCCACCGACGGGGCATTGACGACCACCGATTCCGTGGAGCCCGCCACTGCCCCGGCACTGTCGACCGACCGCGCGTTGTCGACCGGGGACCCCGACCGTTCGGTCGACACCACTGCCACGCTTCCTGCCACGCTTCCTGCCTCGACGACGCCTCCCGTACCTCTGCCTCCTCCCGCGCCGCCGGTCATCGACACCCCTGAGGTCGTGGTCACCCCGCCCGCCCCCACACCCCCGGCGCAGACTCCGGCCCCGCGCCCCACCACCGGCCGCGGTGACGCCCCCCGGGGCCGGGCCGTACGCGTCCCCCGCAACGGTGAATGCCTGCTCTACTCCTTCATGGCCAGCGACCCCGAGCGGTTGCGCGAGCGCCTCGGCCTCGCCTCCGTCGACCGGGCCGCGCACGACTGGCTCGGGAACGCGGACACGGTCCACCGGGACCTGCGGAGCCACGCCACCACCTGGCGCCCCCGCGGCCCGTGGAACGCCGTCATCAAGGCCGTCCGGGGCGTGGTGGCGGAGTACGTGGGCCGCAGTGACGGGGTCCTCCATCCGCAGATCGCGGGCCAGTTCCGCAGGACGGTCACCGACGCCTTCGCCCACCGTGTGGCGCGGATGGACCGGGCCGAACTGCTCGCCCACCTCGCCCACCACGGCGTCGATCACGTCTCCCTCCCGGAGGCGTTCGGTCCCGACGAGCTGCTGCGTCTCTACGTCGACACCCGCCTGGCGTCGGAACCCGCCCGCGAGGGGATGTCCGTGGACGACGCCCGAGCCGTGGAGGAGGCACGGGCCGGCAGCCTGGCGCCGAGCCGGATGTTCACCCAGGTGGAGGAGCAGGGCCGGCTTCCCCGACTGGAGTCCCTGACGGTCGGTCAACTGCGCCGCCTGCTCGGCGCGGTGTATCCGCTGAGTGACGCGCCGCTGGACAGCGAGGAGTTGGCCCGGCTCCTGGACGCGGTGGAGAACTGGGAGAGCCGCTGGGAGACGCCGGAGGGGGAGATCTTCCTGCCGCTCCTGGCCCACGTGTTCGACGTGCAGGTCGACGTGGTACGGCCGTTGAGGTCGGGGTACCGGCGGCTGAACGGTGTCGCGGGGCCCGACGGAGCCGTACGGCACATCGAGGTCTACTACAACGGCTCCAACCACTACGAGGGCAGCGACGCGGCACCGGAGGTCCTGCCCGAGGAGCCCGGCCCCGGCGATCTCTCTGCCGACGTGGAGGACGGGACAGGGACGGACCTGCCCGCGCTGGACCCCCGCGAGCCGGTCACCACCGACGAACTCACCCGGGCCGGAATCGAGTTGACCGGCGCGCGGCAGATCCACGCCGCCCTGCTCGGCGGTGCCGCACCGCTGTCGGTCGCGGACGCCGGCCTCAGCCGCGTCGAGCAGGCGTTGCTCGTCCGGCAGCGGGCGGCCGACCGGGACCACCGGGCGGACGCCACCCGGGCCGCCTCGTCGGGGCGGGGGACCGTACCCGCGTTCTCCGAGCCGTCCGCACCGGCGGACGAGACCGACGCGGACGCGGTGGACGACGCCGTGGCGGATTCCGACGCCGAGGACATCGGCACCTACGCGGATTCGGACGACGAAGTGGTGATCGACACCGGCCACGACATCGACGGCATGTCCGACTCCGAGCGGTACCCCACCCCCGCGAACGCCCTCCTGCCGCCTCCTTCCACGGAGATCAGCTTCGAGGAGCGGGGAAAGCTGCTGGGCGACGAGGACGAGGAACGGCTCACCGAGCTGGCCCGCCAGGTCGCCTGGGCCGGAACCCTGAGCGCGCAGGCGCGGATACCGACGCCCGAGAAGGCCGTCACCGTACACATCACCGGGCTCGAACGCGCGGAGAGCGTCCAGGCCGTCTTCGAGGAACACCTGCGAAGGGCGCTGAGGCGCCTGCGCCAGGCGCACTTGTTCGGCGGCTTCGGCATCGTCGTGGACAGCCGAGGCCGGGACGGCGGCCCCCACGGTGGGCCCGGGCGGCAGAAAGTGACGGTCGAGGTGGGGTTGCCGCCCTACGCCGCCGCCGTCAGGCAACTGGCCACGCTGGTCGACTTCTTCGAACCCGAGGTGCTGGCCGTCCGGATCCTGCACCGGGACGAGGACGACGCCGTCGACGAAGCCACGCTCACCGAACTGTACGAGCTGACGGCGGACGCCATGAAGGCCGGGCACGCGACGAGTGTGGACGCGCTGGCCGCGTACCACCTGAGCAGGAGCGGTGTGTTCAGCGCCGCGACCCGTATCGCCGGTCCCGGCGGCCGGTCGGGAGGCCGCAACCTGACGCCCGATCCGATCACGAACGTGGTGACGGACACCTACGTCGAGACCCGGCTCGGGAAGGTCGCCGGAGCGCCGAAGCCGTCGCCGTGGCACCGGCCCGGCGAGCAGGGACAGCCGACACCGTACGCCGTCGTGGCCGACGGAGGCCACGACCACGTGAGGGTGCCGCTGAACGGGGTCCACCTCAGGATCTCGTGGCGGGAGTTCGCCGAACTCCTCGCCATGGATCCCGAGTTGGCGGCACTGGGCGCCGAGGTACCCGTCCTGCTGCTCGTGCCGGACGCCGGTGGCCAGGGCCTGGACCTGCCCGGCCGGACCGCGTTCAGGACGGGCAGAGAGGTCTGGACCCATACCGGCCGGGCCACTCACCTGGTCGCCGACGACCCCGCCGACCACGAGGTCAGGATCGAGGTCCCCGACCTCCGCCCGCGAAGAGCGCTCGGTGACTGGGCCCTCAGCCTGCCGGGGGACCGGGACCCGGCAGGCCTCGGAGGGGTCGACGGGTCCGAAGGGGAAGGCGCCCGGGAGGAGCCGTACGACGAGCTGTACGTGGAGGACGTGGGGCTCGTCGCGGACCGCCGGATCAAGACCGTCACCCTCCTGCACCACCACCGGCCCGTCGGACGTGTCTCGATGAGGGACCGTGACCTGGCCACCCGGGACGAACTGCACCGGCGGCTGCCGGAGATGCTCACCAGCGGTCACCTCGATCCGGTCACCGGCGGCTGGTCCGGCGACGCGGACCCGGTGCCGTGGGCCGGCCGCCCGGTCTACTACTTCCACGTGCACGGCAGACCGATGCGGGCGGAGCTGGAGCACGTCGACGGAAGAGTCCTGTCCGTCCGGGGCGGCCAGGTGGGCGGTTTCGTCAAACGGCGTCCGAGTTTCCGGAAGCTCCGCGGTGAGGCGCTCAAGTCCGGTCGCAGACTGGCGATCGTCCTTCCGTCGTGCTTCGCCGACACACTCGCCGACCCCGGGTTCGACCTGGACGAAGGCACCGCCTCACCGTTCGTCTTCGATCCCCTCACCATGGAGTCGATGGCGCAAGGAGCCGCCAACGGCAGCGGCCAGCCGGTCCTCGCCCCCGACCGGCTGCACTATCTGGGCATCGGCGTGGACGGTACGTACCAGCACGGGATCGCGGCCACCGTGCAGGGCGTGAAGGGTGCCTGGCGGGAACTGTGGCCGTATCCGGAGGACGCGGAACTTGACCAGTTGGCCCAGTGGGCCGGACTGCCCGTGGGCAGGGGCATCTCGCCCGGAAGGGCACGACGGGAGACCCTGCGGCTGGTCCGGGCACTGCGCTGGACGCTCGGTGCGCCGGTCGAGGCGGACAAGGACGATCCCTCGGGCGAGTACCGACGCCTGCTGCGCGGGATCGGGGCGTTGGAGCGGATGCGGCGGGCGGATCCGGAACTGGTCGCGCTCGGCGGCCCGTTCAGCCTCCCTCTGCTGGACCGGCTGACCCGCGCGCACCTGGAGCGTACGGGCGCGGCCAAACCCCCGCGGGTCCCCGTCGGGCCGGAGGACGTCAAGGCGATGCTGTACGCGGCGGAGGCCGCCCGGACGACCAGGGACGACGGAACTCCGTTGCCGCTGCGCGCGTTTGTGCCGCTGCCGTCGGTGGACCGGGCGGTGGCCCTGCTCAAGGACCAGGATCTCGACGGCCTGGTCACCCTGGCGCGGGGTGAGGTCTCCTGGGGAGCCGGGGCGCCGGACCGGGTGAAGCTCTTCTGGGGGACGGTCAAGGCGCGCGAGGCGCTCGGGGAGCGGACCCCCGACGAACTGCGGGCCCTGGAGGAGAAGGTCCTGCATCTGGGCCCCGTGAAACCCGGGGACGGCCCGAGGCCGGCGGTGGACCTGACCCAGGGGTCGGCGCTGCTCCGGCTGGCGGCCGGCGCCGCGGCCGTCGGGCTCGATCCGCGCGACCCGGCCGAGCTCGCCGCGTATCACCTCATGCAGCGGGGCGCGTTGAGCGACAGCACACTCATCGTGTCGGCGAAACCGAGAGGCGTGCGGGGGCGCGACTGGAAGGGGCGGCCGGTCCGGGAGGAGATCGTCACGGACACCTACCTGCTGTCGCCCGACGGCTCGGTCGCCAACGGTGTGTCCGGCCCCGCCCCCTGGGCGCCCGCGCCGGGTTCGGGACAGCCCGCCTCCCCCTACTTCGTGGTCGCAGACGGCTCAGGCGGGACACTCGATCTGCGCCTGCCGACCGGGACCGTCCCGGGGGTGCCGGACGACGAGGTCGCGGCTCTGGTCAGGTACGACCAGCGGCTGGGCGCGATACCGCTCGCCACCCCCGTCGTCCTGATCGGCTCCGACGGAGGTGAGCCGCCGGTCGAGGTGGCGGTGGCCATCGCCGGCCGGTCGAGTACGGCGAGGAAGACGCTGGTGGGCCGCGAGGCGACGCAGTTGGTCCTCGATCCCGCTCTGGGCAAGGCGGTCATCGTCGTGACGGGGACACCCGTACCGCAGCGGCCGGACTGGTTCACCTTCCGGCCCGGGCCGCTACGGGTTCCTTCGCCCCCGTCTCCCACGCCTCTTCCCGCTCCGGCGCTCGTCCCCGTGCCCGCCCCGGCGCCTCTGACCGTGCCCTCCGCCGACGGGGAGGACGGGGAGGACGGGGAGGACAGAGAGGACGGAGAGGAAACGGAGAGCCCGGAGAGCGCGCGGAGCCCGGAGTTCGAACGGGCCGCCCTCGATCTCGACCCAGGCGCGTTCACGCGCCTGCTCGTCGCCGCGCTGGACCGGGACGTCCCCGAACTGCTGGGCGCGGGCCCCGGATCGGCCACCCCCGAGGCGCTGACCGCGTGGCTGGACAGCAGGCTGGCGGGGGAGGCCCCGGACGCGGAGGACCGGATCCCCGGTACGGAGGCGCTGCTCCCGCCGTACGAGATGGTCACCACCGGGCAACTCACAGCCCTGCGCATACCGTTGACGCTCGACACGTACGCGGAGGCGTCCCTCCAAGGCGACCGGCTCTCCGTGCTCTCCGCCGGACTGACGCGGACTCAGCAGTTCCGGCTGCTCCTCGCCTGGCTGGGCGCCGACGCGCCGCGCGCCGCCGCTTTTGTCGAGGCGCTGGCCGCTCTCACGGCGTTCGAACTGGGCATCCGGCTCGCGCTGTTGGACGCGGCCGGGGGCCGCCTGCTCCTCGGACCGCCCGACGGGCCCGTCGTATCGCTGGACACCGCTCGACACTCCGGGACAGCCGGACCGATGTGAGGAACGCGCATGGCAGAGACCGACGACGGGTTCGACCCGGAGACACCCGAGCCACCGGCGGAGATCGTCGAGGCCGCCCGGCGCCTGCCCGGCCAATGGCTCAGCCTCCCCGATCCTGCCTGGTCGGGCGCCGACGGGGGCGGGGCAGCGGACAGCGACGAGGCCGGGGACACGAACCGGGTTCGGGCGGGGAGCGCGCCGCCGGACTGGGCGATCCCCGGCCGCTGGCTGGCCGGCCCCACCGGCACGATCGTGGCGTGGGAGGACAACGAGGAGTACCGCCCCTCCCCGGAGGCCCTCGGCTGGCCCGCGCCCACCGATCCGGTCGAGTCCGCGATCCAGCTCGCCGTGACGGGGTACGGGCCCGCCGAGGACGTCGTCCGGACGCTGGCCGCCGCCGAGGTCGCCGTCCTCACGGCCACCGACGGCGGTGCGCTGGCCGTACAGTCGGCGGAAGGCGAACCGGTGATCCCCGTCTTCACCTCACCCGCGTACCACGACGCCTTCGGGGCCTTCGCGGCCCGGATCGTCCCGGTGGCCGAACTGGTCGGGCAGCTTCCCGAGGGGTACGCGCTCTACGTCAATCCCACCGGACCGGCGGGCACGATCATGGCGATCGCCGAGCTGATCGAGGAGATCGGGTCTCGTGATAGCCTCTAACTAAATCTTGAGACTGTATAAGCGCAGGGCGGGAAGGCGGCAGGCCATGGCAGAGGCGGGCACGACAACCCCCCGCGAGCGCTACCGCACCCAGGTACGCGCGGAGGTCAAGGAACACGCGTGGGAGCAGATCGCCACGGCGGGGGCCTCCGCGCTCTCCCTCAACGCGATCGCCAAGCGGATGGGGATGAGCGGCCCCGCCCTCTACCGGTACTTCGCCAGCCGCGACGACCTGATCACCGAACTCATCCGGGACGCCTACCGGAGCCTCGCCGACACCTTCCGTACGGCCGCCGCGTCCGGCGCCGACCTGGCCGCGCTGGCGCACGCCATGCGCGGCTGGGCCCTGGCGGACCCCCACCGGTACTTCCTCATCTACGGCACCCCCGTCCCCGGCTACCACGCGCCCGACGACATCACCGCCATCGCGTCCGAGATCATGACGACCGTGCTCGACGCGTTCGCCGGGGTGCCGTCGGACGGCCCCGCGACGCCGTTCGAGACGCACCTCGAAGACCACCGGCAGTGGGCGCGCGACCACCCCGCCTCCGCCGCGACCCTCCACCGGGGCCTGACCTTCTGGACCCGGCTGCACGGCGTCCTGTCCCTCGAACTCGCGGGCCACTTCACCGGGATGGGATTCGACAGCGGCCTGCTCTTCGCCGCCGAGCTGGACGACCTGCTGG
>NZ_WWJY01000541.1 GCF_009865405.1 Streptomyces sp. SID3212 | reverse complement strand
GCCATGCACGACGAACACGCGGCCGACGAGGAGCGTCAGGCCCTGCGCGCCCGCGCCGCCGTCCGCGACGAGGACATCAAGCGGCTCGCCGCACGCCTGGCCGGCGACCGTTCCCTGGCCGCCCGCCTCGGCTCCTGGCGCGCCGACTGCCCGCCCGGCATGCTCACCGAACTCGCCGAGGCGGCCGAGACCGCCGGGCGGACCGCCGTGACGGCCGAGGCCGCGCTCGTCGAGGCCCGTACGGTACG
>NZ_WWJY01000540.1 GCF_009865405.1 Streptomyces sp. SID3212 | reverse complement strand
GCCGCCTTGCGGACCAGCTGGACGTCCGCCAGGTCCAGGACGGCGGTGGCGAGCTGCCGGGTCCCGCTGGAGCCCGCGGTGAGGGCGGCGACCCCCCGGGGGTCGAAGCGGCTGGCCCGTACGACGGAGGCGCCGATGCCGAGCGCCCTGCGGAGGTCTTCGAGCCGGTCCCTGGCGAGCCCCGCCGCCTGCCAGGGTCCCGGCAGCCAGGAGCGCGGCG
>NZ_WWJY01000539.1 GCF_009865405.1 Streptomyces sp. SID3212 | reverse complement strand
CGGGGTCGGCGGCGACTGGTTCGACGTGATCCCGCTGTCGGGCACCCGGGTCGCCCTCGTCGTCGGCGACGTCGTCGGCCACGGCCTGCACGCCGCAGCGGCCATGGGCCGGCTGCGCACCGCCGTCCGCACGCTGGCCGATGTCGACCTGCCGCCCGACGAACTCCTCACCCACCTCGACGACCTGGTCATCCGCCTCGCCGACGGCGAGCAGTACAGCGCGGAACTGCACGACCCGGCGGCCGTGGCCGACCTCGGAGCCACCTGCCTGTACGCGGTGTACGACCCCGTCTCCCGCCGCTGCACCCTGGCCACCGCCGGCCACCCGCTGCCCGTCGTCATCACCCCCGACGGGTCGGTGGCACCGGTCACCGGCCACATCGGTCCTCCCCTCGGGATCGGCGGCCTCCCCTTCGAGACCACCGAACTGGAGCTGGAACCCTCCAGCGTGCTCGCCCTCTACACCGACGGCCTGATCGAGTCCCGCGAACACGACATCGACCGGGGCATCGCCGAGCTGTGCCGGGCGCTGGCCCGGCCCGCCGCGACACTGGAGGAGGCGTGCGACATCGTCACCGGCGCCCTGCTCCCCGAGCGCCCGGCCGACGACGTGGCCCTGCTGCTGGCCCGTACCCGCGCCCTGTCGCCCGATCAGGTCGCCACCTGGGACATCCCGGCCGACCCGTCCGAGGTCGAACGGGCCCGGCGGCTGGTCGTCGAACAGCTCGACGCGTGGGGGCTCGCGGAGGCCGCCTTCATCACGGAACTGGTGGCCAGCGAACTCGTCACCAACGCCGTCCGCCACGGCGCGCCCCCCATCCGGCTCCGGATCATCCGCGACCGCACCCTGATCTGCGAGGTCTCCGACGGCAGCAGCACCGCGCCCCACCTGCGCCGCGCCAGGGAGACGGACGAGGGCGGGCGGGGCCTGCTGCTCGTCGCCGGCCTCACCCTGAGCTGGGGCACCCGCCAGACGACCACCGGCAAGACCATCTGGTGCGAGCAGCCGCTGCCCGGCTACTGACAGCCCACCCGGCCACCGGCAGCCCATGGGCCCGGCGGCAGCCCGGCTACCGACAGCCCATGGACCCAGGCGCTGCCCGGCTACCGACAGCCCATGAACCCCACGGGCCCGACCACCCTCATGCCCCCAGCGCGTGCGACACCGTATAGATCACCAGACCCGCCAGCGCCCCCACCACCGTCCCGTTGATCCGGATGAACTGAAGGTCACGCCCGATGTTCGCCTCGATCTTGCGGGACGTGTCGTTCGCGTCCCAGCTCTTCACCGTGTCCGAGATCAGCGACGTGATCTCCCCCCGGTACGTCGACACGACATACCCCGCCGCGTCCTCCACCCAGCCCTCCACCTTCCGCTGGAGCCGCCCGTCCGTCGCCAGCCGCGCGCCCAGGGACAGCAGCGAGGCCCGCGCCCGCAGGCGCAGTTCGCTGTGGTCGTCGCTCGCCGCCGAGATGATCATTCCGCGTACGGAGGACCACGCCGACGCGATGATGTCCTGCACCTCCGGCCGGGCCAGCAGCTCCGACTTCAGGCGCTCGACCCGCGCCCGCGTGTCCGTGTCCGACTGGAGGTCCACCGCGAAGTCCCGCAGGAAGCGGTCGATCGCGCCCCGCGCCGGGTGCCCCGGCATGTCCCGCATCTCCGTGACGAACCGCAGCAGCTCCCGGTACACGCGGTCGCCGATCTTGCGGTCCACGAACCGCGGCGTCCAGCCCGGCGCCCCGCCCTGCACCGCGTCCATGACCGAGTCGCCGTGCTCCACCAGCCAGTCGTGCGCCCGCGTGCAGATCAGGTCCACGGCCCGGTGGTGCGCCCCGTCCGAAACGATCCGGTCGAGCATCTTGCCGAGCCCCGGAGCGATCTCCGCCGCGTCCGCGCGCCGCGTGATCGCCTCGCCGACCACCGCCTGCACGTCCGAGTCCCGCAGCACGGTCAGCGCGCCCCGCAGCGCCGTGGACAGCTCGGCCGTCACCCGGTCCGCGTGGGCGGGTTCGGCGAGCCACGAACCGAGCCGCCCGCCGATGCCGAGGGCCCGCAGCCGGGCCCGTACGACATCCGCGGACAGGAAGTTCTCCCCGACGAACGCGCCGAGGGACGTGCCCAGCTGGTCCTTCTTGTTCGGGATGATCGCGGTGTGCGGGATGGGCAGGCCCAGCGGGCGCCGGAACAGCGCCGTCACCGCGAACCAGTCCGCCAGCGCGCCCACCATCCCCGCCTCGGCCGCCGCCGCGACATAGCCCGGCCAGCCGTCGACGCCCGAGTTCTTCGCCCAGGTGGCGAGCACGTAGATCACCGCGACGAGCAGCAGCAGCCCGCTCGCGGTGGTCTTCATCCGGCGGACGCCCCGGCGCTTCTCCTCGTCCGCGGCCGTGTACGAGAAGGCGGGCAGCCCGCCGACGGGCAGCCCCCCGGAGCGGCCGGCACCCGTGCCGGGAGGACGGCCCGCACCCGCGCCGGAGGAACCGCCGCCGTCGGGAGGACCGCCGTCGTCGGGAGCGCCGCCGGCGTCCGTGCCCGGTCCGGCCGCGCTCCCCTTGTTGGTACGTTCCATCCGCTCCACCCGTCCGCGTACGTGTCGTGCCCCAGCTCGTGCACAATTCCACCCGTACGCATTGTCCCTGCCTGTGGTACTCCCGGGGCGCACATCGAGTTCCCGGAGACGCGCCCCGTACGCACGGGACCCCTGGGGCGACCGGCACGACGACCGACACGAGGAGAGAGCGGGGCCATGACACGACCTCGTGGATTCGCCCTGCTCGGGGCCCTCACAGGGGTGGTGGCGCTGGTCTGCGCCGCCATCGTCTCGGGCTTCGGGTTCGGCTACGGGTACGGCTCCGGCGGCGCCCGCCCCGGCGCCTCCCAGGGCCGTACGTCCTTCGGAACCGCGGCGCCCGCCTCCGCCGGTGCCTGGACGGGCA
>NZ_WWJY01000538.1 GCF_009865405.1 Streptomyces sp. SID3212 | reverse complement strand
GCCAGACCCCACTTCGCGGACACGCCCTAGGGCCTGCGCGACACGTGTACGGAGCGGGTGGCCCGGCGCGCTACGGCGTGTCGCCCTGCCAGTCCCAGCGGTCCGGGTCGGTGGGGCGGGGGCCGTAGAGGGCGTGGCCGCCCGCTCCGTACGAGCCGATCTCCGTCGTCAGCGACGCGCCGTCGCGCAGCCGCTCGGCGGGCCAGCCGGTGACGTCCAGGAGGAGGCCGTCGAGCGGGCCGGCGACGAGCTCCCGGTAGACATGGCCGGGCCGCGGGCCCGGGTCCGGGTCGTCGTGGTCGGCGCCGTACACCCTGCGCCGTATCAGTTCGTCCATGCCCGCAAGCATTCCAGCCGCCACTGACATCGGGCCCGGACGGCTCCCCGGCTGTGAGTCCAGCCACAGGCACGGGGCCGCCGCGCGGGCGCGGCGCCCCGGCGTGTCGTGCCGCGCGGGTCTTCGCGCCGAGCCGCTCCCACCTGGGGTGATGACGATCATCGCGGGCGCGCCCC
>NZ_WWJY01000537.1 GCF_009865405.1 Streptomyces sp. SID3212 | reverse complement strand
TACGGGCCCACCGAGACCACCACCTTCGCCACCCTGCACCGCGTCCGCCCCGACGACACCCCCGGCCGCGTGCCCCCGATCGGCCGGCCGCTCGACGGCATGCGCGGGTACGTCCTGGACGCCGCGATGCGGCTCGTACCGCCGGGCGCCGAGGGCGAGTTGTACGTCGCGGGCCCCGGGGTGGCACGCGGCTACCTGGGGCGCCCCGGCCTCACCGCCACCCGCTTCGTCGCCGACCCGTTCGCCGGCGACGGAAGCCGGATGTACCGCACCGGCGACCTCGCCCGCCGGGACACCGACGGCACCCTGCACCACGTGGCCCGGGCCGACCAGCAGATCAAACTGCGCGGCCACCGCATCGAACCCGGCGAGATCGAGGCGGTCCTCCGCACCGACCCGTCCGTACGCGCCGCCTGCGTCCTGGTCCGCGAGGACCTGCCCGGCGACCGCACCCTCACCGCGTACGTCGTCCCCGCCCCCGGCCGCACCCCCGACCCGGACCTGCTCGCCGCGCACGTCGGCCGCCACCTGCCCGCGTACATGGTGCCCACCGCGGTCCAGCCGCTCGACGCG
>NZ_WWJY01000536.1 GCF_009865405.1 Streptomyces sp. SID3212 | reverse complement strand
GCCCCGCTCGGCGTCCAGCGCGCGCAGCGTGACCAGCACGGCGGCCACCGCCGAGGTGCCGGTCAGGATGCAGAACGCGGCGGCCCACGCCCCGCCGCCGAGGCCGATCCGGTCGAGGCCGACGAAGGTCAGGACGGCGGCCGGTGGATGGCCGGCGATGTGGGTCGGCCAGTTGTCGGGCGAGTCCAGGAGGATGTGGGAGGTGTAGCCGCGCAGGGCGGCGCCGACGTCCTGGAAGCGGTCGACCCCGCGCAGGTATTCATGGACGGTGTCGAGCCGGCCCGCGACGCCTCGCTGCCAGCCGTCCACCAGCGCCAGCGACCAGGTCCAGGCCAGGGCCGCCGCCCAGCTGGCGGCGAGGAGGCGCCGCCAGGACAGCCGGGCCGCGAGGGCGGGGCCGTACAGGACGACCAGGGCGGCGACGACCAGGGCGGGGAGGGTGCCGGGGCCGGTGTGCGGCAGCCACTCGGCCAGGAGAGGGGGCCACTGGACGTGCAGGGTCCCGTAGCGGTCCTGGATCGCGGTACCGATCACGGCGGCGGCGGTGACGAAGAGGGCGGCGGCTCCGGCGGCCAGCAGGTCGGCGCGGCGGCCGGTGGGGGCCCCGGGTCCGGCGTGGCGGTCGGGT
>NZ_WWJY01000535.1 GCF_009865405.1 Streptomyces sp. SID3212 | reverse complement strand
GGTACCGCCGAGCGGTACGCCGTGCACTCGGCGGTCGCGCTCCTCACGCTGACCACCGAGCGCTCCCGCGCCCTCCGGGAGGCCGAGCAGCGGCTCGGCGCGGCGGTCCTGCGGATGCTGCTGTCCGGGCAGCCCGACCACGCCCGCTCCGTGGCGGGCGAGCTGTACGGCGGGCTGCTCGACGCGCCCTTCCGCCTGCTGATCGCCGAACCGGACTCCGACACGACGGAGCCCGGTGCCCTGGAGGCCCTGTCGGACGCGCTGGAGGCGGCGGGGGCGCGGGCGGGCGAGGCGGTGCTGGCGGTACCGGACGGGGAGCGGCTCGCGGTGCTCGCGGTGGACGGGGGCGCGGTGGTGGCCTCCTTGGCGACCCCCGCGGTCGGGGGCGTCGTGATCGGGCTCTCGGCGCCCACGGGCCCCATCGCGGTGGGCGGCGCGTACAAACAGGCCGAGGCGGCGCTGTCCGTGGCGCGGCGGCGGGGCCGGGTGCTCGTCGAGCACGAGGAACTGGCCTCGGGCTCGATTCTCCCGCTCCTCGCGGACGACGCGGTACGGGCGTTCGCGGACGGCCTGCTGCGGGCGCTGTACGAACACGACGCGAAGGGCCGCGGCGATCTGGTGGCCTCGCTCCGGGCGTGGCTGTCCCGCCACGGCCAGTGGGACGCGGCGGCGGCGGATCTGGGCGTCCACCGGCACACGCTCCGCTACCGGATGCGGAGGGTGGAGGAGATCCTGGGACGCTCCCTGGACGACCCGGACGTCCGGATGGAGCTGTGGCTGTCCCTGAAGACGACGGAGCGGTAGCTTCTGCGGTGGTGTCCGTTGCGCTTACTGATGTCCTCAATCGCCGGACGGG
>NZ_WWJY01000534.1 GCF_009865405.1 Streptomyces sp. SID3212 | reverse complement strand
CTGGACGACGGCGCGTCGCGGGACGCCGGACCCGGGCGCCCAGGGGCTGTCCCCGCGTGGGACGGCCTCCCGGCTGCCGGCCCGCTTGCGAGGCCGGCGGGCGGACCGCACATGCTCGCCCCCGGTGGACCTGCCTGACAGGTGGGGTCAAGTCCGTGACACGGACTGTCAGTTCCCTGCTCCAGGGTCGCCCGCATGGCTGAACCCTCCTTCCTGACCGCCGTGCGCGAGTCGTACGACACGGTCGCCGCCGACTACGTCGAACGCGTCCCGCCCCCCGCCGCGATGGACCCGCTGTCCCGCGCCATGCTGGCGGGATTCGCCGAGCTCGTACGGACGGCCGGTCCGGGGCCGGTCGCGGACCTGGGATGCGGCCCCGGCCGCGTGACGGCGCACCTGGCCGGGCTGGGCGTGTCCGCCTTCGGTGTCGACCTGTCACCGAAGATGATCGGGCTGGCCCGCCAGGCCTGTCCGGACCTGCGGTTCCACGAGGGCTCGATGACCGCTCTGGAGCTGAGGGACGACGAGCTGGGCGGCATGCCCCTGGACCGCGTGGTCGGTCTGCTGGAGCAGGCCGGACTCGTCGTCACCGCGCGGCTGGAGCAGGAGCCCGGCGGACGGGTGAACAGGCCACGCGCCTGCCTGCTGGCCCGCAAGCACGAAAGGGCCTGACGGGGGGTCCGCCGACCCGCAGCCGACTCCGGTGATCGTTTCCGGACACGCGTAGAACTCCACGTCTCTGATGCCCCGGTGGAGCACGCCGCGTGCTCCGGTCAACGGTTCGCGCCTGGTCGGTGGTGACGGTGGCCGTCCCCGTCTGCGCTTACTTCTCCGTGACGCCCGCCGAGTCGAACGTCGCCACCTCGTGCATCGCCCGCGCCGCGCTCTGGACCACCGGGAGGGCCAGGAGGGCGCCCGTGCCCTCGCCCAGGCGGAGGTCCAGGTCGATCAAGGGGCGCAGGCCGAGCTTGTTGAGGGCCGCCACGTGGCCGGGCTCCGCGCTGCGGTGGCCCGCGATGCAGGCCGCCAGGGCCTCCGGCGCGATC
>NZ_WWJY01000533.1 GCF_009865405.1 Streptomyces sp. SID3212 | reverse complement strand
GAGTTCGGCGGCGGCGGCCGGGTCGCCGGGGTGGACGACCGCGAGGACGACGGCCCGTACGCACGCGGCGTCGTCGAAGTAGTGCGGGTTGTCGTGGCCGGTGGCGGGCGGGCGCAGGCCGGTGGCGAGGTTGCCGAGCCCGGCCCGTACGGAGATCCGGGCGCGCAGCGGCAGCACGGCGGACTCGACCTCGGGGGCGCGGTCGGCGGCGGCGGCGATCTCGCTGGCGAGGGAGTTCCAGGCGAGGTCGACGGCGGCGCGCATGCGCCGGTCGGCGCCGAGGCCGTGGAAGAGGTCACCGGCGGCGGTGAGCACGGCCTCGGCGGCGAACGCGGCCCACTCGGCGTCGTCGGAGGGGCCGAGCCGCAGGGGCTCGGGCGGCTGGTTGAGGGCGATGGGGACGGGGAGGGTGGTGGTCGCGTTCTGCTCGGCGAAGGTGTCGAGCTCGCGGGTGAGCCGCCGGGTCCACTCGGGCATCCGAGCGGCCCGATGCCGAGCGGCGGGCCACCCGGCGGCGTCCCCGGCGGCGAGCCCGAGAAGGAGCCCCTCGATCCGCCGAACGGAGCGGCGACCGCTCGCGCGCGGTGTAAAGCCGTCCTCCCGCCGCCCGGCGCCCGGCCTGCCCACCCCGCCCCGGGCGCCCGCGCCGGTAAGCGGGTACGTGCGGCTCCCGGTGTCCGGGCTGGTACGGGCGGGTGTGTCGGTCCCGGTGTCCGTACGGGTGTACGTGCTGGCACTGACGTCTGCACTGGTACGGGTGTGTGCGCCGCTCCGGGCGTCTGCGCTGGTACGCATGTATGTACTTGCCCTGGCGTCCGGGCTGGTGTGGGTGTGTGCGCTGGTACCGGCGTCGGCGCTGGTACGGGTGTGCGTACTGGTCCCGGCGCCCGCGCTGGTACGCGCGTATGTGCTGGCCCCGGCGTCCGCGCCGGTGCACGTGCGCACGCCGGCCCCGTCGTCCGGGCCGATCTCCTCCGTCGTCGCCGCGCTGCCAGGCCCTTCCCAGCCCGGGTCCGGCGGCGCCGCAGGCGTGGACACCTGCCCCCCGGCGACGGTCGCCTTTGCGCTGGGCCCGGTCGCGGGTTCCGCGCCCGCCCCCGCCTCTGGCGTCCCGGGGGTCCTTGTCTCGTCCGT
>NZ_WWJY01000532.1 GCF_009865405.1 Streptomyces sp. SID3212 | reverse complement strand
GACCCGCTCGGCCACCGCGTCCACCGCGGCGGCGATCAGGGGCAGTTGGGTGGCGACGGCGTCGGGGACGGTACTGTCCTCGCGGTTCATGATCCGGGCGATGTCGAGCGTGGGCAGCTGGTCGATCTCGGCCAGCTCGGGGCGGAACGCCTCGGTGGTGAGGGCGTCGAGCTGCGCGCGCAGCTCGCCGTACATGCCGGGGGTCGAGGTCATGAAGAAGCGGCTTTCTTCGGGGGTACGGGAGGGGGTGCGGCGGTCAGCGGGCGGTGCGCGGGCTGTGGCGGTGCGCGAGGGCTTCGTACGACGCGGACAGCGCGGGCGCCGCCGTCTCGTACGTACGCTGCGCCACGCCTATGAACAGGCAGTCGACAACGAGCAGTTGGCTCGTACGGCTGGACATCGCCGCCGGGCGCAGCTCGCTCTCGCGGGCCGTGGAGGTGGTCAGGACGTGGTCGGCGTACTGCGAGACGGGTCCGTCCGGGCGGCCGGTGATCGCGACCGTCGTCGCGCCGCGGTCGAAGGCGACCCGCAGCGGTTCGATCGCGTCCCAGGTGGAGCCCGAGTGGGTGATCGCGATCGCCACGTCACCGGCGCGGAGCTGGACGGCGTGGGTGACGGCGAGGTGCGGATCGCTGTGCGCCTGGGCGATCACGCCGATACGGGAGAGCTTCTGGGCGAGGTCCATGCCGACGAGTGCGGAGGCGCCGACGCCGTAGATGTCGATGCGGCGGGCGGCGGCGGCCGCGGTGACGGCGGCCCCGAGCTGGACGGTGTCGAGGGCGGCGGCGGTGTCCGCGAGGGTCTGCTGTTCGTCGTACGCGAGCTTGGCGACGACGTCCGCGAGGGGATCGTCCACGGCTATGTCGGCGGTGACGGCGGGCGCCCGGCCCGACTGCTGCTGGGCGGCGAGGCCGGCGAGCGCGAGGCGCAGGTCGCGGTAGCCGGGGTAGCCGAGGAGGCGGGCGGTGCGGACGACGGTCGCCTCGCTCGTGCCGGTCAGCTCCGCGAGACCGGTGACGGTGAGCGCCGCGCAGCCGGCCGGGTCGCCCGCCACGGCCTCGGCGACGAGCTGCATGGACCGGGTCATGGAGGGCGCGAGGGTCCGTACCTTGGC
>NZ_WWJY01000053.1 GCF_009865405.1 Streptomyces sp. SID3212 | reverse complement strand
CAACGGCAACGGCAACGGCAACGGCCACGGCAACGGTCATGGTCATGGCGCCGCAGCCGCCGGCTCCGCGGCCGACAGCGGCCCCGGCGGCGCGCCCGCGCAGAAACCGGGGCCCGGCATCTGGCTCGAAGCGTTCACGAAGGCGGTCAACGGCACCGCGCAGGAGCCGTCCTCCGACGCGGGGGAGGCGCCGGGCCGGCCCGGCGACCTGGACGAATCAGACGACGCGTGGGGCAAGGGAGACCTGAAGTGATCCAGCAGAGGGCGAACATGGACTGGATGCTCAAGGAACTGGCCGACGGCGTACCGCAGATCCAGCAGATCGTGGTCCTCTCGGCGGACGGCCTGCGCATCGCCCGGCACGGCGGCGACCCCGACGTCGCCGACCGGCTCGCGGCGGCCTGTGCCGGACTCCAGAGCCTGGCCGCCGCCGTCGCGTCGGAGATTCCCCACAGCGACGGCCGGATGAGGCTCGTCGTCATCGAGGTCGGGGGCGGCTTCTTCTACCTGATGGAGGCCGGGACCGGCGCGTACCTCGCGGTCCTCGCCGACGAGACGGTCGACGCCGGCCTGGTCGGCGCCAGGATGCGGGACATGGTCGTCCGTATCGGCGCCCACCTGACCAGCCCGCCGCGCCACGACGGGCCGGCCGGATGACTCCTCCCCGACGAGAACGCCGTCGTCCCGAGGCGGACGTGGGGGATCCGGAACGGCTGTACGTGATCACCGGCGGTCCCGACGGCGCCGAGCGCGCCGAACTCGACCTGGTGACCATGATCGTGGCACGTGACGAACCGTCACCGACGGTTCAGCCGGAGCAGGCGGCCATCCTCCGGCTGTGCCGGGCGCCCCTGTCCGTCGCGGAGTTGTCCGCCTACCTGACTCTGCCGTTCAGCGTGGTGACCGCCCTGCTGACCGAACTCCTCGCGACCCAACTGGTCGAGTCGCGGGCGCCCGTCGTCCGCGCGGCACTCCCCGACCGGTCCCTCCTCGAAGCGGTGATGCATGGACTCCAGAAGCTCTGACCCGGTCCCGGGCACGCTCGCGGGCGGCGTCGCCGGTCCACGTACCGAAGACGTCCTGCCCACCACGGCCACCTCCGCGGTGAAGGTCGTGATCGTGGGCGGATTCGGCGTCGGCAAGACGACGATGGTGGGCTCGGTCAGCGAGATCAGACCCCTCACCACCGAAGAGACCATGACCCAGGCCGGAGTGGGCGTCGACGACAACAAGGGGGTGGAGAGCAAGACCGCCACCACCGTCGCCATGGACTTCGGTCGCATCAGCATCACGGAACACCTGGTGCTGTACCTCTTCGGGACGCCCGGACAGGAGCGTTTCTGGTTCCTGTGGAACGGCCTCTTCGAAGGGGCCCTCGGGGCGGTCGTCCTCGTCGACACCCGGCGCCTCGAAGTCAGCTTCGACGTGATCGGACGGCTGGAGGAGCGCGGGGTGCCGTTCGTCGTCGCGATCAACACCTTCCCCGACGCGCCGCACCACCCCGTCGAGGTGCTGCGCACCGCCCTGGACCTGCCCGACGAGGTGCCGATGGTCGACTGCGACGCGCGGCTGCGGGCGTCGAGCCGCGACGTCCTGCTGACGCTGATGCGCTATCTGCACGCGCTGGCGCTCCCGCCCGGCTGACCGGTGCCTCGCCTTTTCGTTCTCGCATCGCCCCGCATCCCCCCGACCTTCCGGACCTTCCGGCCCGATTTCTGGAGTGACCGCGTGACCACCCCCTTTTCCGACCGACCCGGGACGGACGACCACGGGGCGCCGCCCCCCGGCTGCCCCGCCCACGGCCTGACCTTCACCCCGGACAGCCTCACCCCCAACGGACTGCGCCGGCTGTACGGCCCCGAGGCCGAGAACGACCCCATGGGCCTGTACGAGAAGCTGCGCGCCGAACACGGCACCGTGGCACCGGTGTTGCTCCAGGGCGACGTGCCCGCCTGGCTGGTCCTCGGGCACAGCGAGAACCTCCACATGACCCGTACCCCCTCGCAGTTCTCGCGTGACGCCCGGCGCTGGCGCGCCCTGCACGACGGTTCCGTGGCCCCCGACCACCCGCTCGCCCCGGTCTTCACCTGGCAGCCCATCTGCGTCTTCGCCGACGGCGCCGACCACGAACGGCTGCGCGGCGCGGTCACCGACTCCCTCGCCCGGATCGACCACCGGGGGGTCAGGCGCTACATCAACCGGTACAGCAACCGCCTGGTGAACGACTTCTGCCAGGACGGCAGGGCCGACCTGGTCAGCCGGTTCGCCGAACACCTGCCGATGATGGTGATGGCGCAGATCATCGGCATGCCGGAGGAGTACAACGACCGGCTGGTCGAGGCCGCCCGCGACATGATCAAGGGCACCGAGACCGCCATCGAGTCCAACGCGTACGTGATGGCCGCCCTGAACCGGCTCGTGGCACGCCGCCGGATCGCGCCCGAGGAGGACTTCGCGACCTGGCTCACCGAGCACCCGGCCGGTCTCACCGACGACGAGGTCGGCCAGCACCTGCGGCTGGTGCTGATCGCGGCGTACGAGACCACCGCGAACCTCATCGCCAACGTCCTGCGCATGGTGCTCACCGACCCCCGCTTCCGGGCCCAGCTGAGCGGCGGGCACATGACACTGCCCGAGGCGGTCGAGCAAACGCTGTGGGACGAACCGCCGTTCACCACGATCTTCGGCCGCTGGGCCGTCGGTGACACCGAGTTGGGCGGCCAGCGCATCAAGGCGGGGGACGCGCTGGTGGTCGGGATCGCGGCGGCCAATGTCGATCCGGTGGTACGGCCGGACCTCAACGCCTCGATGCAGGGCAACCGTTCGCATCTCGCGTTCAGCGGTGGCCCCCACGAATGCCCGGGGCAGGACATCGGCCGGGCCATCGCCGACACCGGCATCGACGCGCTGCTGCTGCGGCTGCCGGACATTCAACTCGCCGTGGAGGAGCATGAGTTGCGGTGGACGGCTGCTCTGATGTCTCGTCAGTTGCAGGAGTTGCCCGTGACGTTCGCGCCCCGGCCGCCGCAGGACGTCACCGGACCGCCGAGCGCGTCGCCGCACGTGACCCGCCCGCAGTGGCAGGTGGAGTCGCCCAGGCCGGCCGCCGTGCCACGTCAGGCGTCACCGCCCTTCCCGGCCGGGCGTCCTGAGACGCCGGTGGGGGCCGCACCGGCGGCCCCGGCGCACGAGCCGGTCCCGGACCCGGGCGCCGGACCGGCGCCGCTGGCGGGGATG
>NZ_WWJY01000531.1 GCF_009865405.1 Streptomyces sp. SID3212 | reverse complement strand
GGCGTGGGCGCCCTCGGTGGTGACGGGTTCTTGGCCGTCGCGCTCGGTGGCGACCCGCCCCGGCGCGAGGCCGAGCGTGCCGGAGGCGATCAGGAACGGGCGGCCGGTTCCCGCGAGGGCCTCGCCGAACGTGTCGACGGCCCTGCGGTCCGCGTCGGCGGCGTCCTCGAAGCCGCCGCTGAACGCGATGTCGTGCTTGAAGGCGAGGTGGATCACCCCGTCGGACGCCTTGGCCGCGTCGCGCAGGGTGTCGAGATCGTCGAGCGTGCCACGGAGCACGTCGGCGCCGGCCCGGGTGAGGGCGTCGGCGGCGGCGTCGGAACGGGCGAGGCCGAGGACCTTGTGGCCGGAGCCGAGGAGTTCGGGGACTACGGCGGAGCCGATCCAGCCGGACGCGCCGGTGAGGAACACACGCATGGGGAGACCTCCTGGTCTTGTCGGTTCGATGCCAGTCCCTGACGATGTCAGTCACTGCCATCACCACCAACGTAACACTCGATGTCAGTGACTGTCATCGCGTAGGATCGGGACATGAGCCGATGGGAGCCCGACGCGCGCGGGCGGCTGGAGCGGGCCGCGCTGGAGCTGTACAGCGAGCGGGGCTTCGAGCAGACGACGGCGGCGCAGATCGCGGAACGCGCGGGCCTCTCGGAGCGGACGTTCTTCCGCTACTACGCCGACAAGCGCGAGGTGCTCTTCGGGGGCGCCCAGCTACTGGAGGGGGTGTTCGTGGACACCCTGGCCGCTGTCCCGGCGTCGGTCGGGCCGATCGACGCGATGGCTCTGACGCTGGAGGCGGTGGCGGAGTTCTTCGCGGACCGGCACGAGTTCGCGCGGCGGCGGCAGGAGGTCATCGCGGCGAACGTGGAGCTCCAGGAGCGCGAGCTGATCAAGCTGGCGTCGTTGACCGCGGCGCTGGCGACGACGTTGCGGGGGCGGGGGGTGAGCGAAGCGGTGGCGAGCCTGGCGGCGGAGGTGGGGGTGGCGGTGTTCAAGGTGGGGTTTGAGCGGTGGGTTCGGGCGGGTTCGGGTTCGTTGGCCTCGTTCTTGCGCGAGGCGCTCGCGGAGTTGCGGGTGGTGGTGAGCCCCTAGGGGTGACCGCGCTGCGGTCGCTGTTGTCCTCAATCGCCGGACGGGCTTG
>NZ_WWJY01000530.1 GCF_009865405.1 Streptomyces sp. SID3212 | reverse complement strand
GGGGCCGGCGGGCCGTACCTCCACCTCACCCGGGTCCGGGACAGGCGACGCGTCCGCCGCGCTCCGCGCCGGCCTGGCCGGGTATCTCGTGGAGGCGAGCCGCAGCCATCCGGATCTGCTGCTGCACGCCATCACGCTCTGGGAGCCGTCCGGCGGGACCGTACAGGAGCCGCCGGAGCTGTCCCTGACACTCCATCAGATACCGGCGCGCTCCACGTGGCGGACCTTCCTGCGCGCCATGATCGCCCTGGACAGCACCAGCCACCCGGAGTCCTCGCGCCGCGTATACCTGGACCTGGCCTCGGAGTTGAAGCGGTACGCGGCGACTCGCGCCGACCGGCCGTGCGCGGCCGTACGGTGGCTGCGGGAGAACGTCGCGGGCCACCTGCGCGCGGAGCGGGCCCCGGACGGCCCGGCGCCGAACCTGTCGTGGAGCGGGGTCAACCAGATCGACCTCGGCTCGTTCAACGAGTGTGTGGTCATCGAGACCGTACGGCTTTCGGGCACCATAACCCGCGGGGAGATCGCCCACCGCACGGGCCTCACCCAGCAGTCGGTGTCCCGCATCGCCCGCTCGCTTCTGGACCGGGGCATCCTCATCGAGGACGCGCAGCGGCGCGCCACCTCGGGCAAGCCCCGTACGCCGGTACGGCTCTCGGGCACGGCCGCGCACGCGCTGGGCATCCACATCGACCCGGAGGTCCTGACCGCGGTGGTCATCGACCTCGACGGGGCGATCGTGTGCACGCGCAGCCGGCCGGTGACCGCCGACACCGATCCGGCGGAGTTCGTCGAACGGGTCGCCGCGCTGGGCCGGGAGACGCTCGCGGAGGCGCGCGGGGCGGTGCGCGAGGACGGTTTCCTCGGGATCGGGGTGGCCGTGCCGGGTCCGGTGGACATCGCGTCGGGCACGGTCCTCGGCCCGCCGCTGATGTCCGCGTGGGGCGATCTGCCGCTGCTGTACCTGCTCAAGGACCATTTCCCGTGCCCGGTCCTGATGGAGAAGGACTCGACCGCCGCGGCGGCCGGGGAGCGGTGGATCGGCCGGGACCGCAGGGCGAGGGACTTCGCGTACCTCTATCTCGGTACGGGGGTGGGCACCGGGCTCTATCTCAACGGTGACCTCTACCGGGGGATCAGCTCCAATGCCGGGGAGTTCGGGCAGTTGTGCGCCATCGCGCTGGGGCGGGTGGACAAGGACGGCAGGCCGGAGATGGTGCCGGAGTGCAATCCGCCGGTGTCCGTGCCCGATCTGGCCCTGCGGGGCGGGATGCGGGGTCCGGCCGGGGGCTCCGGCCCCGGCGTGGGGAGCGCCGACTCCGGCAGTACGGCCGCCTACCTGGCCGTGGGCGAGGCCGCGGCGGCCGGTGATCCGGCGGCGGCTGCGGCCGTACGGGAGGTGGCCCAGGCGGTCGGGCGCGGGGCCCTCGGTCTGGTCGACCTGCTGGACATCGATCTGATCGTGCTCGGCGGCCCGTTCTTCACGGCCGACGTCGCCGACTTCTACCTGGACGAGATCACCCGTACCGTCAACGAGTTCCCGACCGCCAGGCGGCTGCGGCGGGTCGAGGTCGAGCCGTCCGTGCTGAGCGCGGAGGCCGCGGCGGTGGGCGCCGCCTCGACGCTCTTCCACGCCACGTTCACCCCGCGCCTGCGGGGAGAACGCAGGCCGCCGGGTGCGTCCGGCGGCCTGCGCGCCTGAGGGGCACCGCCCGGCGCGCGCATACGCGCGGGCCGGGCGGGCGTTTGTGATGCTTCGTCAGACGCGCGGCTGTGTCGGCCGGTTGGCCGTCAGCGCGATCTGCTTCTTCAGCATCCGGCCGCCGTCACCGGTCAGCCGGAGGTAGTAGTCGGAGGAGCAGCTCGTGCCGTCCTCGTCGAGCGCGTAGATCCCCGACCCGGCCGGGACCTGTCCGCCGGTCTCCGCCGTCTTGGCGATCTGGTTGCCCTCGTTGAACTCGTCGTACATGGAGATGTAGATCCCCTGCGCGCCGACGCGGACCATGTTGTAGAACTGCCGCCACATGAAGTCGCCGTGCGCGCGCTGCCGTTCCTGGAGGTCGCCGGGGAGCACGCAGGGCTGGTAGTCGATGCCGTGGGCGTTGCAGTCGGCCTGGTCCGGGGTGTTGACGGAGGTGAAGAAGCGGTCGGTGTCGCTCACGTTGCCGATGCGGCCGACCATCCAGGGCGAGAGCATGTTGAAGGCGTGGTACACGTCGGCGAATCCGGGCCGCGAGTCCTCGTTGCCGCTGCGCCAGTGGGTGGGCACGCCGCCGATCACGTAACAGCCCTGCGCCTTGAACCAGTCGACGACGTCCTTGCACGGGCCCGGCGCGAACGGCCGCCCGTCGTCGTTGAACCCGAAGCCCCAGATGCAGACGACGGGCTTGCCGTTCTGTACGGCGTAGGCGCTGGACGCGGTGTGCGCCTTCATCTTGTTCGTCCAGTCCTGCTTGATCTCCGACTGCATGTTCGTCCAG
>NZ_WWJY01000529.1 GCF_009865405.1 Streptomyces sp. SID3212 | reverse complement strand
CGGCGCTCGCCCCGCAGGCGGTCGCGCCCAGCAGCACGGCGGTGGTGGCCAGCGCGACGCCTATGCCGCCGTTCTTGATCCTGCCCCTGGCGAGGCCCCTGCGCGTGCGCGTGCCCATTCCGTACTCCACTCCGTCATGTGCCGTCATGTGCCGTCATGTGTCCCACGACGCCATGTGTCCCAGGACCTGACATCCGCCGCCATTGCCGCCCCCGTACCCATAGAGACATGAACCATGGCAAAGCGGTTGCAACGCACACGTAAAGCAACGGCCAAAACGGCGGGTGCGGACCCGTGAGGGCCCGCACCCGCCGCAGGGGTGTCCGGTCGGTCACACGTCCGCGATCGGGGCCCGCCCCTGCTCCTGCTTCTGGGCGACGGGCAGGAACGTGGCGATCACGAACTTGTAGAACGCGGCGCCGACCAGTCCGCCGACGAGCGGGGCGACGATCGGGATCCACCAGTAGAAGTTGCCGTACTGGTCCCGCCAGGCCGTGTCGTACCCGGTGATGAAGCTCGCGAGGCGGGGGCCGAAGTCACGGGCCGGATTGATCGCGTATCCGGCGTCGGCGCCCCACGCCATGCCGATGGCGACCACGAGCAGGCCCGTGATCAGCGCGCCGAGGTTGGCGCCGGGGGGCGTGTTCAGCAGGTCGGTGATGGCGAAGATGACCATCACCAGGAGCGCCGTACCGATGACCTGGTCGCGGAACGCGCCGTACTCACTGACCGGCAGCACTCCGTTGCCGGGGAGGGTCGAGAAGACCGTCTGGGTCTTGAACGTGTGACCCGGGTCGAACTTCGCCAGGATCTCCGTGTAGTTCCAGCGCACCAGCAGGGCCGCGCAGAACGCGCCCAGCGTCTGGGCGAAGGCGTACGGCGCCACCTTGCGCCACGCGAAGCCGCGGAAGACCGCGAGGGACAGCGTCACCGCGGGGTTGAGATGGGCGCCGCTGACCCGGGCCGCCACGTACACACCGAGCATGACGCCGAAGCCCCATGCCCAGGCGATGCTGTCGTGGTCGCCGAGGTTCGGTGCCTGCACCTGTGCCACCACGCCGCATCCGAACATGATGAGGATGAACGTGCCGGCGAACTCCGCGGCCATCTCCCCGACGAGGGTGTTCCTCAATCCCTTTGCCATGAGCGCCTGCCTCCACCTAGTTCCGAGCCGCGGTCATGACCAAATAAGCATGAAACGGTCATGTCGGCAGAGTGGTGGAGGCATATGAGTGACTGTCGGCCCTCGGAGGGCGACGGGGGCGCTCACCCGGGGCGCTCGCGCGTGAGGCCCGGCCGGAGCCGGGCCTCACGTGCGACGCGGGGTCACTCGCCCTTGCGGGCGGCCCAGAACTCGTCGAAGGTCAGCAGGCCGTCGCCGTTGGCGTCATGGGCGTTGATGACGGCCTGCGCCACGGTCTCCGTGACGTGGAAGTCCCCGAGCTGCGCCATGGCGCTCTTGTACTCCACGGCCGTGATGAGTCCGTCGCCGTCGGCGTCGAACCGGTCGAATGCCTTACGCGCGTCGTCGATGTCCGCCACTGTGTCCGCCCCTTCGTTCATGCTGTGTTGACGGACCCAGATTATCCGCCCGCACTCACCCGAACGGCGGCAGCCCGCGCGGCGGGCGGCGGCGCGCCCCGGTCAGCCGCGCCAGGGGCGGTAGTGCGGGTTGTCCACGCACTCCGTCATGATCTCGACCTTCTTCTTCCTGTCCACCGGGCACGCGCCGACGATGTGTTCGCGGGCGATCCCCCCGATGAAGGCGACCTCTTCCTGGGACGCCCACTTGTGGGTGTTCCCGATGGTCCTGTTGACGTCGATCCCGCCGGGGGCGTCGACGTAGTAGTTGAAGCCGCTCTTCCACTGCTTGTACAGGTCGTGGTCGAAGGTGGTGGAGACGTACGGGGAGTCCTGGTTGACGAGCACGTACTTCTCGATATCGTACTGCCCGTCGAGCGGCGCCTTGGGGTGGAAGCCCTGTTCGAAGATGACCGCCGGCGCGCGGCCGTCGGCGCGGTACAGCTGCCGGCAGTCGGAGCGCCAGGCGGGCTCGGGGGTGATCCGGCTGAGGTCGACCCGGCGGTCCGCCGCGGCGAAGAGCGGGTCGTAGAGGACGGGACAGGACGCGGGGGCCGCCAGGGCGGCGGGGGCGGCGGTCACGGCCGTGGGAGCGGCGGTACGGGGCGCGGCGGGCGCGGCCTCGGTGACCGAGGCGGGGACCAGTACGGCGGTGACGGACAGGGCGAGGGCGGCGGCCCGGCGCCGCAGACGAGTGGAGATCATGGGGAGCACCCTCCCGCCCCTGCGGTGGCCGTAGGGGGACCGTCACCCGAACGGCGGCGTGTTGCTGTCGAACTCCTGCCATCGAGTGGCGAGTTGCGGCCAAGGGAAGTCACCCGGGTGGCCCAGGGGGAGGGGGTGTGCGAAGTGTGGCGTGCGCCGGGGGAGGTCTCAGGGGACCTGGCGGTCGGCGACGCGCATCTCGAACCAGGTCGTCTTGCCCCGGGGAAGGAGGTCCACACCCCACCGGTCGGACAGCTTGTCCACCAGGAAGAGGCCCCGCCCGCTGGTGTCCATTTCCTGCACCGGCATCAGACAGGGCAGTCCGCGCGACGGGTCGCGCACCTCGATCCGGATCCAGCCACGGCGACGGACCATGCGTAACCCGAAGACCCGCGCGCCCGTGTGGCGCACCGCGTTGCCGACGAGTTCGGAGACGAGCAGCACCGCCTGCTCCGCCGTCTGCGGGGAGAGGGCCCACTGGTGCAGCACCACGGTGTGGGTGATCTTCCGGGCGGCCGAGGCGGACTCCGGGCGGGACGGGAGCCGCACCTCGCCGTCCGTCGGATTGCCGTACAACTCCAGGGCTTTGAGCGCCTGTTCGTCCTCGGCGGCCGGAATCCGACGCGCAGCGGTCGCACTGCCGCGTTGCCGCGGCTGCTCCACACCCTCCAGGCCCGCCATGTCTCCCATCATGGCTGCCCGGCGCCGCCCCCGGGGGCGTTCCGGGGGATTCAACCCCCCGGAATGAGTCATTCCAGGCAGGGCGTCTGGCATATGCCTAAGGCATCAGACGTCCGCCGACAGCCACCCTGACCTGGGATGACAACCCGCATTCAGATGATCACCAACAGCGATCGGGGCTTTTTTCTTAAGGCTCTTTTAAGGTTGGGATAAGCCGTGCACGCGGTTGACGAAACGGGGAGCCGCGGGCCCGGGGCGCGGGATCAGAGGAAGCGCGCCTTGCCGGGGCCGTCCTCCACGAACGAGCGCATGCCGCGCTCCCGGTCCTCGGTCGCGAACAGGCTTGCGAACCAGGTGCGTTCGATCGCGAGGCCCGTCTCCAGGTCCGTCTCCAGACCCGCGTCCACGCTCTCCTTGGCCGCCCGCAGCGCGAGCGCGGGCCCCTGGGCGAGCGCGGCGGCCCACGCGTGCGCCTGCTCGTACACCTCGGCCGCCGGGACCACCCGGTCGACCAGACCGATCGCGAGGGCCTCGTCGGCCCGTACCTGACGGCCCGTGAAGATGAGGTCCTTGGCACGGGAGGGGCCGATCAGCCGGGCGAGCCGCTGGGTGCCGCCGGCGCCCGGGATGAGCCCCAGCAGGATCTCGGGCTGGCCCAGCTTCGCGTTGTCGGCGGCGATCCGGTAATCCGCGCAGAGCGTCAGCTCGCAGCCCCCGCCGAGCGCGTAGCCGGTGACGGCCGCGACGACGGGCTTGGGGATGCGGGCGACGGCGGTGAACGCCTCCTGGAGGGCCCGGGAGCGCAGGATCATGGCCGCGTGGTCCATGTCCCGCATCTCCTTGATGTCGGCGCCGGCCGCGAAGACCTTCTCGCCGCCGTACAGGATCACGGCCCGTACGTCGTCGCGCCGGCCGGCCTCCTCGGCCAGCTCGCGCAGCCGGTCCTGGATCGAGACGTTCAGCGCGTTCATCGGGGGACGGTCGAGCCGGATCGTGCCGACGCCGTCGGAGACTTCGAGGTTCACGGTAGCCATGCGTGGCAGGTTAACGAAGATTAACGCGAACGGGCCCGGTGCACTTGGTCACAGTGCGCCGGGCCCGGCCGTTCGAGGAGTGGCGGTACGTACGGGGGGAGCTACTTCGTCCACTCCGCCCAGGACATGTTCCAGCCGTTGAGGCCGTTGTCCGGGGCGATCTGCTTGTCCTTCGAGTTCTTGACGATCACCACGTCGCCGATGATCGACTGCTCGAAGAACCAGGCGGACGGGGTGCCGTTCTTGCCGCCGCCCCTGACGTCCCGCAGCCCCACGCAGCCGTGGCTGACGTTGGCGGAGCCGAACGTCCCCGAGGACGCCCAGTAGTTGCCGTGCACGAAGGTGCCGGAGGTGGACAGCCGGATCGCGTGCGGCACGTCCTTGATGTCGTACTCGCCGCCGAAGCCGACGGTCGCGCCGTTCATCCGCGTGACCTCGTACTTCTCACTCATCACCATCTGGCCGTTGTACGTGGTGGTCGACGGCGCGCCCGCGGTGATCGGGATGTTCTTGATCTGCTTGCCGTCCCGCACGACCTTCATCGTGTGGGCGCGCGCGTCGACCGTCGAGACCTGGCTGCGGCCGATGGTGAACGAGAACGACTTGGCCTGCTCGCCGTAGACGCCCGGCCGTCCCTCGACCCCGTCGAGGTTGAGTTCGACGGTCACCTTCGTGCCCGCGGCCCAGTACTTCTCGGGCCGGAAGTCCAGCCGGTCGTTGCCGAACCAGTGGCCCTCGACGGGTACGGACGGCTCCGCCGTCACCGTGATGGCCTTCTCGACGGCGTCGGGCTCGGTGATGCCCCGGGAGAAGTTGATGGAGACCGGCATGCCGACGCCGACGGTCGAACCGTTCTCCGGCGTGTACTGGCCGATGAACGTGTTCTGCGGCACGAGCGTCGTGAAGGTGGTGTCCTTGGCGGACTCCCGGCCGTCGGCGTCCTTGGCTATCGCGTGCACCTTGTACTTGGTCGAGCCGGCGAGGTGCTGGGTCGGTTCCCAGTCGGCGCCGTCGGGGGTGAGCTTCCCCTCGACCTCGTTGCCCTTGTCGTCCTTGACGGTGACCGAGGTCAACGTGCCCTTGTCGGCGGAGACCTTGAGGACCCCGGTGGTCGCGACCGCCTTGGAGCCGTCCTTCGGGGCGACCGTCACGACCGCGACGGACGCCGCGTTGGCCACCGCCGCCGCGCCCTTGGCGCCGCCCTTGTCACCGGAGGCGCCCTTGTCGGCGCCGTCGTCCCCGCCCCCGCACGCGGTGACCACCAGGAGCACTCCTCCCAGCGCCAGCGCCAGCAGTCCGCGCTTCCCGCGCCCCCGCCGTCCGTCCTGTCCGCGGCCCCGCGGCCCGCGGACCGGTCCCGCCGATGTCCCCGATATCGGCAAGCCGTTCACCATGGTCGTCTCCCCTCGCACGGCCTGGCCCCGCCACGGCCCGTACTCTCGCGCGCCGATTGCCCGCGCCCAGCGTCAGACAATCACATCGCATGCATGGGGAAGATCTCGTGATTGTCACCGTTCCGTCCCAACGGGCGCAGGCCGTCCGCCCCGACGGGCGCAGGTCAGCGGAGTGCGGAGCCCTTCCCCCACTCCGCCCACTCCATGTTCCAGCCGCCGAGTCCGTTGTCGGGAGCCACGATCCGGTCACGTGAGTGGACGACCTCCACGACGTCCCCGATCAGGGTCCGGTCGAAGAACCAGCCCGCCGGGGTCTCCTCGCCGCCGCCCTTGACGTCCAGCAGCCCGACACACCCGTGGCTGACGTTGGCGGAGCCGAACGTGGCGGGCGCGGCCCAGTAGTTGCCGTGCAGGAAGGTCCCCGAGGTCGTCAGCCGGATCGCGTGCGGCACGTCCTTGATGTCGTACTCCCCGCCGAAGCCGACCGTCCTGCCGTCCATGCGGGTGACGTCGTGCAGCTCCGTGACGACCATCTTCCCGTTGTACGTGGGGGTCTTGGCGGCGCCTGCCGTGATCGGCAGGGTCGAGACCAGCTCGCCGTCGCGCCGTACCTCCATCGTGTGCTTCTCCGCGTCCACCAGAGAGATCTGCGACCGGCCCACGGTGAAACCGGTCGTCCGCTCCTGGATGCCGAGGACGCCCGGCGCGCCCTCGACGTCCCGCAGCCGCACGGCGACGGTGACCTCGGTGCCCGGGGCCCAGTACTCGCGTGGCCGGAAGTCGAGCCGCTCGTCGCCGAACCAGTGGCCGACGACCTCCACCGGCGGGTCGGCGGTGACCTCGATGGCCCGCTCGACGGCCGCGCGGTTCCGGATCGCCCGGTTGAAGTCGAACGAGACGATCATCCCGGCGCCGACGGTGGAGCGGTTCTCGGGCGAGAAGTAGCCGATGAAGCGGTCCTTGGGGACGGCCGTCGTGAAGGTGCTGTGCCGGGCGGAGCGCCGGCCCGCGCCGTCCACGGCGACCGCGTCCACGCTGTACCTGGCCGAGGGCGCGACCCGGGCGCCGTCA
>NZ_WWJY01000528.1 GCF_009865405.1 Streptomyces sp. SID3212 | reverse complement strand
GGACTACATGATCCCCGCGCTCTTCGCGGAACTCCCCTCCCTGCCGCTGAACCGCAACGGCAAGCTCGACCGGGAGGCGCTGCTGCGGGTGGCGCGGTCCGACGCCCCCGTACAGGTCAACCAGGCCAGTCCCCGCGACCACATCGAGCTGACGCTCTATCGGATATGGCAGGACATCCTCCTGCACGCCGACATCGGCGTGCACGACAGCTTCTTCGACATCGGCGGCACCTCCCTGTCGGCCATCAAGCTGGCGCACGCCATCCGTGAGGCCTTCGGCGAGATGCTGCCGATCCGCGACATCATGCTCCATCCGACGGTCGAGGCGCTGGGCGGACGGCTGCGGCAGGGGGCGTCGGGCCGGCCGCCGAGCACGCCGAGCACGCCGGGCAATCTGATCGAGTTCCGGGAGGGGGACGGACGCCGCCGGGTGGTGTGCGTCCATCCGGCCGGCGGCACCGCCTTCTGCTACCTGTCGCTCGCCAAGGCCCTGCCGGACGGCTACGGCGTCTACGGTATCCAGTCGCCCGGGGTGAATCCCGGCGAGACGTTCCTCCCGACGGTCGAGGCCATGGCCGAGTCGTATCTGGCGCTGGTCGAGCCGCTGCTCGACGGTCCGCTCGTTCTCAGCGGGCTGTCGTACGGCGGTCTGGTCGCCCATGAGATGGCGCGCCGCCTGGCCGCGTCGGGCAGGACGGACGTGAGTGTGGTGCTGCTCGACACCCAGGCCACCGACGATCCCGCCGACCGGGCCGCGCTGGGGCCGGTGGAGATCGACGAATTCCGCGACAAACTTGTCAAGTTCAACGGGATGTATCCCGGGATCGAGGACGAGCAGATAGAGCAGTACTTCCGCGTCTACAACCACAACCGGATGACCGCGCGCACGCACGTCCCGGCGCCGTCCGAGGCGAGGCTCGTCCTGGTGCAGGCCGTCGAGGGCGGGACCGACACGCCACTCACAGACGCCGTGCGCGCGTTCTGGGAGCGCCGGGGGCTCGGGGGCTTCCGCGTCGAACCGGTCGACTGTGACCACTGGGAGATGCTGGAGAGCGCCGGGGTGCTGCGGGTGGCCGCCGTGATCGAGGACGAGCTGGCCCGGTTCCCGGCGCCTCCACCGCCTGCCGCGCGGCAGGGTGAGCCGTCACTGGTCCGCCCGGCGCGGGAGGCGTGATGGACCACAACACCGGCTCCGCCGAACGGCTTTCGGCCACCACCGAACCCCGGGGCCTCGCCCGGTCCGTCCTCGCGCGGGCGCGCCGCACCCCGGCGGCGACCGCCGTCGTGGACGGTGACCAGGTGCTCGACTACGCGGCCCTCGACGCGGCGAGCGCGGCCGTCGCCGCCGCCCTGCGTGACCGGGGTGTACGGCCCCGGCAGGCGGTGGCGGTGTGCCTGCCGCGCTCGTGGCAGCTGGTGTGCGTCATGCTCGGCATCCTGCGGGTGGGCGCGGTGGTCGTGCCGCTCGACGTCCAGAGCCCGCCCGGGCGGCGGCGGCACATCCTGGAGGACTCGGCGAGCACCGTGCTGGTGCACGGCGGGAGCGCTCCCGCCGAACTGCCTTCCTTCATCACGCCGTTGGCGGCGGGCGAGCTGCTGCGGGAAGGCCCGGCCACCGGCGGCGAACCCGCCGCCCCGGCCGACGCGCCGGTCTCGTTCCTCTTCTACACGTCGGGAACGACGGGCCGGCCCAAGGGCGTCGAGGTGCGGGACGCCGGCATCCTGCGCCTCGCACGTCCCGGCTACCTCGCCCTGGACGAGGGGGCGCGCTACTCCTGCCTGTCCAACCCCGCCTTCGACGCGCTGAGTTTCGAGGTGTGGGTGCCGCTGCTGACCGGCGGCTGCTGCGTGATCCTCGACGACGAGACCGTACAGACCCCTCATCGGCTGGCCGAGGCGCTGCTGCGCGAGCGCGTCGACACCGTGTGGGTGACGGTGGCCCTGTTCAACGCCGTGGTCGGCGAGGAGCCCGCGTGCTTCGCCGGGGCCCGGCAGGTGCTGGTGGGCGGTGAGCAGCTCAACGCCCGGCTGATCACCCGCTGGTACCGGCACAACGCGTCCTCCTCGACGCGGCTCCACAACGTCTACGGCCCCACCGAGACCACCACGTTCGCCCTCTGCCACCCCGTCCCGCGCGCCTTCGACGGGGACGTCGTGCCGATCGGGCGGCCCCTGCCGGACACCGGCGCGGTGCTGGTGGCCGACGGGTCGCGGGCCGCCGCGCCGGGTGAGGTGGCGGAGCTGTACCTGTCCGGGGACGGTCTGGCGGCGGGTTACCGCAACCTGCCGGACGAGACCGAACGCCGCTTCGTCCATCTGCCCTGGCTCGACGGCGGACAGGTCCGCCACTACCGCACCGGCGACCTCGTACGGCAGGACGGCTCGGGGCTCGTGGTGTACGTCGGTCGCGCCGACCGGCAGGTCAAGGTGCGGGGCTTCCGCATCGAGCCGGGCGAGCTGGAGCGGCACCTCGTGGCCCACCGGGCGGTGCGGCAGGCCTACGTCTGCACCCGACGGGACGCGGAGCTGGGGACGAACGAGCTGCTGGCGTACGTGGTGCCCGGGGCGGAGCTGTCGTACGAGGACGTCGACCGGCATCTGGCGGCGGGACTGCCGCCGTACATGCGGCCCCACCGGATCCACCGGGTCGAGGCGCTGCCGCTGAACGCCAACGGCAAGGTGGACCAGGGCGCGTTGCTGGCGCGCGACGACGAACCGTGGCGGCCGACCGCCACCGCCGGAGCTTCGGCGACCGCGTGGGAGCGGGAGGTCCTGGACCTCGCCGGCCGGATCCTCGGCGTGCCGGAACTGCGCCCCGACGACCGGTGGATACCCCACGGGGGCGACTCGCTCAAGGCCCTGCGGCTGCGCTTCGAGGTCCGCCGCCTCTGGGGCCGGGAGCTGGCGGCGTCCGTGGTGCTCAGGTCGACGTTCGCGGAGCTGGCGGCGGCGATCGCCCCGGGC
>NZ_WWJY01000527.1 GCF_009865405.1 Streptomyces sp. SID3212 | reverse complement strand
GCACCACCCTGCTCGCCACCACCAACGGCAGCGGCACCACCCTGCTCACCGCCACCGACCGCGGCAGCGCCACCCTGCTCGGCGCCGCCGTCGACGCCGCCCGGGTCGCCGCCGCCGTCGACGCCTCCCGGGTCTCCGTCGTTGCCGATACCGAGACCGGCGTCTACGGTCACACCCGCACCTGCGGCCTGGGCCACGCCCGCGACGGTCAGTGACGCGCCGGCGGCGATCACCGCGCCTGCCGCGATCCGTGCCACGCGAACGCGTGTCTTCTTGGTCATCTGCTTGCTACCCCCAGTAGCTGATTCGTTGAGGTGCAGCGTCCGGGGCAGCGGCCGCGCGGGGGGTACGTCTGGTCCGCCCCCGGTCACACGCGCCCCAGGAATACGCATGCCACGGGCAGCCTTCCCACTTTCCATATACGCGTCAAGGCCGTTGCGCGCGCGATGACCGCATTCACGCCAGATGTCCCGGGCATGCGCACGCAACTGTGACACAAAAGGGAACTGCCGCCCCTGGGGCGGCAGTTACCGTGTCGACAAAGCGCGTTTTACCGTTCGCGCTGCTTGCGCCAGCGAATTCCGGCTTCGAGGAAGCCGTCGATCTCCCCGTCCAGCACCGCGTGCGGATTACCGACCTCGAAGTCCGTCCGCAGGTCCTTGACCATCTGGTACGGGTGCAGGACGTACGAACGCATCTGGTTCCCCCAGGAGTTGCCGCCGTCGCCCTTGAGGGCGTCCATCTCGGCCTGCTCCTCCTGGCGGCGGCGTTCGAGCAGCTTCGCCTGGAGCACGTTCATCGCGCTCGCCTTGTTCTGGATCTGCGACCGCTCGTTCTGGCAGGAGACCACGATGCCGGTCGGTACGTGGGTGATCCGCACCGCCGAGTCGGTGGTGTTGACGCCCTGGCCACCGGGGCCCGAGGCGCGGTACACGTCCACGCGCAGCTCGGACTCGTCGATCTCGACATGGTCGCTGGACTCCACGACCGGCAGCACCTCGACGCCGGCGAACGACGTCTGGCGGCGGCCCTGGTTGTCGAACGGCGAGATACGGACCAGGCGGTGGGTGCCCTGTTCCACGGAGAGCGTGCCGTAGGCGTACGGCACCTTCACCGCGAAGGTGGTCGACTTGATGCCGGCCTCCTCCGCGAAGGACGTCTCGTAGATCTCCGTACCGTAGTTGTGGCGCTCGGCCCAGCGCAGGTACATCCGCTGGAGCTGCTCCGCGAAGTCGGCGGCGTCCACCCCGCCCGCCTCGGCGCGGATGTTGACGAGCGCCTCGCGGGCGTCGTACTGGCCGGAAAGGAGCGTACGGACCTCCATCTCGTCCAGCGCCTTGCGCACCGCCTCCAGCTCGGCCTCGGCCTCGGCGAGCGCGTCGGCGTCGTCCTCGCCCTCGGCGAGCTCGAAGAGGATCTCCAGGTCGTCGATGCGCCCGCGCAGGGTCTCCGTCTTGCGGAGTTCGGCCTGGAGGTGCGAAAGCTTGCTGGTGATCTTCTGCGCGGCCTCCGGGTCGTCCCACAGGGACGGGGCCGCGGCCTGCTCCTCGAGAACAGCGATGTCGGCCCTCAGTTTGTCGAGGTCCAGGACGGCCTCGATCGACCCCATGGTCGAGGAGAGGGACTTCAGCTCTTCGGATACATCGACGACTGCCACGGGTCCAGCGTAACGGCTGAGCGCGCGAACCCTCCCCCCGCGGGCTCGCGGGGGCGGTCCACGGCTACGGCTCCGGCTACGGCTCCGGGGACGTCGTCCGCTTGGAATCCTGCGGGGGGCCGTCCCCGCCGCCGCTCGCGGCCATCCAGCCGCCCACGCCGAGAGCCGCCGCCAGCAGGACCGCCGCCACCGCCAGGGTGATCCGGCGCTTGCGTACGGTCTCCGCCTTGTGCCGGGCCGCGCCCGGCTTGCGCAGGCTCGGCGACCGGGGGGCGCGGGCCGTGCCGCGCGCGCCGCCCGCCAGCTCGTCGGGCGCCGGGACGCGCATGCTGGTGTGGGTGTCCCGGTTGGAGTCCGGTGCGGCTCCGGGCACGAGCGGGACCGCGCCCCGGCGGCGCGGCTCCTCGGGGGAACCGGGGCGCGGTTCGTCGTACGGCTGCTCGGTCGGTTCGCCGTCCGGTTCGTCCACGTCCAGCGGCGGGATGCCCGCGAGTCCCGGGAGCTGTTCGCGCAGGCGCGCGGCGAGTTCCGAGGCGCGCAGCCGGGAGGCGGGCGCCTTCGCCAGGCACTGGACGAGCAGCTGCCACAGCTCGTCGGGGATGCCGGGCAGCGGCACGACGGTCTCGGTGACGTGCCGGCGCAGGACGGCGCCGGGGTGGCCGCCGCCGAACGGGGTGAAGCCGGCGAGCAGTTCGTACAGGACCGTGGCGAGCGCGTAGATGTCGACGGCCGCGCGCGGCGGGAGCCCTTCGACGATCTCGGGCGCCAGGTAGTCCGGGGTGCCGATGATCCTGGTCGCCTTCGTCCGGCGCGGGGTGTCGATCAGCTTGGCGACGCCGAAGTCGGTGAGCAGCGCCGGGTGCGCGCCGCCGGGGCCGAGCGGCCCCTCCATGTCGAGCAGGATGTTCTCCGGCTTGACGTCGCGGTGCACGATCCCGGCCTTGTGGGCGGCCGCGAGGGCGTCGGCGACGTCGGCGACGATCGCGACGGCCGCCTCGGGGGCGAGCCTGCGCTCGCGGTCGAGACGGGTGCGCAGATCGGTGCCGCGTACCAACTCCATGACCAGCGCGAGGTCGTTGCCGTCCACGACGAGGTCGCGGACGCCGACCACCCGGGGGTGGTCGAGCCCGAGCAGGGCCGTGCGCTCCTGGACGAAGCGCCCGACGAGCTCCTGGTCGGACGCCAGGTCCTCGCGCAACAGCTTGATGGCGACGGGGCCTTCGGGCCCCTCGCCGAGCCACACCGTGCCGGCGCTGCCCCGCCCCAGGATCTGGTGGGCGGTGTACCGGCTGCCGATATTCCGTGCCAAGACTGCTCCCTCAGCGGCTGGCGTTGCCCCACAAAGTACGCGGCAATCGGGGTGTTCAGTGCCCAGGCCGGGACACGCCCGCACCTCCGTGGGGCGAAAAGTGTGCTTCTGGGGTGTCCGCGCCGCCGTATTGCCCTCGAAAGGGTCACTGCGTGCCGGTCGAATCCGTCAGTCTCGAGAACCAGTCCGTCACTTTGGAGATGCCGTCGCCGATCGTCGACAGGAAGCCCTTGCTCGTGCCGATCCAGTCCTGGAGCGGTGTCAGCTCCCAGACCAGCCAGCCGGCGACGAAGAGCACCACGAGGGTGAAGAGACAGCCCTTGAGGCAGCCGAGGCCTGGGATGCGCATCGGGTTGGCGGTGCGCTGGCGGGGCTGGCGGGGCTCACGCGGCTGCCGGGGGGCCGGTTGCTGGGGCGGCGGCTGCGGCGGCGCGTACTGCTGTTGCTGCGGGGGCGGCGGGGCGTACCGCTGCTGCTGAGGCTGCTGTTGCTGCTGCTGCCGGCGTGACTGCGGCTGCTGCGGCGGCGGGTATCCCTGTGAAGACGCCTGCCGGTTCGCGGGCGGAGCCGGCGGCTGCTGCTGGCGCGGCGGCTGCGGCCGGTGCGGGCGGCGGCGCAGCGGGTCCTGGCTGGGGTCGAGGTACTGGACCTGGGTCTGTTCGTTGCGGTCCCTGGCGGCCTGGAGCTGGCTCTGCCAGGGGTGCGGGCCGTCCGGTTCCCCCGGGGGTACGGGCGGCATGACCGACGTCGGGTCGGCGTTCGGCCCCGGCGCGCCGTAGCCCTGTCCGGGGCCGCCGGGTCCGCCGGGTCCCGCGTGGCCGCCGAAGGGCAGGAAGCTGGTCGCCGCGTTCGGGTCGAAGGCGGCGGCGTTGCTGGGCAGCACC
>NZ_WWJY01000526.1 GCF_009865405.1 Streptomyces sp. SID3212 | reverse complement strand
GGGAGCGCCGCGCCGCTCCCCCTCCGCGCGGCCCTCGCCGACGTCACCCGTCCGCGGCTCGCGGTACGGGGCGGTGCCCGGCGGCTGGCTCTCGTCTGGAACATCCGGCCGCGGCCCGGCGGTGACGTGTACCACCACTCCGGCGGTACGAGCGGCTTCACCGCGTTCGCGGGGTTCTGCCCGCGCCGGGGCACCGCGCTCGTCGCGCTCGCCAACACGACCCCCGACGCCCGTCACGGCTTCGTCCAGAGCGCGTACGAAGCCCTGTTGTCCCTGGGCGCGCGAGGCTGACGACCCGTAAGGGCGGTGCGGTACGGCCGGACGGCCGAAGCGCGGTGGCCGGGTCGCGCGGGCCGTCCTCCACTGGGAATGTGCGACCCCGATCGAGCGGGTCGTGTGCTGCCCGGACCGGGCGGCCCCCCTCTCCTGAGGAGCCCACCATGACCTCGTACCGCACCAGAGTTCTGACCGCGGTCTCCGCCACCGTGCTGATCGCCGGGGCGGTCACCGCCTGTTCCGGCAGCGACAACGGCGGCGGCTCGGCCCCGAGCAACGCCGAGACCGCTTCCGCCGCCGCCACCTCGGCACCGCAGGCCGCCGAGGTGGCGGCCTCCCCGTCGGCGTCCAGCCCGGCGGAGGTGACCTCGGCCAAGGGGCCGCTCGGCACGATCCTCTTCGACCACAAGGGCCGCACGCTGTACGTGTTCGACAAGGACAAGACGTCCAAGTCCACCTGTGAAGGGGCGTGCGCCACGGCGTGGCCGCCGTTCACCGTCACCTCGAAGCCGACCGCGGGCACGGGCGTGAAGTCCGACCTGCTCTCCACCAGCACCCGGAGCGACGGCAAGAAGCAGGTCACCTACCACGGCCACCCCCTCTACCGCTTCTCCGGCGACCCGCAGCCCGGCAACACCAACGGACAGGGTGTCAACGCCTTCGGTGCCAAGTGGTACGTCATGGGTACCGACGGCAAGCAGATCACCAAGAAGTCGCAGAACCCGGGCACCGGCTACTGACCCCGGCTCCCACCCTCCCGCGCCACCTCCCGCCCGATCTCCCGGAGACCTTCATGCCGTCCCGTCGCCCCGGCCGCCTCGCCCTGGCACTCGCCTTCGCCTGTCTCACCGCTGTCGCGGGCTGTTCCAGCGACAACAACAACAGCGGCTCGTCGGACTCCTCCTCCGCCCCCGCGTCCTCGGCACCCGCCTCCTCGGCGCCCGCGTCGTCGTCCCCGCCGTCGTCGGCCTCACCGTCGTCGGCCTCACCGTCGAGCAACGCCAAGGCGAAGATCAGCATCAAGAACTTCAAGTTCATGCCGGACAAGCTCACCGTGGCGCCCGGCACGAAGATCACCGTGACCAACAACGACACCACCACCCACACGCTGACCGCCATCACGGACAAGGCGTGGAACACGGGTGACATCGCGCCCGGCAAGTCGGCGACCTTCACGGCGCCGACCAAGCCGGGCGCGTACAAGTACATGTGCACCATCCACCCCTTCATGAAGGGGACGCTCACCGTCCGCTGACCGTCTGATTCCCCGGCACGGTTTCCCCGGCCACGGTTTCCCCGGCCACGGTGCACCTGGAGACGTCATGGCAACAGATCCCACCGCCGTATCCCGCCGTACCCGCCTGGTCCGCCGGCTCGTCAGGGAGGCCGCACGGCTGCTCGCCGCCGTCGGTCTGGCGCTGGACTCCTATCTGCACGCCCACCTGGCCGACCGGTACGACCTCGTCAGTGCCGACATCAGCCAGGGGACGCTCTTCCGGATCGAGGCCGGTTTCGCCGCGGCGGCGGCGCTGCTGATCCTGGTGTGGCGGCGGTGGCCGGCCGAGCTGTTCGCCTGGTCGGTCGCCGCCGGCGGACTGACGCTCCTGCTCATCTACCGGTACGCCGACATCGGCGCGTGGGGGCCGTTCC
>NZ_WWJY01000525.1 GCF_009865405.1 Streptomyces sp. SID3212 | reverse complement strand
CTGCCCGAGCTGCTGGGCGCCGACCGCACCGTACCGACCGGGCACCGCGCGATCCTGGCGCCGCTGCGCGGGCGGCGGCGGGTCATCGGCGCCGCCGTGTTCCTGCGCAGACCGGACCGGGCGGCCTTCGAGCCGAACGATCTGCTCGTCGCCGCGCAGCTGGCCACCCACACGGCGCTGGGCATCGACAAGGCGGTGCTGTACGGACGCGAGGCCTACATCGCCGACGAGCTCCAGCGCACGATGCTCCCGGAGAACCTGCCGCAGCCGACCGGGGTGCGGCTCGCCTCCCGCTATCTGCCGGCCGCCGAGACGGCCAGGGTCGGCGGTGACTGGTACGACGCCATCCCGCTGCCCGGCAGCCGGGTGGCGCTGGTCGTCGGTGACGTCATGGGCCACTCCATGACCTCCGCCGCGATCATGGGCCAGCTCCGCACGACGGCGCAGACCCTCGCGGGTCTCGACCTGCCGCCGCAGGAGGTGCTGCACCATCTGGACGAGCAGGCGCAGCGACTCGGCACGGACCGGATGGCGACGTGTCTGTACGCGGTGTACGACCCCGTCTCGCACCGGATCACGATCGCCAACGCCGGCCACCCGCCGCCCATACTGCTGCACCTGGGCGGCCGGGCGGAGGTCCTGCGGGTGCCGCCGGGAGCGCCGATCGGGGTCGGCGGTGTCGACTTCGAGGCCGTCGAGCTGGACGCGCCGGCCGGGGCGACCCTCCTCCTCTACACGGACGGGCTCGTGGAGTCCCGGCTGCGGGACGTCTGGACCGGTATCGAGCAGCTGCGGGAGCGGCTGGCCGCGACGGCCCAGCTGACCGGGCCCGACCACGCGCCGCCGCTGGAGGCCCTCTGCGACGACGTGCTCGACGTGCTGGGCCCGGGCGACCGGGACGACGACATCGCGCTGCTCGCGGCCCGTTTCGACGGGATCGCGCCGAGCGACGTCGCGTACTGGTTCCTGGAGCCGGAGGACGCGGCCCCGGGCCGGGCGCGGCGCCTCGCCCGGCGGGCGCTGGCCCGCTGGGACCTGGAGGAGCTGAGCGACTCGGTCGAGCTGCTGATCAGCGAGGTCGTGACCAACGCGGTGCGGTACGCGGAGAGACCGGTCACGCTGCGGTTGCTCCGTACGGACGTGTTGCGCTGCGAGGTCGGGGACGACTCGCCGCAGCTGCCCCGGCAGCGGCGGGCCCGCGACACCGACGAGGGCGGCCGGGGCCTGTTCCTGGTCAACCGCCTGGCGCGGCGGTGGGGGGCGACCCGGCTGTCGACCGGCAAGGTGGTGTGGTTCGAGATCGCCACGGGCCCCACCGAACCCGCCGGGTCGTGAGGCCGGGCCGGTGAAGGCGACCGGTCGATAAAGGCGACCTATCGGGCGAAAGCATAGAAAGAGAAGTCCGGGCGGGCAATAGGGGACAAATGTTGCCGACGGGGTGTCGCGGAGGTTCACTGGGGCAGGCGGCCGATGTGACCGCTGCCACGTCCCAGGGAGTGTCCGCGAAGTGGGGTCGTCCGCCGCCAGGCGTCGCGAGCCAGACACCACTCCGCGGACACGCTCTGGGTCACCCCGGCCCCCGGGCCCTCTATCGACGGGAGGACGCTCGTGTCCGAGTCATCCCCTCAGACTCCTTTCACGACCAACAACGTCGGCATCCCGGTGGAGAGCGACGAGCACTCGCTGACCATCGGCTCCGACGGCCCGATCCTGATGCAGGACCACTACCTGATCGAGAAAATGGCCCAGTTCAACCGTGAACGGGTCCCCGAGCGGGTGGTCCACGCCAAGGGTGCGGGCGCGTACGGCTTCTTCGAAGTGACGAACGACGTCAGCCAGTTCACCAAGGCGGACATGTTCCAGCCGGGGAAGCGGACGGAGATGCTCGCCCGCTTCTCGACGGTCGCCGGTGAGCTGGGCTCGCCCGACACCTGGCGCGACCCGCGCGGCTTCGCGCTGAAGTTCTACACGGAGCACGGCAACTACGACATGGTCGGCAACAACACGCCGGTCTTCTTCGTCCGTGACCCCATCAAGTTCCAGGACTTCATCCACTCGCAGAAGCGCCACCCGGCCACCGGGCTGCGCAACAACGACATGCAGTGGGACTTCTGGACCTTGTCCCCCGAGTCGGCCCACATGGTGACCTGGCTGATGGGCGACCGGGGCATCCCCAAGTCGTTCCGCCACATGAACGGGTACAGCTCGCACACGTACATGTGGATCAACGGCGCGGGCGAGCGCTTCTGGGTGAAGTACCACTTCAAGACCGACCAGGGCATCGACTACCTGTCCCAGGCCGACGCGGACCAGATGGCCGGCTCCGACGCGGACCACCACCGCCGCGACCTGTACGAGTCGATCGAGTCGGGCGACGCGCCGACCTGGACGCTGAAGGTCCAGATCATGCCGTTCGACGACGCGGCGGACTACCGGTTCAACCCGTTCGACCTGACCAAGGTGTGGCCGCACGGCGACTACCCCCTGATCGACGTCGGCCGGATGACGCTCGACAGGAATCCGGACAATTTCTTCGTCCACATCGAGCAGGCCGCCTTTGAACCGTCGAACCTGGTGCCGGGCATCGGCCCGTCCCCGGACAAGATGCTGCTCGGCCGGCTCTTCTCGTACCCGGACACGCACCGGTACCGGATCGGCCCGAACTACACGCAGCTGCCGCCCAACCGGTCGCACGCGCCGGTGCACTCGTACTCCAAGGACGGCCCGATGCGGTACGAGGCGTCGGACGCGGCCATGCCGTACGCGCCGAACTCGTACGGCGGCCCCGCGGCCGACCCCGCGCGGTTCGGCGGCCCGGCGGGCTGGGCCTCGGCGGGTGACATGGTGCGCGAGGCGTACAAGCTGCACAGCGAGGACGACGACTGGGGCCAGGCAGGCACCCAGGTCCGTCAGGTGCTGGACGACGCGCAGCGCGACCGGCTGGTGGCGAACGTGTCCGGGCACCTGGCGCAGGGCGTGTCCCGGCCGGTCCTGGACCGGGCGCTCCAGTACTGGCGCAACATCGACAAGAACGTGGGCGACCGGATCGCCCACCAGGTCAACGGCGGCTGACGGGTCGCGCGGTTCGACGGGTGCGGGGCGGGCCTTCACGGCCCGCCCCGCACCCGTGCGTCAGGGCGTGCGGCCCTGACCGCCGCGCGAGGTGCCCGGCGGACCGAACGGCTCGAACGGTTCGAACGTCTCGTCCGGCGGGGTGACGGGCGTCGTCACCGGCGGGGACTGCGTGGCCGACTCCGACGGGCTCTCGCTCGGCGTGGGCGGGGCGCTCGGGGTGTCCGTCGGCGGTTCCGGCGTGCGGGTGGAGCGGCTGGGCGACGGGGTTGTCGCGCTCGGGGTGGGGGTGGACCGGGTCGGCGTGGGGGTCGGCGTCGGCTTCTCCCGTACCGGCTTCCGGTAGTCCAGGTCGAACGTCGCGTCCGAGCCGCCGTTCAGCGCGGCCAGCGTGTAGTCCGCCCAGATGCGGGCCGGGAAGCCGCCACCGTTGGCGCGGCCCGAGTTGGCCGTTCCGGTCAGGCTGACCTGGGTGCCGCCCTTGGGCGCCTCGCCGAACAGGGCCACCGCCGTGGTGAGTTGCGGGGTGTACGCGACGAACCACGCGGACTTGTTGTTCTCCGAGGTGCCGGTCTTGCCCGCCGCCTCGTACGCGTCGGTCCTGGCCGCGCTGCCGGAGCCGTTGGCGACGACGCCCTGGAGGACGTGCGTCACGGTGTCCGCCGTCTCCCGGTCGATCACCTGCTTGCCGATCGGGTCCGGGAGGTCGACCAGCTTGTTCTTGTGCTCGGCCGACTCGAGGATCGTCGGCGTGACCTTCCTGCCGTGGTTGTCGAGGGTCGCGTAGACCCCCGCCATGTCCCAGGTGGAGGCGTCCATCGTGCCCAGCGAGATGGCGGGGCGCTCGGGGAAGCTGTCCGCGACATCCGTCATGCCGAGGTCGAGCGCGGTCTGCTTGACCTTGGCGGGGCCGACGTCCACGACCATCTGCGCGAAGACGGAGTTGATGGAGTCGCTCATCGCCTTCTGGACGTCGACAGGCCCATAGCTGTGGTCGTCCTCGTTCTCCGGGGCGAACGGCGTGTCACTGCCCTTGACGGGGCGCTTGCTGGTGCCGTCGTACACCGTCCCGATGTCGATCTTCTTGCCGTCCTGCGTCCGCGCGCCGTTCTCCAGCGCGGAGGCGAGCACGACCGGCTTGAACGTCGAGGCCGGCTGGTAGTCCTGGCGGGTGGCGTTGGACAGCCAGTGCTCGGTGGCGCCCACCCCGCCGTAGAGCGCGAGCACCTTGCCGGTCTTCGGGTCGACGGAGGTGGCCCCCGCCTGGACCGTGGCGTCGGTCTTGTTCTTCTTGCGGTCGATCTTGTCTTCCAGCTGCTCGTCGACCGACTTGACCAGCTCCCGCTGCTTCTTCCGGTCGATGTTGAGCGTGATCGTCCAGCCGCCCGCGTCGATCTGCTCCTTGTCGACGCCCTGGCGGACCAGTTCCTCGTCGGCGGCCTTGACCAGGTAGCCCGTCTGGCCCTCCATGCCGGGCGCGACCTTGGGCTCGTGCGGTACGGGGAACTTCAGGCCCGCGCGCACGGAGGCGTCCAGCCAGTGCTGCTCGACCATGTTGTCGAGGACGTAGTTCCAGCGGGCCGTCACCAGCTTCTTGCCGAGGGGCGTGGCCTCGGCCCAGTCGTACTGGCTGGGGGCCTGGAGCAGCGCCGCGAGGTACGCGCCCTGCGCGACGTTCAGCTTGGCGGCGTCGACGCCGTAGTACGCCTGCGCGGCGGCCTGGATCCCGTACGCCGTGCGCCCGTAGTAGCTGGTGTTGATGTAGCCGGCGAGGATCTCGTTCTTGCTCAGCTTCCGGTCCACCTTCAAGGAGATGACCAGTTCCTTGAGCTTCCGCGAGACCGTCTGGTCCTGCGTCAGGTAGTAGTTCTTGACGTACTGCTGGGTGATGGTCGAACCACCCTGCTTGCCCTTCCCGGACAGCGTGTTGAGCACGCCGCGCGCGGTGCCTTTGATGTCGACGCCCGCGTCCTGGTAGAAGGACTTGTTCTCGGCGGCGACGAAGGTCCGCTGGACGGGCTGCGGGATCTCCTCCAGGCCGACGATCTCCCGGTTGACCTCGCCGGTACGGGCCAGGACCGTGCCGTCGCTGTACTTGTAGACGTTGCTCTGCATCTTGGCCTGGGCGTTGGCGTCGGGCACGGACACGGTCAGGTACAGCACGACGAACGCGCCCATGACGAGCAGGCACAGGCCGAAGAACGTGCCGAGCATCTTCTTCCATGTGAAGAGCCGGCGTATGCCGCTCCTCCTGGGCTTGGGTGCCCGGCGGGTTCCTCGGTGCCGGGCCCGTCTCTCGTCAGCACGGCCCATCGCTGTGTCGCTCCGCTCCCGGACTTGTCGTTGATCTTGTCGTTTCACCGGCTTTTACCGGAATCAGCTCAGAAAGCTAACATCCGACCCTGTGACAAAGGACGGGTGATCCGTTCTTTTGGGACGTGAGAATCAGCACCTGTCCCGCTGAAACCGACTCATGAGGGTTACGGAAGGTTGTGGAGCGTTTCCGTCCTTGTGTCCGCTGTGCCACCATCAGTGACGCAACGCGGCCTCTCGCAATACACCGAAAGCCCCGAAAGGGGACTTCCGCCCCCACAAGGAGTGCGTGTGCTCACTGTTGGTGACACGTTCCCGTCGTTCGAACTGACCGCCTGCGTCTCCCTGGAGAAGGGCGCGGAGTTCGAGGAGATCAACCACAAGACGTACGAGGGCAAGTGGAAGATCTTCTTCGCGTGGCCCAAGGACTTCACCTTCGTGTGCCCGACCGAGATCGCCGCCTTCGGCCGGCTGGCCGGGGAGTTCGCCGACCGCGACGCGCAGGTGCTCGGCTTCTCCGGCGACTCCGAGTACGTCCACCACGCCTGGCGCAAGGACCACCCGGACCTGCGGGACCTGCCGTTCCCCATGCTGGCCGACTCCCGGCACGAGCTGATGCGCGAGCTGGGCATCGAGGACGCGGACGGCTTCGCGCGGCGCGCGGTGTTCGTCGTGGACCCGTCCGACGAGATCCAGTTCAGCATGGTGACGGCCGGCTCCGTGGGCCGTAACCCCAAGGAGGTGCTGCGGGTGCTCGACGCACTCCAGACCGACGAACTGTGCCCGTGCAACTGGACCAAGGGCGACCGGACCCTCGACGCCGCCGCCCTCCTCTCGGGAGAGTGATCCCCGTGTCACTCGACGAACTGAAGTCCGCCCTGCCGGACTACGCCAAGGACCTGCGGCTGAACCTCGGTTCGGTCATCGGCAACAGCGAGCTGCCCGAACAGCGGCTCTGGGGCACGGTGCTGGCCTGCGCCATCGCCTCCCGCTCGCCCCGCGTCCTGCGCGCGCTGGCGCCCGAGGCGAGGGCCAGGCTCTCCCCGGAGGCGTACACCGCCGCGAAGTCGGCCGCCGCGATCATGTCGATGAACAACGTCTTCTACCGGACCCGGCACCTGATGTCGGACCCCGGGTACGGAGTGCTCCGGGCCGGCCTGCGGATGAACGTCATCGGCAACCACGGCGTGGACGGCGCCGACTACGAGTTCTGGTCGCTGGCCGTCTCCGCCGTCAACGGCTGCGGCCAGTGCCTCGACTCGCACGAAGAGGCACTCCGCAAGGCGGGCGTGGACCGCGAGACGGTCCAGGAGGCGTTCAAGATCGCCTCGGTGCTCCAGGCGGTGGGCACGACGCTGGACGCCGAGGCGGTGCTCGCGGAGGTGGAGTGAACGGACACCCCCCAGGGGGAGTCCGTCACGCCCTAGGGGGTGTCCGTCACGACGGGCGCCGGGGCGGGCGCGGGCACCGGGGTCGTGACCTGCGCCCGTGGTTCGGGGGCC
>NZ_WWJY01000524.1 GCF_009865405.1 Streptomyces sp. SID3212 | reverse complement strand
GTCTGGACGGGGGCATGGGTGGCGGTCCGGGTGGCGGTCTGCGCGGGCGCCTCGGCGGGGAGGTGAGGCGCCCGCGGGGAGGGGAGGGTGAGCGTGAGCGGGGCGGGGACGACGGCGGACATGGAAGTCTCCTGTGCCGGTAGGGAAGGCAGGTGCCGGGGTCCGCCGCTCGCGCGACGGCCCGGCACCTTGTTTCTTCCGTGACCGACTGGATTTGACATGACCGCACGGCGGAGTGTGGATGTGGGACGGCTGAATGCCGGGAGTCCCCGCCCCGGATCTGTCGCCTGTCCCCCGCCCGCCGCCGTCCGTGCCCGCCCGCCCTCCGGCCCGTCCCCGTCCGTCCTCCTGCCGCCCCCGTCGCACCGGAGCGGTCTCAGCCGGAGTTGAGTGCCCGCGTGATGCTCTCCGAGGCCGCCTTCGCCGCCGCCTCGGGGTCCTGTCCTTCGAGGACGGCCGTCATGTAGGGCTTGATCGGGTTCTTGGCCTCGACGTTCGCCCACTGCGGCGAGTTGGGCGTGGCCCGGCCCTGCGCGGCGCCCGCCGCCATCGCCGCCGTGCTGGCGTCGCCCCGGATGACCCCGGCGAGGGTCGTCTTGTTGGGCACGTAGCTCATGGTCCGCGCCAGGTCCGTCTGCCACTTCCTGCTGGCCAGCGCCTTCACCACGTCGGCGGCGGCCGAGTGGTGGTGGGAGTTCTTGGAGACGATCAGGTCGGAGCCGCCGGTGAAGACCGCTCCCGGCGCGTCGGCGGTCTTGCCCGGGATGGGGAAGTAGCCGATCTTGCCCTTGAGTTCCGGGTTCTGCTCCTCGATGAGCCGCGCCGAGCTGGGCGTCGAGATGATCTGTGCGACATCGCCCTTGGCGAAGACGTCCGCCTGCGGGGGCTTGGCCTCGTCGGAGTTCTTCGGCCCGTTGCCCAGCGACTGGAGTTCCTTGTAGAAGGCCATGCCCCGGAGCGCGGCCGGGGTGTCGACGGTGCCCGTCCAGTCGCCGCCGTTCGCGACGGCGAGTTCGCCGCCCTCGTCCCAGATGAAGCCGGCGAGGGTGTACCAGTCCTGCCCGGCGAGGTAGATGCCCTGGGTGCCGCCGGCGTTCAGCTCCTCGGTGTCCTCGATCCACTGGTCGCGGGTCTTGGGGGGCTTGTCGATGCCCGCGAGGGCGAACAGTTCCTTGTTGTAGATCACGATGCGGTTGGCCGCGTACCAGGGGATCCCGAACTGGGCGCCGTTGATGCTGCCCGGCTGGGCGAGTCCGGGCAGCCACTCCTCGCTGCCGAGATCCCGTACCGCCTCCAGGGTGAGGTCGCGGAGGTTGCCGCTCTCCGCGTACTGGGCGACCTGGGTGTTGCCGACCTCGATGACGTCGGGGGCGTCGTCGCTGTCCAGCGCGGCCAGCACCTTGTCGCCGATCCCCGTCCATTCCTGGATCCTGACGTCCAGTTCGACGGACGAGTGCTCCTTCTCGTACGCGCTGACGAAGCGGTCGAGGAACTCGTCGGTGACGCTGTCCTTCATCAGCCAGACGGTGACCGTGGTCGAGCCACTGCCACCGGGCATCAATCCGCAGCCTCCGAGCGCCGCGCAGGACACGAGCGCGACGGAGCTGACGAGACATCGGTTTTTCACGTAGGTCACCTTCTGGCGTGAGCACACGGAGAGGAGCCCGACGTGGGGGGAACGAGCGACCATCACTCGCACGGGTGTTTGGGATTTTGGTATGTACCAAAGGTGCGGTCAAGTCCTGTCCTTGGGGCGAAACAGGGGCGAACACCCCGTCCGTACCCGCCCGTTCCGACCCCGCACCCCGCCCGTTCCCCATCCTGACCTGGGCGGACATCCGCGTGGAGCCGCGCCCGCGACGGTCCGGAGATACGCTGATACGTATGGCGACCTCTCACCGGGCCCATGGGTGACACCGGCCCCCCGACGGGCGGCCGGGCCGGGCCGAACGCCCAGGTCGACGCCCTGAGCGGGGCGGTCGAGGACCTGGCGGGACAGTTCGCCCTCCAGCCCCTCCTGCACCGCATCCTGAGCCGGGCCGTGAGCCTGCTGGGCGCCGACGCCGGGTCGATCAGCACGGTGGACGAGAAGGCGGGCACGTACCGCAAGGAGGCCGACCTGGGTGTCGCCTGCCAGGAGGGCGCCGTCTTCCCGCTCGGGGAGGGCGTCACGGGCGCGGTGGTCGCGCGCCGGGGGCCCCGGCTCTTCGAGCGGTACGGGGACGTGCCCGGCGGCCATGTGGGCGCCGGGGACCGGGACCGGCTGCACGCCACGGTCGGGGTGCCCATCGTGTGGCAGGGCGAGATCATCGGGGTCTGCGTCGTCTTCTCCACCGATCCCCGGACCCGCTTCGGCAAGGAGGACGTGGACCTCCTCGACGTCTTCGCCAAACACGCGGCGATCGCGCTGGCCAACGCGCGCCTGCACCAGAAGTCCGAGGACCGGGCCCGACGCCTCGCCGTCGGCGCCGAACGGGACCGGGTGGCCCGGGACGTCCACGACACGGTGGCCCGCGCGCTCGGGTCGATCCTGCTGCACATGGACGGGCCCGGCTCCCCCGACCGGCC
>NZ_WWJY01000523.1 GCF_009865405.1 Streptomyces sp. SID3212 | reverse complement strand
GGCCGTCAGCCGGGCCCTGCGGGCCTCCAGCCGGCGGGTGTCCCAGCGCAGGGACTCCGACGCCCGGTCGGGCAGATCGGCGAGCGCGGGGCCGTGCCAGAGGGCGAGCGCCTCGTCCAGGAGTACGGCGGCCTTGCCCGCGTCCCCGTCCTCCAGCGCCCGCGCGCCCTCCGCCGCGAGGCGGCCGAAACGGTGCAGGTCCACGTCGTCCTCGTCGGCGGTCAGCCGGTACCCGCCCTCCGAGGACACCACCGCGTCGTGCCCGAGCGCCCGCCGCAGGCGCCCGACCAGCGCCTGGAGCGCCGCGACGGCGTCCGCCGGCGGATCCCCGTCCCACACCTCGCCCACCAGCACCCCGACGGGGACGCTGCGCCCGGCCCGTAGCGCGAGCACGGTCAGCAACGCACGCAACCGCGCACCACCGAGCGCGACGGGAGTCCCGTCGTCGTGAAAAGCCTGGGCGGTGCCGAGGAGTCGGTAGCGCATGCGCCCATTGTCCCCGCCCGGCGAAATCCACGAAGTCGGCGGGGCCGCGTACACCGCTCGCGGAGCGTCCCCGCCACGCCCGCACCGCAGGCGCCCAGAGCCTCCGACGGAAGGGCGCGAAGCCCCGGCGGGCCCGAGGCCCACCAGGGAGAAGGCCGGCCCCGCACCGTGCACCCGCACGCGCCGGCCGGGCGTCCCCGCCCGCGCCTCGGGAACCGCCGTGCCCGGCGGGACGTTCCCCCGCCGTCACGAGTACGGTCGTTCCGCACCGGCAAGCCGCATCCGCAAGCACCGGCTCCCACCTTCCAGGAGACCCACCCATGACCACCGCAGCCACCCGCAGCAGCGATCGGCGGATCTCCCCGGTCTTCCTCGGGATCGCCGCCGTCATGGCGGTGTCGGGATGGGCCGTGTGGACGGACTTCTCCGCCAACCCCGGGGTCGCCGTCTTTCTCTTCGTCACCGCCGCCTGGGTCGTCTCCCTCTGCCTGCACGAGTACGCGCACGCCCGCACCGCCCTGCACAGCGGTGACATCTCCATCGGCGGCAAGGGTTATCTCACCCTCAACCCGCTCAAGTACACCCACGCCCTGCTCAGCATCGTGCTGCCGGTGCTCTTCGTGATCATGGGCGGGATCGGCCTGCCGGGCGGCGCCGTCTTCATCGAGCGCAACCGCATCCACGGCCGCTGGAAGCACAGCCTGATCTCGGCGGCGGGCCCCCTGACCAACGTCCTGTTCGCGCTCGTGTGCACCGCGCCGTTCTGGCTGCACGCGCTGGACGGCGTCCCCGTCACCTTCGTCTACGCGCTCGGCTTCCTCGCGCTGCTCCAGATCACCGCCGCGATCCTGAACTTCCTGCCGGTCCCCGGCCTCGACGGCTACGGCGTCATCGAGCCCTGGCTCTCGTACAAGATCCGCAGGCAGGTGGAGCCGTACGGGCAGTTCGGACTGCTCGCCGTCTTCGGCATCCTCTTCATCCCGGCCGTCAACGCGGGCTTCTTCGACCTGGTCGACACCGTCCTGAGCGGCCTCGGCATCCCGGCCGACACGAACATCACCGCCTGCGGCCAGAACCTCTACCGGTTCTGGAACGACCAGAGTCCGTTCTGCCAGCCGCAGTAAAGACGGGGAAAGACAGCGAGGGGGCGCGGCGAAGAGGGGCGGCAAGGCGCCTCAGCCCGCCGCCGACACCCCGCCCGCCGCCCGCCGCGCCTTCGCCCGGCGCAGGTAGTACCACGCCATGTTGGACGAGAGCCCCGCCAGCAGCAGCCACACGACCCCGAGGAAGCTGCCCTGGACGAAGGAGACCACCGCCGCGATCACGGCGAGGGCGCAGACGGCGAGGGAGTACAGAGCGAGGCGGGGCATGGCGGTCGGCTCCTGTCGGGGGCGAGCGGGGCGGTAGTGCTTCCTGCGGGGCACCGCTCGCTGCGCGGCGCCGGTCATACGGGTCGTACGGGTCCTACAGGTCGTACGGGCCCAGTCTCCCCCACCCCGGGCCCGCACCCGGCTCCGGGGACCGTCAGACGTCCGTCACCCGCAGGCCCGCGTGTGCCTTGTACCGGCGGTTGACCGAGATCAGGTTCGCCACCAGCGACTCCACCTGGTGCGCGTTGCGCAGCCGCCCCGCGAAGACCCCCCTTATCCCCGGGATCCGCGCCGCCAGCGCCTGCACGATGTCCGTGTCCGCGCGGACCTCGCCCAGCACCATCACGTCCGTTGCGATCTCCTCGACCGCCGGGTCCTGGAGCAGCGGCGCGGAGAGGTGGTGGAACGCGGCGGTCACCCGGGAGTCCGGCAGCAGGGCCGCGGCCTGCTCGGCCGCGCTGCCCTCCTCCGGGGTGAGGGCGTAGGCGCCCTTCTTGTCGAAGCCCAGCGGGTTCACGCAGTCGATGACAAGCTTGCCCGCCAGCTCCTCGCGGAGGGACGCGAGGATCGTGGCGTGCCCGTCCCACGGGACGGCGACGATCACCACGTCGCTGCGCCGGGCGCACTCCGCGTTGTCGGCGCCCTCGACGCCGTACCCCAGTTCCGCCGCCGAGGCCGCCGCCCGGTCCGCCGCGCGGGACCCGATGATCACCTTCTGCCCGGCCCGCCCCAGCCGGTAGGCGAGCCCCCGCCCCTGGTCCCCCGTACCCCCGAGCACACCGACCACCAGACCCGACACGTCGGGAAGGTCCCAGGGGTCCTTGGCGGGGGGCTTGGGCGCGCTGCCACTGTCACTAGAAGTCATACGGCGGAGCCTACTTGTCGCACTGTCCACACCGGCCTCGGCCGGTCCGCGTCCCGTTCGGGTGAGGTGCGGTGGAGTGGGGGCGGCGGGGGTACGGGGTCGGGCAGGATGCGCCCCATGGATGCCGTACGTGTCGCGCTGTTGCGTGAAGTCCTGGCCGGTACGGAGTGGCTGTCGGCGACCCGGGGGTTCGCGGGGGCCCTGCGGTCCTCCGTGGTGCCGCACGGCGGGGGGCTGCTGCTGGTGGGGACCGAGGCGTACGAGCCGTGGCACCTGGCCGCGCATCTGGTGGACGAGGCCGCGTGGTCCGGGCAGCCCGAGCTGAATCCGACGCTCGTACGGCACCGGGTGCGGGACGGGGATCCGGCCCATCTGGCCGTCGGCCTGGGGCGGCTGGAGGCGGCGGGGCGCGGGGAGACGCTGCTGGTGGTGGCGCCGGAGCGGCCGGACGCCGGGCTCCTGGAGCGGGTGCACGACGCGCGGCGGGCCGGGGCGACCGTGCTGTCGCTCGAC
>NZ_WWJY01000522.1 GCF_009865405.1 Streptomyces sp. SID3212 | reverse complement strand
GCGAGGGTCCCGGACGCGCTGCCGCCCGACAGGTCGGCGCCGATGCCGGGGACCGGCGCCCCGCGGGCGGCGCGCCGTTCGGCGGGCCCCATGCCGGGGACGGGCCCGGGGTCCGGCGGCAGGGTCTCGGGGGCGTGGCGCGGGGCCGTGAGCCGCGCCCGTACGGCTTCCACGAGCGCGTCCCGGACGCCTTCGACGGCCCGGTCGGGGTCGAGTTGGGGCGCGGCGACGGCGAGGGACGCGACCTGTTCGTACCCGGTGATCTCGCGGGACCCCTCGCGCAGGATCAGGGCGTGCCCCGGCGGGATGCGTTTGACCCCGTCGTACGGCGTGGCGTCGCGCAGCGCCTCCGGGCTCTCCGGGCAGGCGAGGAGCGCCGCGAGGTAGCCGATGTCGAGTTGTGCCTCGATGAGGTCGGCGAGGGGCAGGGCGGCGGTGGCGTACGCGGTGCCGGCCGCCCAGGGCGTGTAGAAGACGGGCCGGGCGCCGGCCAGGTCGCCGACGACGGTGATGCGGCGGCCGATCTGCGCGACGGCGGTGTAACTCCCGGGCCAGGCCGTGAGATGGCGCAGGGCGCCGCCGCGCGCGGCGAAGAGCCCGACGCGGAGTTGTTCGTCGGTGGCGCCGCAACAGCCCAGGATCGCGAGGCGGTTGACGGCGTCGATGCTGACGACCCGTACCTCGTCGGGGCGCCAGTCGCCCACCGCCCAGAGCGGATCGGGGTCGCCCCACAGGAGTTGGGAGCCGACCGGGTGGACCGTACCGCCCCCCGTACCGCCCCCCGAGACATCGCCGTCGGCGAACCCGACGGCTCCCGCCGTACCGTTGCCGCCCGCGTACCCGCCGACCGCGCCGGCCACGGACCCGTCGACGCTCCCTGCCGTGCCCGCCGTTCCGAAACGCGCGGCGATACTGCTCCACCCCACCAACCAGCGCATCGCCGCCTCCACAGCCTGTGGACAAGTCACATCGAGGGCCGTCCCGGCAGCTCGGTCCGAAGCGTGGACCCTAGCCCGATCCGAGCCGTTCGGGGACATGCTGCCACGACAACAGCACACAGGAGGGGCCGCGGGTAGCCCCCGGGCGGCGGACGCGCGACAGGCGCGAACATGCGAATGCGCCATTGGCATGGGCCGGATGGCCGGGAAACAGCCCTCGGCAGACAGGCAGCATTCAGCCAATCTCCGGGCTCGACACGGCTCCGAAACGCCGTCATACGTTCAGTCCGGGAGGCGTTTTCCGCCTCCCGGACTGATCCACCGCCCGCGGGGATTGGGGCGGCGGTGTCCCCCAGCCCACTGGTTCCAGTACGCAGTGGGCCGACCCACGCAGGACTCATGGAAGCGCTCCCGCTCCTCCGGGGCCAAGAGCGCACGGCCGGGCGCACGGCCACACACCCGGAGCACGAACATCATGACGGGGTCTTACGCGCGGACTCCCGCACGGACAACAATCCCGCCATAGGGAAGTCCGCCCCTTAACGGTCGGGATGTGGCGAACTACGCTGGGTTTACGAATGCCGCGCGCCTATGCCGCGACGTGGCGGCCGTCTGTGTGTCGAGGGGTGGCGCATGTCCAGGGAGCTACGCGGGCCGAACGAAAAGCTCGGAACCGTTCTCGCCCTCGCGGGAATCAGCAACGCCGGCCTCGCCCGGCGGGTCAACGACCTGGGGGCGCAGCGCGGGCTGACCCTTCGCTACGACAAGACCTCCGTGGCGCGGTGGGTGTCGAAGGGGATGGTGCCGCAGGGTGCCGCGCCCCATCTCATCGCCGCCGCCATCGGCGCGAAACTGGGACGCCCCGTCCCACTCCACGAGATCGGCCTGGCCGACGCGGATCCGGCCCCCGAGGTCGGGCTCGCCTTCCCGCGCGACGTGGGCGAGGCGGTGCGCTCCGCTACGGAGTTGTACCGGCTGGACCTGGCGGGCCGCAGGGCGGGCAGCGGGGGGATCTGGCAGTCGCTGGCCGGATCCTTCGCAGTGAGCGCTTACGCGACCCCCGCGTCGCGGTGGCTGATAACACCCGCGGACTCGTCCGTGGCCCGGGATCCGACGGTCGCGCGGGCCGCGCAAGGGGCGCACAACGGCCCTGGCGCGCACGGCGTGTCGGCCGGTCAGGGCGGGCCGGGTGGCTCGCCCGGCGGCGGGTCCGGCGGCGACTCCGCGGGAGAGATCTCACCGTTGCGGGTGGGCCACAGCGACGTGGCCAAGCTCCGGGAGGCGGCGTCCGACGCCCGGCGCTGGGACTCCAAGTACGGGGGCGGGGACTGGCGTTCCTCCATGGTGCCCGAGTGCCTGCGGGTGGACGCGGCGCCGCTGCTCCTGGGGGCGTACAGCGACGAGGTGGGCCGCGGCCTCTTCGGGGCGACGGCCGAACTGACCAGGCTGGCCGGCTGGATGGCCTTCGACACCGGGCAGCAGGAGGCGGCACAGCGCTACTACATCCAGGCGCTGCGGCTGGCGCGCGCGGCGGCCGACGTGCCGCTCGGGGGGTACGTACTGGCGTCGATGTCGCTCCAGGCGACGTACCGGGGCTTCGCCGACGAGGGCGTGGACCTGGCGCAGGCGGCGCTGGAGCGCAACAGGGGGCTCGCGACGGCGCGCACGATGAGCTTCTTCCGGCTGGTGGAGGCGCGGGCGCACGCGAAGGCGGGCGACGCGGTGGCGGCCGGGGCGGCGCTGAAGGCGGCGGAGGGGTGGCTGGAGCGTTCGCGCGACGGCGACGCGGATCCGGCGTGGCTGGGCTTCTACTCGTACGACCGGTTCGCGGCCGACGCCGCCGAGTGCTACCGCGATCTCAAGGCGCCGCGGCAGGTGCGGCGGTTCACGGAGCAGGCGCTGTCCCGGCCGACGGAGGAGTTCGTACGGTCGCACGGTTTACGTCTCGTGGTGAGCGCGGTGGCGGAGCTGGAGTCGGGGAATCTCGACGCGGCGTGTGCGGCGGGCACCCGGGCGGTGGAGGTGGCGGGCCGTATCTCGTCGGCGAGGACGACGGAGTACGTACGGGATCTGCTGCACCGCCTGGAGCCGTACGGCGACGAGCCGCGCGTGGTGGAGCTGCGGGAGCGCGCCAGGCCGCTGCTGGTCTCCCCGGCGTAGCGCGGGTGCACGTCTCGGGGGCGGTGGGCGCCTTGGCGCCGGTGCGCGCGCCGGTGCCGGTACGCGCCTT
>NZ_WWJY01000052.1 GCF_009865405.1 Streptomyces sp. SID3212 | reverse complement strand
GTCCCGGCCGGATCCCCGAACCCCCCACCCGGCCGGGGCGCGCTTTGTACCGCCACCCCGCGCGGCACGATCAGCCCTTGACCGCGCCCTGCATGATCCCGCCCACGATGTGCCGGCCGAAGAGCACGAACGCCAGCAGCAGCGGCAGCGTGCCGAGCAGCGCGCCCGCCATGATCACCGACTGGTCCGGGATGTAACCGCGGCCGAGCCCGGTCAGCGCCACCTGCACGGTCGGGTTGCCGCTCTGCGTCAGCGCGATGATCGGCCAGAAGAAGTCGTTCCAGGCCATCACGAACGTCAGCATCCCCAGCACCGCCATCGCAGGCCGCGCCGCCGGGAAGACGACGTGCCACATCACCCGCCAGCTGCTCGCGCCGTCCACCCGGGCCGCCTCGATCAGCTCGGTGGGCAGCGCCCGCGTCAGGTACTGCCGCATGAAGAACACCCCGAAGGCGCTGACCAGGCCGGGCAGCACGACGGACTGGAGCCGGTCCGTCCAGGACAACTCGGCGATCAGCAGATACAGCGGGACGACGCTGAGCTGCGGCGGCACCATCATCGTGCCGATCACCAGCGCCAGCAGCGCGTTCCGGAAGCGGAAGCGCAGCTTGGCGAAGGCGAACCCGGCGAGCGTCGAGAAGAACACCGTCCCCGCCGCGACGCTGCCCGCCACGACGGTCGTGTTGACCAGGGCCGTACCGAGGTTGGCGTCGGTCCAGGCGATCTCCAGGTTCTTGAGGAGATGGCCGCCGAACCAGAACGGCGGCGGGGTGTGCGCCAGCCTGCCACTGGTACGGGAGGCCGCGACCGCCGTCCAGACGAGGGGGAAGAGCGACCCGGCGGCGAAGAGGATCAGCACGGCGTGCGCGACCCGGCCGCCGGTCGGCTGCCGCGTTCCCCCGGACGTACGGTTCATCGCTTCCCCTCCCCTGCGATATCCCCTGCGATCCGCCGGGCGACCAGCCAGTTCACCGCGCCGACCACCAGCAGGATCAGGAACATCGCCCAGGCGATCGCCGAGGCCCGGCCGAGATGGAGGTTCACCCAGCCCTGCTCGTACAGGTAGAGCCCGAGGGTCTGGTACTGGTGGTTCACCCCGCCCGTCGCGCCCGCGCCGCCGTTGAAGAGCAGCGGCTCCCCGAACAGCTGGGTGGCGCCGATCGTGGAGACCACACAGGTGAAGAGGATGGTCGGCCGCAGCGACGGCACGGTCACATGGACGAACTGCTGCCACCGGGAGGCCCCGTCCAGGGCCGCCGACTCGTACAGGTCGCCGGGGACGGACTGCATGGCCGCCAGATAGATCAGCGCGTTGTAGCCGGTCCACCGCCAGACGACGATCGTGGAGACCGCGATCCGGGAGGTCCAGTCGCCGTTCTGCCAGTCGACCGCGTCGAGACCGACCGCGCCCAGCGCCCAGTTGATCAGCCCGTGGTCGCGGCCGAAGAGCAGCACGAAGACGAGGGTCGCGGCGGCGACCGAGGTGGCGTACGGCGTGAGCACGGCGACCCGGAAGAACGCCGAGCCGCGCAGGCGGTGGTGGAGCAGGTGCGCGAGGCCGAGGGCGATCAGCAGCTGGGGGACGGTGGAGAGCAGCCCGATGGTGACGGTGTTGGCCAGCGCGTTCCAGAAGAAGTCGTCGTCCAGCAGCCGCGAGAAGTTGCGCAGGCCCACCCACTCCCGGTGGTCGGGGGCGGTGAGTTCGACGCGGTGGAGCGCGGCCCAGCCGGTGTAGAGGAGGGGGAAGAGCCCGAAGACGGCGAAGAAGGCGAAGAACGGGGCGACGAAGACGTACGGGCTCCAGCGCAGGTCACGGCGGTGCCGACGGCTGCGGCGGGCGCGCCGCCGCTCGTCGCGGGGGTCGGCGGCGTGACCCGTTCCCGGGGGAGCGGCGACGGACACGCCACCGGCCGGCAGCTCACCGGCGGCGGGAGCTTCCCCGGGGATCGGCGCTCCGCCGGTGACCGGCGTTCCACCGGCCACCGGCGCCTCGCTCGTCACAGGTCCAGCGCGTTGTCGATGGCCTTCACCGCGGCGTCCCAGCCGTCCTCCGAGGACGTGCCCTTCTGGTCGACCTGGAGCATCCCGACGTCGGACAGGTTCTGCGCGATGATCAGATCCTTCGGTCCGACGATCTGTACGGGGACACCTCGCGCCGCGTCGGAGAAGATCCGCCCGATGGGCGCGTTCCCGAAGTACGGGTGCCGCGCGCCGGCCACCACGGGCAGCGCGTACGCGGCCCGCGCGCTCGGGAAGCTGCCGCGCTCGGCGAAGAGCGTCGCCTGCTGGGCGGGGGCGGTCAGCCAGGCGGCCAGCGCGGCGGCCTCCCTCGTATGGCGGCCCGTCCTGGGCACGACGAGGAACGAGCCGCCCCAGTTGCCGGGACGGGGCGCGGCGGCCACGTCCCACCGGTTACGGCCCGCCGCCCCGGACTTGTCCTGGATGTAGCCGAGCATCCAGGCGGGGCAGGAGACGGTGGCGAAGGACGCGTTGGCGAACCCCTGGTCCCAGGCGGGCGTGAACTGCTGGAGCTTGGCGGTCAGACCGGAGGCCGCGAACCGGGCGGCGGTGCGCCAGGCGTTCCGTACCGTCGTACTGGTCCGGTAGACGACCTTGCCGCGCCGGTCGTAGAAGCGGTGCGGGTCGGCGGCGGTCACGGCGGCCATCACGCCGCTCGCCGAGTCCACGAAGGCCGTGCCCCGGGGTGCCTTCGCCCGGTACCGCTTGCCGGTGGCCAGGTACTTCCCCCAGTCGCCCGCCCACAGCCGCCCCACGGCCGCGCGGTCGGTGGGCAGGCCGGCCTTGGCGAAGAGGTCCTTGCGGTAGCAGATGGCCTGCGGCCCGATGTCGGTGCCGAGGCCGAGGGTCCTGCCCCGGCGGTCCGTGGCCTGCGCCCACTTCCACGGCAGGAAGGCGCCCCGGTCCACGCCCGCTGCCGCGCCGAGGTCGACCAGCTTGCCGGACTGGGTGGCGGTGACCTCGGCGATGTTGCTGACCTCGACGGCCTGGATGTCGGCGAGTCCGCTGCCGCTGCCCAGGTGGGTGAGGAGCTGGGGGTAGTAGTTCTCGTTGCGCTGGATGGACGTCTGCCGGATCGCGATGTCCGGACGGAGCGTCATGTACCGCTCGTAGAGCCCGGCTTCCTCGAACCCGAAGGACCCGAAGACCCCGACGGTGAGGGTGGTCCGCCCGTCGGACGCCCCGCCTCCGCATCCGGCCGCCGCGCCGGCCCCGAGGACGCAGACGATCCCGAGGACGGCCGCCCGACGGGACGTACGGCTGATCCGGAAGCCCTTGCCGAGCCGGAAGCCCTTGCCGAGCCGGCGCACACGATCCTCCCGCGACGACGGAGGTACGGGCACGGTGGGGCCCGCACCTTGCGCGCAGCGTCGCGGCTGTTCAGGGGCGGGTCAAGGAACCGGGCGGGGCCCGACCGCAAAGATCATCCCCTGGGACCACGCCCCACCGTCCCGCGCCCCCGGTGTGAGCTACACGGGCGGGGTGCCGGGCGG
>NZ_WWJY01000521.1 GCF_009865405.1 Streptomyces sp. SID3212 | reverse complement strand
GGCGGGCCTCGGCCAGCTCCCCGGCCCAGGGGGCTCGCGCGCCGCGCTCCGCCAACTCGGCGTCCGTGAGCGGTCCGAGGACCCGAAGGAGGTCGGCGACCCCCTCCACGTCCTTGATGCGGCGGTCCTCGGTCAGCCACTGGAGTTCGCGCTCCAGCTCCGTGAGGACGTCCGGGTCGAGCAGTTCGCGCAGCTCGGCCTGGCCCAGCAGCTCGGCCAGCAGCCGGGAGTCCAGGGACAGGGCGGCGGCGCGCCGCTCGGCGAGCGGGGAGTCGCCCTCGTACAGGAACTGCGCGACATAGCCGAAGAGCAGGGAGCGGGCGAAGGGGGAGGGCTCGGTGGTGGTGACCTCGACCAGCCGGACCTTCCTGGACTCGATGTCCCCCATCAGTTCCGTGAGACCGGGCACGTCGAAGACGTCCTGGAGGCATTCCCTGACGGCCTCCAGGACGATCGGGAACGAACCGAACTCGCTGGCCACCTGGAGGAGTTGGGCGGCGCGCTGGCGCTGCTGCCACAGCGGGGTGCGCTTGCCGGGGCTGCGGCGCGGCAGCAGCAGCGCCCGCGCCGCGCATTCACGGAAGCGGGAGGCGAACAGCGCGGAGCCGCCGACCTGTTCGGTGACGAGGCCGCTGATCTCGCCGCGGTCGAAGGCCACATCGGCGGCTCCGACGGGCGCCTGGGCGCTGTCGAAGGTCGTGTCGAGGCGGTCGCGCTCCTTGCCGGGGCCGCCGGACCCGCCCGTACTGTCCGTACCACCGGGACTGTTGAGATCGCCGAGGTCCGCGTCGAGCAGGTCGAGGCCCATCAGGTCGGCGTCGGGCAGGCGCAGCACGATGCCGTCGTCCGCGTGCATGACCTGTGCGTCCATTCCGTACCGCTCGGCGAGGCGGGCGCCGAGCGCCAGTGCCCAGGGAGCGTGCACCTGGGCACCGAACGGGGAGTGGATCACCACCCGCCAGTCGCCCAGCTCGTCCCGGAAGCGCTCGACGAGGATCGTCCGGTCGTCCGGGACATGACCGCAGGCCCGGCGCTGCTCGTCCAGATACGCCAGCAGGTTGCCCGCCGCCCAGTGATCGAGGCCCGCCGTCATCAGCCGCAGCCGGGCGTCCTCCTCGGAGAGCGCGCCGACCTCGCGCAGGAACGCGCCCACCGCACGCCCCAGCTCCAGCGGCCGGCCCAGCTGGTCGCCCTTCCAGAAGGGCAGCCGGCCGGGAGCGCCCGGCGCGGGGGTGACGAGCACCCGGTCGCGGGTGATGTCCTCGATGCGCCACGACGACGTGCCGAGCGTGAAGACGTCGCCCGCCCGCGATTCGTACACCATCTCCTCGTCCAGCTCACCGACCCGCCCGCCGCCCTTCTTCGGGTCGGACCCGGCCAGGAAGACACCGAACAGGCCACGGTCCGGGATGGTGCCCCCGGAGGTGACGGCCAGGCGCTGCGCCCCCGGGCGGCCCGTGACCGTACCGGCCACGCGGTCCCACACCACCCGCGGACGCAGCTCCGCGAAGGCGTCCGACGGATAGCGCCCGGCGAGCATGTCGAGCACGGCGGTGAAGGCCGACTCGGGCAGGGAGGCGAACGGCGCGGCCCGGCGGGCCAGCGCCAGCAGGTCGTCCGCCTGCCGGGTGTCCAGGGCGACGATCGCGACCAGTTGCTGCGCCAGGACGTCCAGGGGGTTCGCCGGGACCCGCAGCGCCTCGATGGAGCCGCTGCGCATCCGCTCCGTGACCACCGCCGCCTGCACCAGGTCGCCCCGGTACTTGGGGAAGACCACGCCCGTGGAGACCGCCCCCACCTGGTGTCCCGCGCGCCCGACCCGCTGGAGGCCGGAGGCGACCGAGGGCGGCGACTCGACCTGGATCACCAGGTCCACCGCGCCCATGTCGATGCCCAGCTCCAGGCTGGACGTGGCCACGACGGCGGGCAGCCGGCCCGCCTTGAGGTCCTCCTCGACCTGCGCGCGCTGCTCCTTGGACACCGAGCCGTGATGGGCCCGCGCGAGCAGCGGCGGCGCTCCCTGCGCGGCGCCCGACTGGGCCATCACCTCGGCGGGGGAGTGCGCCTGGGGCATCGCCTCCCCTGTCGCCCGTTCGTACGCGATCTCGTTCAGCCGGTTGCACAGGCGTTCCGCGAGACGGCGGGAGTTGGCGAAGACGATCGTCGAGCGGTGGGACTGGACAAGGTCGGCGATCCGCTCCTCCACGTGCGGCCAGATCGAGGGCTTCTCGGCGTCGTTCGTGTCGGTCGCGGGAGAGCCGCCCAGCTCGCCGAGATCCTCGACCGGGACGACGACGGACAGGTCGAACTCCTTGCCGGACGGCGGCTGGACGATCTCCACCCTGCGCTGCGGGGAGAGGTAGCGGGCGACCTCCTCCACCGGACGGACCGTCGCGGAGAGACCGATCCGGCGGGCCGGGCGCGGCAGCAGCTCGTCCAGCCGCTCCAGGGAGAGCGCGAGATGCGCCCCCCGCTTCGTCCCGGCGACGGCGTGCACCTCGTCCAGGATCACCGTCTCGATCCCGGCGAGCGCGTCCCGGGCGGCGGACGTGAGCATCAGGAACAGCGATTCGGGGGTCGTGATGAGGATGTCCGGCGGTTTTGTCGCCAGCGTCCTGCGCTCGGCGGCCGGGGTGTCCCCGGAGCGGATGCCGACCCGCACCTCGGGCTCCGGCAGGCCGAGCCGTACGGACTCCTGCCTGATACCGGTGAGCGGGCTGCGGAGATTGCGTTCCACGTCCACCGCGAGGGCCTTGAGCGGCGACACGTACAGCACCCGGCAGCGCTTCCGGGCCTCGGCGGGAGGCGGCTTCGACGCCAGCTGGTCCAGGGCGGCGAGGAAGGCGGCGAGCGTCTTGCCGGAGCCGGTCGGGGCGACGACCAGCACGTCCGAGCCCTCCTGGATGGCACGCCAGGCCCCCTCCTGCGCCGCGGTGGGCGCGGAGAAGGCCCCCGTGAACCAGGCGCGGGTCGCGGGGGAGAAGGAGTCGAGCGCGGTACGTGCCATGCCACCTATCGTGCACCCGGCCACTGACAATCGCCCGGAGCTGGGGAAACGGCGCCGTTCCGCCGTCGAGCCGCTGCCGCCGCGTCCGCCGGCCACGAG
>NZ_WWJY01000520.1 GCF_009865405.1 Streptomyces sp. SID3212 | reverse complement strand
GTGGTTTTGGGGGTGGGGAGGGGTGGGCATGGGGGACGTTCCGGTGAGGGTTGACGCCAGGAGTCTGGGGATCCTGCATGAGGCGTATCACAAGATGCGTGGGGGGCTGGCTCGGGATCGGTATGATTTGTACGACTACGTTCGCGCTACTGCGGCGAAGCTGGCGCCGTTCGACTCGTTCTATGTGGCGCTGCTGCACGGGGCCAACCGCGTGCGCTTTCCGTACGGGTATGAGGGGGCCGTCTTCGACGACCCCACCTCCCACACCTACGGGCCGAGCGGGCAGACGGCCTGGCTGGTCAAGCACCGGCAGACCTATCGCTTCGCCTACGACAACGGCGCGGTGCTGAACGCGGGCATGTCGTTCGGGGACACCCGCAGGCGGTCGGCCGACGCGGTCACCGTACCGATGTTCCGGACCGAACCGGGCTCTCGTGACGTGCTGTTCGGGATGGTGTCCATGCACAGCTACACCGCGGGCGCCTTCGACGACAACGCCGTTCGTTCGTTCGAGTGGCTCACCGGGTTACTGGCGCGGGTCCTGACCCGCGAGAAGGAGGACACCGAGGCCTTTCTCCTGCTGCTGCCGGGCGGTGGGGTGTCACGGACCCTCACGTCGGACCATGTCATCGAGTACATGGCCGCCCGGCTGTCCGAGATCCACGGCATCGCCCGGCGCATGGTGGAGGAGGCCGGAGAGGGAGCGGGAGGGGATGGGGGCGGTCTTCTGGGTCCTGACGAGATCGTTCGGCTCTGTGAGCAGACCCAGACCGAGCTGATGGAGATGGCGCTGTGGGCCGACCAGGGGCCCGAGCAGCGCTTTCTCTCGCTGACCGAGGTGGAGCAGCGGGTGGCCGTGCTGCTGGTGAACGGGCTGGGGAACCAGGAGTTGGCCACCGAGACCGGCCGGAGCCCGAACACCGTGAAGGCGCATCTCAAAAACATCTACCGGAAGTACGGGATGACCACCCGGGAGCAGGTCGCCGAGGACGTCCGCCGGCACCTCGCGCGTTAGGGCGTGTAGGGCGTATAGGGCAGCCGGGCTCCTGGCCTCCGGCACTCACCCGGTGGGTGAGTGCCGGCCCCGTACCGCTCATCCTCCGAGGGATGGGCGCGCGCCGGGCCCGGTGGCACGGTGGTGGCAGGCCGTCGCGGCGGGCGGCGGGCCTTCCGTTCGGAACACAGGGGACGCACTTCCATGACCCTCGATCTCTACCTGGACAAGACCGACGACGAACTGTTCGAGCTGCTCGGCGCCGGCCTCCTCGACGACGGACTCGGCATCTCCCCGGCGGACCGGGGCGCCAACCGCCGTTTCGGCAAGCAGTGGTTCGAGCACAAGCACCGTGATCTGCAACGCAAGATCTGCCACCAGGAGCGGGTCCAGGGCCTGCTCGGCACCACCGGCTCGGACCGGGTTCTGGACACGGCAGCGGTGTACGAAGTGCTCCAGCACCTCGGTGAGGAGCCCGCCACCGCGGGCGTGCTCGCCGTGCTCGTGGCCCGTATCGGTCTCGGATCCTTCTGTGCGAACGCCCCGGCGCCGTCATGAGCGGCGGGGAGTCGATGGCGGAACGCAAGCTCCGCCGGCTGCTGGTCAACCGGACCGACCAGCTGGCGCACATACGTGAGGAACTGGCCAGGCTCGGCGACCACGAGTCGCTCCGCCAGCTGGACGCGAGCATGGCGGAGTGGCGGAAGAGCGAGGGGCCGTCACCGTACGACCCCGCTACCGCGTTGATGCGGCATGTGACCGAGGAGATGAAGACGGCGCTGCGGGACCTGGGTTTCCCCCAGGAGCGGCTGGACACCGTGTTCGTCTGCTCGTTCCCGCAGGACGACGTGTCGGCCCAGATGACACCGTTCGCCGACGGATCGGGGCTGGTGGAGGTCTCGGACTCGATTCTCACGCTGGCCGGTCTGTACGGTCAGTTCTCCGGGATCGGACTGGCGCGGATCGGTGCGCGCGGCCCGGTCAGGGGACTGTTCGAGGCCCTCCGCGCGGCCCGTGCGGGGGCGATGGGTGGTGATCCCGCCGTACTCACCGCGCTGTTGCGCTACTACAACGTGAACCAGCGGGTGTACGGGAAGTCCGCGAAGCTGGGGCACCGGGCGGAGCCGCTGGTCATGGAGATCGGCAGCCTCGTCACGCTCCAGGCGGCCCGTTTCGTCATCGGTCATGAGATCGCGCACCACGTGCTGGGGCACCGGACCCCGATGAGCGCCTTCTCACCCGGTGAACACGTTCCGGCGTGCTCCGGCGACCAGCGTCTGGAACTCGACGCGGACCTGTTGGCCCACCGGGCGACCGTACGGGCGTCCGAGCGCGAGTTCGTGGGCACCGAGGCGGAACCGGCCGTACAGTTCTCCTCCGTTCTGGGCCCGCTGGTCGCGATGCTCGCGGTCCATGTGACCGAGCAGGCGCTGTTCGTCCGCAGCGGCACCACCCACCCGCCGGCGCGGATCCGGGCCAAGTTGCTCCTCGACCGGATCGACGAGCGGGAGCAGCAGGTCGCCACGCTCTTCCTCGGCACCCTGCTGACCGCGACGGAGCGCTCGGCGGTGTTCGACGGTTCCGCACCGGTCTTCGACTGGGAGTGGGTCGACCGGTCGCCCGATCTGTTGTCGACCCAGCCTCAGGAGTACCTGCGGTCCATCACCGTCCTCGACCGGCTCCAGAGCCGGTCCCGGGACTCGCTCGTCGAGCTGATGGAGCGGATGGCCGAGGACGCCGGGAGCTGGGTGGCGGACGGCGCGCGGCTCGCCAGCGGTGGCAACTACGAGGGTGCGCTGCGGAGTTGGGGCGTCGACGCGGAGACCGTGGCCGTGCTCGCCGATTCCCGGCGGGCGCTCCTTTTCCACACGCTGGTGGACGAGATACGTACGGGGCTCGCCAAGCGCGGTACGGCGGACACGGCGCTCCTCGGGGCCTCGGTGGCGGCGGCGTGCCTGGCCGGATCGGGACTGAGGTCGGCTGCGGGGAGGTGAGGGGGCGACAGCCGTGCTCAGCCGGGGGGGGCGGCGGCTGTTGTCCGCGTACGGGGCCCGGCTGCCGGCCTCTTCGGCCGGGGAAGCCACCCCGGGGAAGCCAACCCGGGGGCAGGGGAACGGGGGAACGGGGGAA
>NZ_WWJY01000519.1 GCF_009865405.1 Streptomyces sp. SID3212 | reverse complement strand
GCCAGGCGCGGGAGCTGGTGGCCCGGCTGCCGCGCGCCACCCTCGGGGTGGTGCACGACGGGCTGCACGACGTCCTCAACGACGCCTCGCACCGGACCACGGCGGCGGTGGTCGTCCTGTGGCTGGAGCGGCTGCGCGCCGACCCCGCCGGGCGCCCGATCCTCACGGTCGAAGAGACAGAAGAGACAGAAGACGCGGCGGCAGCAGTAGCCGTGGCAGGAGCAGGCGAACAGGGCGACGAAGGCGTGGAAGGCGCGCGTTCGTGAGCCACCACCTCGTAGGAAGGAAAGCGGCATGACCGTGTCCATCGAACGCGCCACCGGAGTCGCCCCGGGCCCGGTGCCCGCCACCGGCGACGAGATACTCCGGCGCACCCTGCGGCGGCACGCCGCCGGGGTCACCGTGATCACGGTCCCGGGCCCCGCCGGGTTCACCGCGACCTCTTTCACCTCCGTCTCCCTGGAGCCCGCGCTGGTCTCCTTCTGCCTCGGTCTCACGGCATCGACGTTCCCGGCCGTGCGGCGCGCCGACCGCTTCGCCGTCCACGTGCTGGGCACCGGGAACACGACGCTGGCCCGGCAGTTCGCCCGTAGCGGCATCGACCGCTTCGACGGGATCCCCTGGGCGGAGGAGGCCGACGGGCTGCCGCTGCTGGACGGCGTACCGGCCTGGCTCACCGCCCGGGTGACGCTCCGTCAGCGGATCGGCGACCACATCCTGGTCGTCGGTGAGATCGACGCGGGCGGCGGGCACGGCGAGGGGGACGCCCTGGTCCATCACGACGGCGCCTTCGCCGTGCCCGTACGCCTGCCCTCGCAGACGGGGGAGTGACGCGACAGCGGACCGCACCCGGGCCCGGCCGGCCACCGAAGAAGCACGCCTGAGGGCGTGCTTCTTCGGTTACTGGCTGCGTTCGACGGAGGCACGGAAGGGAAGGGGCGCGCGCCGGGCGCATTGGGGTCCGCCACGAACTCGTGAATGCGCTGGGTGGCCTAAAAGATCGGTTCACATTCGTGGATATTCGGTCAAAAGGTCCATCGATTGGCTGGAACCCGCCGCTTGGCGCCCATTGGCATATGACCTCGGCCAGCTCGTTTATTGACCCCGGTCAAGTACTTGTCAGTAACGGCGCAAATGTTCGTCTTTGAGTGTCGCGATCCTCTAAGGTGACTGGCGTGAACGGGTGATGGCGGGGTACTTGTACCCGGTCCACCGTGCACGCCGGTATGGGGGGTGTTATCGCCGCTCCGCGGGGCCGAGTTCGGGTCGCGAGGGAGCCGAGTGCCGAACGGTGTCGCTGCGAAGTGAAGCCCGAAGCGGCACGCGGGGGACAAGGCTGATGAACACGCCGTGGAAAGACAGAGAACAGGTGGGGGGAAAGACCGTGACCAATCCTTTCGATGACGAATCCGAGCGGTTCCTGGTGTTGATGAACAGCGAGGGGCAGTACTCGCTGTGGCCCGCGCGGCTCGACATTCCGGGCGGCTGGCGCGCCGAGGGCCCGGAAAGCTCGCGACAGGAATGCCTGGACGCGATCGAGGCCGCGTGGAGCGACATGCGGCCCGTCAGTCTGGTGCGGGCGATGGAGGACAGTGCCGGGTAGGTCGGGCGGCCGGGCGGCGGGACCGCCCGAGGTGGTCGGGCCGTCGAGGCTGGTCGGCCCGGCCGGCGCGGGTCCGCGGCTCCGACTTCTTCGGGCTTGCTCCCGTCCGAGCAAAATCGATCAGGGATGGTCGTAGATCGGTCGCGTCCGGTCCGTAGTCATGTCGCCTTCATGCGCTGTCCATAAAAAATCGGCGGCCCGCTCTGCCGCCGTCCGTCATGTGCTAAGGAAGCTCGGTCCCGTACCAGGCCCGCGGCCTGAATGACCGTCCCTGGTAAGAGACCGGCGCGCCGCCGTACACAAAGCGCGCGGCGACTTCCTTTCGGCTTTCACCGGCCCGCCCGAAAAGCGGGCGCAACGGCGAGGGTGGTTCCGCCATGCCTTTCTCGCTGTCCCTTAAAATCTTCCCGAAGGTGTAGATCGGCATGCAGGAAAACAGTCCCCTCTCCACAGAAGTGTCCCCCGAAGAGACAGAAGAGACTTTCGAACTGACCACGGCCCAGCAGGGCATGTGGTACGGGCAGCTCGTCGACCCGGACAGCCCGAAATGCAATATCGGAGAATGCATCGAGATCCGTGGTGACCTCGACGAGGGATTGTTAGCCGCTGCCCTCGACCGGGCCGTCGCCCTGTGTGACAGCCTCAACCTCCGGATCGTCACCCGGGACGGAACGGTTCGCCAGCGAGTCGTCCGGCCCTCCGTGCCCCGGACCGGCCTCCTCCGCCCGGTCGACCTGTCGGGCACCGACGACCCCACCGCTGCCGCCGAGCGCTACATGGCGGCCGACATGGCCACCGTCGACCGGCTCGACGCACCGCACCACCACTACGCGCTGCTGCGTCTCGCCCCCCAACTGCACTACTGGTACGTCCGCTTCCACCACATCGCGATCGACGGCCTCGGCGGCGCCCTCTTCACCCGTACCGTCGCCGATCTGTACACGCGCGCCGCGCGGGGCGAGGACCTGGACGCGGTCGAGCTGCCCCCCGCGCCCCTGCGCGACCTCGTGGCCGGTGAAACGGCCTACCGAGCCTCTGACCAGTACGAGGCGGACCGCGCGTACTGGACCGGCAAGTTCGCCGACCTGGCCGCCGGCCATGGCACGCACCAGGCAGCGGGCCACGTCACGGACCCGGCCGGGCGACACCTCACGGACCCGGCCGGCGCCGGAGACGTATCGGACGGACGCGACGGTACGGCGCTCATCCGCCGCCGCACCGACACCCCGACGCCCGACGAACTCTCCGCCACGCCCGGCGGGCTGCACACCCGCGAGACGCTGCCCTTCGCCGTCTTCGACGACCTGCGCCGACTGGCCGCCGGCCACCGCACCACCTGGTCCGCGGTGTTCGTGAGCGCGGTCGCCGCCTACGTCGCCCGGGTCACCGGGAACCAGGACGTCACCGTGGGCCTCGCCTCCAACGGCCGCCACGGCGGGCTGCGGCACATCGTCGGCATGACCTCCAACGTCCTGCCGCTGCGTCTGACCGTCACCGGTGAGATGACCGTCGGTGCCCTCGTGCGCGCCGTCGCCGCCGAGATGCGCGGCGCCCTGCGCCACCGCCGCTTCTCCCGCGAACAGCTCGCCCGTGAACTGAGGATGACGGACGCCGCCGCGCGGCTGAGCGACATCGTCGTCAACATCATGGGCTACAACTACGACCTCGACCTCGCCGGCATCCCCGCCCCCTCCCGGCTGCTGTCCCTCGGCCCGGTGGACGACCTGTCCCTCTTCGTCTCCGAACGGGCCGAGGGCAAGGACCCGTTGATCGGCTTCGACACCAACCCCGAGCTGTACCGGGCGGAGGACGTGCGGCTGCACCAGCGGGCCGTCGTCTCCTTCCTGTCGGCGCTGGCCGGCGCGGACGCCGACGTCCTGCTCCGCGACCTGCCGTTCCTCGACGGGGCCGGCGCCGGGGCGCTGCTCGCGGGGGGCCGGGGCACGGAGCTGCCGGCGGAGACCGCCGGATCCACCCTGCCGGAGGCGTTCCGCGCGCAGGTACGCAGGACGCCGGACGCCCCCGCGGTCGTGGACGGTGCCGTCACGCTCTCGTACCAGGAGCTGGCCGGTTCGGCCGACGAACTGTCAGAAACTTTGAACGGCTGGGGTGTCGGGGCCGAGGACGGCATCGGTGTCCTGGTGGGCCGTTCGGCGGCCCTGGTGTCCGCCACGCTGGGCGTGGTCGGCGCGGGCGCCGCGTACGTACCGATGGACGCGGCGTGGCCGGCCGAGCGGCTCGACCGGGTGGCCGAGGTCGCGAACGTCCGCGCCCTGGTGGTGGACGCGGCCCACGCCGACCGGCCCTGGGTGCGGGAGACGGCGGCCACCCTGCCGGTGATCGTCCTCGACGATCACGGTGGCGTCCTTCGCGGGGCTCCCCCGTGGCGGGGCGTGCTGCCGACCGTGGCCCACGGCGGCCGGCTCGCCTACGTCATGTTCACCTCCGGGTCCACCGGTCTGCCCAAGGGTGTCGGTGT
>NZ_WWJY01000518.1 GCF_009865405.1 Streptomyces sp. SID3212 | reverse complement strand
TGCCCGCCGGGCTCGCGCCCGCCTCGGGCCCCCGCGCCCCCCTGCGGCGCCGCCTGGACACCAGCCCCGTCGCCTCCGTGAAGCTCGCCTCCGGCTGCGACCGCCGCTGCTCCTTCTGCGCCATCCCCTCGTTCCGCGGCTCCTTCATCTCCCGCCGCCCCAGCGACGTGCTCACCGAGACGCGCTGGCTCGCCGACCAGGGCGTCAAGGAGGTCATGCTCGTCTCCGAGAACAACACCTCGTACGGCAAGGACCTCGGCGACATCCGCCTGCTGGAGACCCTGCTGCCCGAGCTGGCGGCCGTCGACGGCATCGAGCGCATCCGGGTCAGCTACCTCCAGCCGGCCGAGATGCGCCCCGGCCTGATCGACGTCCTGACGTCCACGCCCAAGGTCGCGCCGTACTTCGACCTGTCCTTCCAGCACTCCGCGCCGGGTGTGCTGCGCGCGATGCGGCGCTTCGGGGACACCGAGCGCTTCCTGGAACTGCTCGGGACCATCCGGGGCAAGGCCCCGCAGGCCGGAGTGCGCTCGAACTTCATCGTCGGCTTCCCCGGCGAGACCGAGGCGGACTTCGCCGAGCTGGAACGTTTCCTGACCGGCGCGCGGCTCGACGCCATCGGCGTCTTCGGGTACTCGGACGAGGACGGTACGGAAGCCGCCACCTACGGCGACAAGCTGGACCAGGACGTCGTCGACGAGCGGCTCGCGCACCTGTCGCGGCTCGCCGAGGAGCTGACGGCCCAGCGCGCCGAGGAGCGCCTCGGTGAGAGCCTTGAGGTGTTGGTGGAGTCGGTCGCTCCGGAGAGCGGGGACGATTCCGAGGAGGCGGCCGTCGGGCGCGCGGCGCACCAGGCGCCCGAAACGGACGGACAGGTGATCTTCACCTCCGGCGCGGGTCTGCGTCCCGGCCGTATGGTCGAGGCGAAGGTGGTCGGCACCCAGGGCGTGGACCTGGTCGTCGAGTACTGCGACTTTCCGGGGGACGACCCACGGACCCCGGGTGAGGAGGCGGCCAGATGACCGGAGTCCCGGCGTCCGCTGCGGGCGGTACCGGCGCGAAGCGGGTACCGGCGCCCAAAGGCAAGCTGGGGGCTGCTGCGGTCAATCAGGCCAGCCTGTGGAACATCGCCAACATACTCACCATGGTGCGGCTGGTGCTCGTGCCCGCGTTCGTGGTGCTGCTGTTCCAGGACGGCGGGTTCGACCCGGCCTGGCGCGCCTGGGCGTGGGCGGCGTTCGCCGTCGCGATGATCACCGATGTCTTCGACGGGCATCTTGCCCGTACGTACAACCTGGTCACCGACTTCGGGAAGATCGCCGACCCCATCGCCGACAAGGCGATCATGGCGGCGGGGCTGATCAGCCTCTCGTCGCTGGGCGATCTGCCCTGGTGGGTGACGGGCGTCATCCTCTTCCGTGAGATCGGCATCACGCTGATGCGGTTCTGGGTGATCAGACTCGAGGTCATCCCGGCCAGCCGGGGCGGCAAGGCGAAGACCCTGGCGCAGGGCGTGGCGGTGGGGATGTACGTCCTGGCGCTCACGGGGCCGCTGGCGACGCTGCGGTTCTGGGTGATGGCGCTGGCGGTCGTGCTGACGGTGCTCACCGGGCTGGACTACGTACGCGACGCGGTTCTCATCCGGCGGCGGGGGATCGTGGCGCGGCGGGCGGCGGCCGAGGCTCCTCGTCACGGTGAGTCCGGTGAGGTTCGTGATGGTGATTCCGGTGATTCCGGTGAGTCGGATGAGGCCGGCGAGAGTGCCGCGGCGGAGTCCACGCGGTGAACGGCGGCGCGGCGCGGGTGCTGGCGCTGCTGGAGGAGCGGTCCGCGACGCTCGCCGTCGCGGAGTCCCTGACAGGCGGCCTGGTGGCCGCGGAGCTGACCTCCGTCCCCGGCGCCTCCCGGAGCTTCCGCGGGTCCGTGACGGCCTACGCGACGGATCTCAAGCGGGACGTCCTGGGCGTCGCCGCGCCCCTCCTGGCGGAGCGTGGCGCAGTGGATCCGGAGGTCGCGCGGCAGATGGCGGCGGGGGTACGGCGGGTCCTGGGCGCCGACTGGGGCGCCGCGACCACCGGGGTGGCGGGTCCCGAACCCCAGGACGGACAGCCGGTGGGGACCGTCTACGTGGCGGTCGTAGGACCGGTCGGTCCGGGGAAAGTTGTCGCTCTGCGGTTGAACGGTGACCGGGCGGACATTCGTAAAGAGAGTGTGGTCAGCGTGCTGGGACTGCTCCGCAACGAACTTTCCGGGAACGGGCGGGCACAGGATACGGAACAGAACGGGGGGAATTGATGTTTGCAGCCCTGAGTGAACACCGCATCGCTCCCCGCACGGCCGCGGCGCGAGGCGGTACGGTGGGGCGAGAAGGATGCGGCTACGCGGTCCGAGGAGGGAGCCACCGATGATTCTGCTCCGTCGCCTGCTTGGTGACGTGCTGCGTCGGCAGCGCCAGCGCCAGGGCCGTACTCTGCGCGAAGTCTCCTCGTCCGCCCGAGTCTCGCTCGGCTATCTTTCCGAGGTGGAGCGGGGGCAGAAGGAGGCATCCTCCGAGCTGCTCTCCGCGATCTGCGACGCGCTTGATGTACGGATGTCCGAGCTCATGCGTGAAGTGAGTGACGAACTGTCGCTGGCCGAGCTGGCTGCGTCGGCGGCGGCGAACGAGCCGGTGCCTGCGCCAGTACGTCCGATGCTCAATTCTGTCTCCGTGACGTCGGTGGCCAAGGTGCCGACGGAACGGGTGACCATCAAGGCACCTACGGAAGCGGTCGACGTCGTCGCCGCCTAGATTCCACGGGTGCGTCCCGCCCGTTCGTACGTTCGGCGCGAGCCCCGTCCGGTGCACCTCACCGGCCGGGGTTTTTGTCTTCTCCCGGCGGTCTCCGGCCGTCCCCGGAGTCTCCGCCGGTCGCCGGGAGTGAAATGACCTCTTCAGGGCATCTGTGCCATGGTTGAAGGTACGTACGAACGGCAATGGAGGACGTGCATGTCTGTCGTCAAGAGTTCCCTTTCCGAGGAAGACCTCAAGGTGGTCGGTGAGGCGCTCCAGGGCGCGCTCGTGGACCTGGTGGATCTTGCGCTGGTCGCCAAACAGGTGCACTGGAACATCGTCGGTCCCCGCTTCCGCTCCGTACATCTCCAGCTCGACGAGGTCGTGACCACCGCGCGGCAGCACATGGACACCGTGGCGGAACGGGCGTCGGCCCTCGGCGTCGCCCCGGACGGCCGCGCCGGCACGGTGGCGGCCACCAGCGCCTTCGGCAAGATCCCGGACGGCTGGATCAAGGACGCGGACGCGGTCCGCCTCATGGTCGACGGCCTCGGCGCGGTGATCGGGCAGATGCGCGACCGCGTCAAGGTGACCGACGACCCCGACCCCGTCACCCAGGACGTCCTGATCCAGGTGACGGCGGATCTGGAGAAGCACGCGTGGATGTTCCAGGCGGAGAGCGTCTGAGTGGTCGGAGCGGCTGTCGGTACGAGCTGCGCGCCGCGAGAATGTGAAGAGGGTCCCCCGGCCGACGGCCGGGGGACCCTCTTGTGCGTGGTGCTGGGATGCGTGATGGGGGTGGAGTGATGGCTTTTGGGTGGGGATGGGGGTTCTGGATGCGGGGTAGGGCTGGGCGGGGGAGACTTCTGAGACGACCGGAGGCCGGGTGGTCCTGGGGCGGGCGGAGGAGGCAGCGGCGGCTATGGCGAGGCGATGGATCCTTCTGCCGACGGTCGCGCTGGGCGGGCTGTGGTGGTGGGCGGTCCTGCGGCTCGTGCTGGCGCCCGAGCACACCGGCTTCGTCGAGGGGGCGGTGGCGGCGGGCGGCTGGGGGCTGAGTCTGCTGCCGGTGCACGCCGCGTCCCGTACGGTCGCCGGGGAGTCGGGCTCGGTACGTCCGCCCGAGGTGTCCTCCCCGCCGCGCCGGCGCGGCGGCTCAGGCGCGTAGGCGCAGGCCCCTCGGGGTCGCGTGGAAGCCCGCCGTCTCCAGGGTGCGGCCCAGGGGTGATGTCAGGGCCGGGGCGCCGTTCGCCCGCTCCACCGTGATCGTGCCGAGGGCTCCCGCGCGGGCCGCTCCCGCCAGGGCCTGGGCCGCCGCCGTGAGGGCCGGGTCGTCCGGGTCCTTCGGCCAGGCCAGGAGGGTCTTGCCGCCCCGTTCCATGTACAGCGTCAGCTCGCCGTCCACCAGGACGACCAGGGAGCCGGCTTTGCGGCCCGGCTTGTGTCCGGCGCCGTCCGGGGGCTCGGGCCAGGGGAGCGCCGCCCCGTACGCGTTG
>NZ_WWJY01000517.1 GCF_009865405.1 Streptomyces sp. SID3212 | reverse complement strand
GGCCGTCGATCCGGCCGCCGGCCGCGTCGCCTGGACCAAGGCGCTCCCCGCAGGACGTACCTTCGGCCCGCCGGCCACGGCCGCCGGCGTCGTCTACGCGGCCACGTACGGCGCGACCGCCGCCGAGCCGCAGACGCTGTTCGCGTACCGCGCCTCCGACGGAACGCCCCTGTGGCACCGGGACACCACCGGAATCGCGCCGTTCGCGCTCGGCGGCCGGGTCCTCACCGTCGAGTCCGGCGCCCGCGCCGTCGCACGGGACGGGCGGACCGGCGAGGTGGTCGCCACGTCCGACCCCTCCCACCCCTGCCCGTCCCTGATCGGGGCGCAGGGCCGGCTGGTCTGTACGGAGAGCGGCTCCGCGGCCGGCGACACCTTCCCGCCCGTCGTACGGGTCGACCCCGCCACGCTCGGGTTCGTCAGGACGCTCCGGCAGCCGGAGGACAAACCGCACGGCGGGGTGATCTCCCCGGACGGCGTCCTGGTGCTGCGTACGGTCAACGCCGAGGACCCGTCCAGCGGCGACTGGACCGGCCTGGACCTCACGACCGGCAGGACCCTGTGGAGGACCACCGGCCCCGAGGACGGCGGCACGAACGACGACGTCGTCCTCGCCGGATCCCGGGTGGTGTGGATCTCCGGGGGACGGCTGGTCTCCGTCGACCCGCGCAGGGGCCCGTACGCCACCGGCGCCGACGCGCCACGCCGCTCGCGCGTGTACGCGGAGGCGTCGGACCGCGGATCCCCGCGGCTCACGGCCTACGGCACCCACCTCGTCCTCCAGCCCGCGACGCGCCCCGCCCTCCGCTCGGTCACGGCTCCCTAGCCGGGAGTCCGGGCAGGTCCAGCTCCAGGAGGGGCGCGTACTGCTGGCCCCCGTAGTGGTCGCTGTCCCGCAGGTCGCCCTGCACGACAGGGCGGGGGAGGGAGACCTTCACGGCCAGGGCCGACGGGTGGTTCACGACCAGGATCTGGTCCTCGTCGGTCCCGAACAGGCCGGCGAACAAAGCGGCGTCGAGCACGCCCGTGGCGACCAGCGCGGTGTACGCGCGCCGGTCGTGGCACATGAAGTCGAACGTGAGGGTGAACGGGCCCGCGTTCTTCGAGCGGACCAGGGAGCAGTAGTCGAGCAGGGTGGCCATCGGTGTCACAGCTCCTCGGTGACGGTGCGGAAGAGTTCGGTGGGGGTCACGCCGGTGGCGACGTGATGGAGGGTGAAGCGGTAGAGGGCGCCCCGGTCGGTCTCCGGCGGCGAGTAGGGATAGGCGAGCGTGCTGACCAGCCCGTCGTACTCGGGGATGGGGAGATGGCTGCTGGCATGGGCCACGAAGGTCGCGACGGCGTGCGCGGTGGACTGGTCCGGGGCGGTCACCGTGATGAGGACACCCAGTTCCCGGGGATGGGGAGCGGGGGGCTCCTGTCCCGCGAGTACGGCTCCGGCGCCGTAGAGGCGGTAGTCGATGTCGACGGTCCCCGGGTCGACCTCACCGCCGAAGACATCGAGGATCTTCGCCTCGAAGTACTTCTTCGCGAGCGGCAGCAGCTCGGGGAGGCGCTCGATGATCACCCGGTCGCGCACCCCGCCGATGACGACCGTCTGGTACCCGACCAGTTCGGCCCCTTCGAGCTTGTTGGTGTAGCCGTCGGCCTCCAGATAGCGGGCCCCGCGCACCCGCACGGTCCGCTCGTCCACCGCCTCGTAGGTGGCGTCGGTGGTGTCGAGCGTGCCGGAGGGTTCCACGACGTGGAACGGGTCCGCGTTCTCGTACAGGGTGTGCGCGGCCACCGAGCGCGGGGTGAGCCGGCTGCCCTCGGCGAGCGTCGTCACGTCGAAGTGGTCGTCGCGCAGACGGACCAGGAGCCCGTTGGCGGAGGGCGGGACGGCGCAGGCGGCGCCGCACTCGATCGTCTTGGCCATGTGCCAGGTCAGCCCCGGATCCGCCCCGTACAGATGCGGTACGGCGGCGAAGAGCGCGGTGTCGCTCGCGCGCCCGGCCAGGACGACGTCACAGCCGTCGCGCAGGACCTCCTGGATGGGTTCCACGCCCATCATCGCGACGGTGTGCCCCCGGGCGAACTGGCCGCGGTCGATGGCCGGCGCGTTCGGGAGGGGACGGATCCGGCCGGCGTCGTGAAGCGCTTCGAGACGCGCGGCGCTCTGGTCGGCGTAGATCAGGCCGAGCGTGAAGTGGAGCCCTTCGTCGGCCGCGATCGCCCGCACGAGAGCGGCCACCCCGTCGACGCCGACGTCGCGGCCGCTGGTGCCGCAGGAGCCGATGATCAGCGGTACGCCCAGTTCGGCACGGGCCTTGAGCAGCAGACGCAGGTCGCGGGCGACGGCCTGCGACGAGAGCTTGGGAACGCCCGAACCGAGCGCGGCGGGACCGCTGTCCGTGGACCCGGCGTCGCACGCGATGACGTGCGGGCGGGCCTCGACACCCCGCCGGAACGCGTCGGCGTCGAACCCGGCGCCCAGGGCGCCGGTGGGGGCGAGGATGCGGAATTCCATGACGGTGAGTCCTTGTCTGTACGGGGCGCACGTGACGCGTGGCGCCCGCTCGGTGGTGGGGTGGGTGCCTCTGGGGCGCGTGCCGGCCGGTGTGCGTGCGGGCCGGGGGCGTGCGCGGGCCGGGAGTGTGTGCGGGCCGTCCTCATCCGGGTGGGTCGGCCGGTACGGCTCCGGCGCGCGCCGCCCCGGCCCGGTTCCGGCGGACCAGGAGGGTGAAGACCGCGAAAGTGACAGCGCCGAGGACCGCCGCGTTCAGGAACATGTAGCGCCAGTCGGTCAGGTCGACCGTCACCCCGAGCAGCGCGGGACCGAACGCCATGCCGGAGGCGGAGGCCACGGTGTAGAGGCCGGTGTAGGTGCCCAGGGCCCGGCTGTCGGGGGCCAGGTTCCAGAGCGCGACCAGCGCGTTGACCGCGAACACGGCGTAGCCGACCGTGGCCATGACCATCGAGACCACCGTGACGCCCGGCGTGGGGAAGGGGACCCCGGCCAGCAGTCCCACGACGAACAGGCCGACGCCGTACCGGATCGCGCGGATCTGGCCCAGCCGGCCGGAGACGTACGCGAGCGGGACGACGGCGCAGAGGAAGGCGACCGCGCCGGGCAGCGCCAGCGCCCCCGCCTCACCGCGCGACAGCCCCAGGACCTCGGTGCCGTACGGGGTGAGCAGGGAACGCAGGGCCGACCACATCCCGGCGAAGCAGAAGACGCCGGTCATCAGGAGCGCCCTGGGGCCGGTGGGTGCGCGGACCAGGTCCTTGACGACCGCCCACGGGGAGGGGATCTCCCCGCCTGCGGCAGGTGAACCGGCGTCCCCGGGGACTCCGGCGGGGTCGGGCAGGACGGCCGTGGCGTGGTGGCGGCCGAGGAGCGCCCAGGACAGGCCGAGCACGACCAGCATCAGCAGCGGGGGGATCGCGAACGCCAGGGTCGTACTCCGGTCGATGACCAGGAGGCTGATGAGGGACGAGACGACGATCGTCAGGCTGACGCCCGCCTTGACGAACCCCTGCGCCTTGCTGCGGTCGCCTGGGGCCACATAGTCCGGGAGCAGGGTCTCGGTGACGCCTTTGAACGCGTTGGCGATCGCGGCGAAGCCGGCCACACACGCGAGGAGGACCGGCAGGCTGCCCGCCCGGGGGATGAGCGCGAACGGTACGGCCGCGAGCGACGCGCCGACCAGGATGATCGGCCACCGGCCGCGCCGTCCTCGCGCGTGACGGTCGGAGAGGTGGCCGGTCCAGGGCTGGATGAAGACGCCCAGGACGTTGTCCAGGCCCATGAACAGGCCCACCAGACCGGCGGACGTCAGGTAGTGGCGCAGCTGGGTGGGGACCTGGGCGTCGTAGAAGTTCCACACCGACTCCTGGGCGAACACCGCGAGGGTGACCCACAGGACCGTACGGCCGCGCATCCGGCCGGGGGTGGAAAGCGGCGCGGAGGTGAGGGGAGTGACCACGGCCGAGGAGGCTGAGGAGGAGGACGGCGGCGCATCGTGGTGCATCATGGCGGCTCCTTGCCATATGCCATAGCAAAAACGAGATCGGTCGGCCGCCGCACCCGAGCGGTCCGGACGCGAGGGGGCGGGTGGGCGCAAGAGGGGCGGGTGAGGGGGATCAGCCGGCCGACAACTGGAGGAGCGCTTCCCGGTGGTGGTGCGAGGCGAGCAGCTCGGCCCGCTCCTCGTCCCGGTCCAGCAGCGCGTCGAGGAGCGACCGGTGTTCGCGGTACCGGCGGCGGAACGCCTCGGCCCGCTCGGGGGCGAGCCGGACGGTGAGGTCGAGCCGTTCGTCGTCGCTGAAGGCGCGGGCCTGGGCCAGCAGGCCTTCCAGTACGGGGTTCCCGGCGGCGGCCTCGACCTGGTGGTGGAACTGCCGCAGCAGGCGGAAGACGGTGACGAGCAGATCGGCCACCACCGCGTCGGGGCCGTGTGCGGCCAGGGTCCGCTCGATGTCGGCGACCAGCGCGTCGGTCCTGTCGAGCAGCCCGGTCAGCTCGGCGAGCCGCGCCTCGGTGGCGTTGCGGGCGGCGAGGCGGGCCATGAGGGCGGAGAGCCGGACCTCGGCCTCCACGATCTCGGCGCGCGCGGCGGCGGAGTGGTCGGCGATCCGCAGGGCGCGCGGGCCGACCCGCTCGACGACCCGTTCGTGGACGAGCTGGCGCAGGGCCTCCCGTACCGGCGTGGGGCTCACCCCCAGGCGGGCGGCGAGATCCCGTTCGGTGATCTTCTCGCCGGGCCGCAGCGTGCCCTCCCGGATGCCGTCCCGCAGCCGCCGGTAGGCCTGGTCGGCCAGGGACGTCGTCTCCATGGGGCCGAGGGTGTCCTTGCTCATGAACAGAAGAGTGGTGGCGCTATAGCAAACAGTCAATAGGCAGGTTGCGGTTGTTTTCCAGGATGTCGCGAGAGCGGCGGGCCGGAGCGGAACCTGGCCCGGCTTGCGTCGGCATCGCCGTGTTTGTCCGTTCGCGTTACCGTTGATCAAGGGCATGACGGCACCACGTGTCCCGCCCCGGGAGGTGGGTCTGGGTGGCTTCCGTTCGCCACGGCGGCAAGATCGGCGTTTTTGTCGTCCTGCTCATCTTTGTGGTCCTGCTGACGCTCGCGCAGGTCCCGGCCTCGCACCACGGCGTGATCAGGCTGGGCGGATTCTCCGTCCTGGCCCCGCTCGTGGCGAGCGCGCTGCTCTCGTTCCGGCAGACCCTCGTCATCTGCGGCGCGACCTTGGTCGGCATCTTCGTCGTCTACGGCGGCATCGTCGACCACCTGCCCGCCGGCCAGCGGATCGTGACCATCACCCTGGTGGCCGCGGCCACCTCGGTCAGTATTCTCGTGTCCCGCATCCGGCTGGACCGGGAGGAACGCATCAGAGGGCTGATGTTCGCCCGGGAACGCCTGACGCTGCTCACGGACGCGGGTGTACGGGTCGGCTCCACGCTCGACACCGCCCGAACGGCCCAGGAGCTGGCCGACGTGGCCGTCCCCCGGTTCGCCGACCTCGCCGTGGTCGACCTCTTCGACGCGGTGCTGCGGGGCGACGAACCACCCCCCTTGCCCGAGTCCGGGCCGATCACCCTCCGGCGGGTGGCCCGCAGCACGGCGGGCGACCCGGAGCCGGAGACGGCGTGGGAGCCCGGCGAGCTGAACGCGTACCCGCCCGACTCGGTGCCGGGACGCTCCCTCGCGCTCGGCCGGCCGGTCCGGGCCGGGATCGACAGCAGGAGCGACGCGGCCGGCTGGCTCGGTACGACGAGCGGGCCGCGGCCGGGGGCGCGGGCCCTGGGCCACCGCCCGCCCTCCGGTATCGCCGTACCCCTGCGGGCGCGGGGGGTCACCCTGGGCGTGGCGGTGTTCGTACGGGACGCGCGCCCGGATCCGTTCGACGACGACGACCTGCTGCTGGCCGAGGAGATCGGCGCGCGGGCGGCGGTGTGCGTGGACAACGCGCGCCGCTACAGCCGTGAGCACCGGACCTCGCTCAAGCTCCAGCAGAGCCTGCTGCCGAAGCGGCTGCCCGAGCTGGCCGCCGTGGAGACCGCGACCCGCTACCTGCCCGCCGGCTCGGTGTCGGAGATGGGCGGGGACTGGTTCGACGTCATCCGGCTCTCCGGCTCCCGTGTCGGGCTCGTGGTGGGAGACGTCCTGGGACACGGCCTGCAGGCCTCCGCCACCATGGGCCGTCTGCGGTCCGCCGTACGGACCCTCGCCGACATGGACCTGGCCCCCGACGAGCTCCTCACCCATCTGGACGACGTCCTCGGACCGCTGCGGGCCGAGTCCGACGAGGGCGACACGGCCGGTGCGACCGGCGCGACCTGCCTGTACGCGATCTACGACCCGGTCTCCCTCACCTGCACCCTCGCCCGCGCGGGACACCCGGCCCCGGTGCTGGTGCTCCCCGACGGCAGCGCCGACTTCGTCGACGTCCCCGAGGGGCCGCCGCTGGGGACGGGAGGGCTCCCGTTCGAGGCGACCGAGCTGCGGATTCCGGAGAACAGCCTGCTCGCCCTCTACACCAACGGCCTCCTGTCGGCGCCCAGGAAGGACGACGCCCACCACCCGCAGGACGCCCTCAGGTCCGCCCTGGCGCACCCGCACGCCTCGCTCGACGCCACCTGCGAAGCCGTACTCAAGGCGATGCTGGACGGAGGCCCGGCGGACGACATCGCGCTCCTCCTGGCCCGTACCCACGCGCTGGACACCGCCCAGGTCGCCACCTGGGACGTGTCGGCCGATCCCCGGGCCGTGGGCGGCGCCCGGGAATTCGCCGTCGGCCGACTGGAGGCCTGGGGGCTGACGGACGCCACCTTCACGCTCGAACTCGTCGTCAGCGAACTGGTCACCAACGCCATCCGGTACGGGAACGGGCCCATCCAGCTCCGGCTGATCCGGGAGGACACGCTGATCTGCGAGGTGTCCGACCGCAGCACCATCTCGCCGCACCTGCGGCGGGCCCGCGGCGACGAGGAGAACGGCCGGGGTCTGTTCATCATCGCCCAGCTGACGGAGCGCTGGGGCACCCGCTACACGCGGGCGGGCAAGACGATCTGGGCCGAGATCCCGCTCTGAACCGGCCGGCCGCGGCGCGCGATCCCACCCACCGGAGTGCCGTGGAGTCCAGGCCAGGACCTGGCGGCTGGACATTCCGTCCGAGCTGGAATTACAGTCCAGGCCATGGATGTGGTGGTGGGCGAAGACGATCCCCGGGTACGCATGTGGTCACCGGTGTGCCACGCGGTGGCCCTGCTCCTCGGTCCCTACGCCGAGGTGGTGCTGCACGACGTCCGGGAGGACACGGTCCTGGGCGTCTGGAACCCGATGACGGACCGGGGCCCCGGAAGCCCCTCGCTGCTCGGGGAGCTGGACCGGCTCGACCCGTCCGCCCGCGACGTGTTCGGACCGTACGGGAAGCTCCTGGCCGACGGACGGCGCCTGTCCTCGGTCAGCGCGGTCCTGCGCGACCAGGACGGCGAGCCGTCGGCCGTGCTCTGCGTCAACCTCGACCGCACCCCCCTGGAGCAGGCCGCCGCCCTCCTCGCCGGATTCGCCGCCCCCGTGGCGCCCCGCCCCGAGCCGCTGTTCGAACAGGACTGGACCGAACGCCTCCGGCACACCGTCGGTACGTTCGTCCGCACCCGGGGCCGTCCCGTCGACCGGCTCACCCGCGAGGACCGCCTCGCCCTGGTCGGCGCACTCGACGGGGACGGGATCTTCGCGGTGCGCCGGGCCGTCCCCGCTGTCGCGGACACCCTCAAGACCTCACGTTCCACCGTCTACTCCCTGCTCGCCGAGCACCGAGCGCAGAGGACCCGCCCATGACCCGGCTGCCCGACTTCCGGCTCGAAACGTACTTCTCCCGCTGGGAGTTCACCGCCCGTCACCACCTGACCGCCTCCGACGCGCAGACCATGCCGATGGGCGAACTCCTCGGCCTGGCCGACGACGAGGACCGGCACGCCTGGGACACGCTGTCCCTCGGCTACACGGAGACCTTCGGTGATCCGGGTCTGCGCCGGGCGATCGCGGCGACGTACACCCACGCGGACGCCGACGACGTGATCTGTTTCGCCGGCGCGGAGGAGGGCCTCTATCTGGCGATGCACGCGCTGCTGGGCCCCGACGACCACGCCGTGGTCGTCACCCCGAACTACCAGGCCGCCGAGACCGTACCGCTGTCGCTGTGCGAGGTCACCGGAGTGGCCCTGGACCCGGCGCGGGACTGGGCGCTGGACCTCGACCGGGTGGCGGCGGCGATCCGGCCCCGGACCCGGGTCGTCTCCGTCAACTTCCCGAACAACCCCACCGGGAAGATCGTCGACCCGGCCGACTTCGCCCGGCTCGCGGCGCTCTGCGACGAACGGGGGATCCACCTGTTCAGCGACGAGGTCTACCGGGGCCTGGAGCGCGACGAGGCCCGCAGGCTGCCGCAGGCGGCGGACCTCTCGGAGCGCGCCCTGTCCCTGAACGTCACCTCGAAGTCCCTCGGCCTGCCCGGACTGCGGATCGGCTGGATCACCTGCCGCGACCGGGAGTTGCGCTCCCGCCTGGAGCGGGCCAAGCACTACACCACCATCTGCAACTCCGCCCCCGCCGAGATCCTCGCCCGGATCGCGATCAAGGCGAGCGCCCGCCTCCTGGCCCGCAACCGCGCCGTCATCGACACCAACCTCCCGCTGTTCGAGGCGTTCTTCGCCGGGTTCCCGGACCTGTTCGAATGGCGGGCCCCCGACGGCGGCTGTGTCGCCTACCCCCGCTACCTGGGAGAGGACGGGGTCGAGGAGTTCTGCACCCGCCTCGTCCAGGAGGCAGGGGTCCTGCTGCTGCCCGCGAGCATCTACCGCTCCGAACTCACCGCCACCCCGGCCGACCACTTCCGCATCGGCGTCGGCCGGTCCGACCCGGCACCGGCGCTGGACGCCTTCTCGGCCTGGCTGCGGAACCGCCGATGACCTTCCCGACCTGAGCCGGCGGATCATCGGCGAAGGTCTACGACTCCGGCCCGCCCCCCGGTACGTTGGCCTCCGCCCGCGCCACCGCCGTACACCACCAGGGGAGTTGCCCGTGTCCCGCATCAACCGGCCACGTACCGGCCGCCGTTCGTACGCGGCCGCCGTGGTCGCCGCCGTCACGCTCGCGGCCTCCATCGCCCTCACCGCCCCCGCGTCGGCCCATGTGCGGGTCGAAGCGGCGGGTGCCCGCGCCCTCGACAAGAACGTCTCCCTGCGCTTCACGGCGGCGACCGAGTCCGAGACGGCGGGGATCACGGCGCTGGAGGTGATCCTGCCGGACGGGATCGCCCCGGCCGACATCACCTACGCCGGAGGTCCCGAGGGGTGGAAACTCACCCCCACGGCCGGCGGTTACACCGTGTCGGGACCCGAGATGGCCGTGGGCCAGCCCGCCGCCTACGCGGTGACCGTACGGCAGCTGCCGTACCTCAAGTCCCTGGCCTTCAAGACGCTCCAGACGTACGGCGACGGCCGTGTGGACCGGTGGGTCGAGCCGGCCAAGCACACGGGGGAGCACGACGCCGAACACAGCAAGCCCGCACCGGTCCTGGTGCTGGCGCCCGCCGCGCCCGGCGCGAAGCCGGCCGCCGGGGCCACC
>NZ_WWJY01000516.1 GCF_009865405.1 Streptomyces sp. SID3212 | reverse complement strand
TCCGCCGACGGCGCGGCACACGCGGGGCGCACGGCAGAGGGCGCGGCACACGCGGAGCACACCGCCGAGGGCGCGGCCCGTACGGTCGCCGCCGACGGCGAGGGCCCCCGGCGGGCCGTACGGAAGTCCCTGCGGGCCGAGAAGCAGGCGGAGAAGCGCGCCATAGACGACGCGCTCGACGAGGCGCGCGAGGAGGACCTGCTGTCGCAGATCCGCCAACAGGTGCTGCTGATCAGGCCGCAGGCGCCGGTCGAGCCGGTGCGCCTCGAACGGATCAAGCCCCGGACGCTGCTCAGCTTCATCGCCGGCGCGGTCGCCGCGTACTTCCTGCTCACGCAGATCACCCAGGTCGACTTCGGCACGGTCGTCGGCGAGGCGCACTGGGGCTGGGTGGCCGCCGCGGCGGCGTTCTCGGCGCTCAGTTACGTCGCCGCCTCGATGAGCCTGCTGGGCTTCGTACCGGAACGGGTGTCGTTCAAACGGACCGTCGAGGCACAGGTCGCCGGGTCCTTCGTCAAGATCGTCGCCCCGGCGGCGGTCGGCGGGGTCGCGCTGAACACCCGCTTCCTGCAACGGTCGGGCGTCCGGCCGGGGCTCGCCGTGGCGAGTGTGGGCGCCTCGCAGCTCTTCGGGCTCGGCGCGCACATCGTGCTGCTGCTCTCGTTCGGCTATCTCACCGGTACGGAGAAGACCGCGTCGCTCACCCCGTCCAGGACGGTGATCGCGGGCCTGCTCACGGTCGCGGTGCTGGTGCTGGTCGTGACGGCGATCCCGTTCCTGCGGAAGTTCGTGGTGACCCGGCTCCGGTCGCTGTTCGCCGGGGTCGTACCACGCATGCTCGACGTGCTCCAGCAGCCGATGAAGCTGCTCACGGGCATCGGCGGGATGCTGCTGCTGACCGGCACGTTCGTGATGTGCCTGGACGCGTCGATCCGGGCGTTCGACAACGGCAACCAGCAGCTCAGCTACGCGAGCATCGCCGTGGTCTTCCTGGCCGGCAACGCGCTGGGCTCGGCGGCGCCGACGCCCGGCGGGGTGGGCGCGGTGGAGGGCGCGCTGACGCTGGGTCTGCTGGCGGTCGGCCTGCCCAAGGAGGTCGCGGCACCGGCGGTGCTGCTGTTCCGCCTGATGACGCTGTGGCTGCCGGTGCTGCCGGGCTGGGTGTCGTTCAACCACCTGACGCGCAAGGGAGCGCTCTAGGAGGTTTCCGCACCCGCCCGGCCGCTCGGCGTTCGGAAAACGGGGCGGTCAGGCCGCGGTCTTCAGGAAGGCCGTCAGGCTGTCCAGCAGCATCGTGGTGCCCTGCTCGGCCATGTCGCGCTGTTCGGCGGTGTCGCACGTCTGGGTCACCGTGATGCGCGTCCCGCCGGCGCCCTGCTCGGCGAGTTCGACGGTCATGAGCGCCTGCGCGTCCTGCCCGGGCACGTCCATGCCGACCACAAGACGCCGGTCCACCTCGACCTCGGCGTACGAGCCGGTCAACGGGACCTTCGTGCCGTCCGGGGTGACCATCGTCGACTTCCACGCCCCACCCGGCCGCACGTCCATCTCGACGGTCCCCGGCGCGGCGTAGGACCACTGCGTGTAGGAGTCCGCGGTGGTCCAGGCGTTCCACACCGCCGCCACGGGAGCCTCCAGGACACGCTCCAGCGTGTACGGGAAACCGTCGGCGGTCGTCTGTTCCTTGGTCATCTCAGGCTCCATGTCTCACTCTTGCCGGGTTGTATCAGTGCAGACCGGGGCGGGCCCCGAAACTCATCGGTCAGCGTCCGACGCGATGCTCCGTCCTGTACGGTCCGCCGTCCCGCACGGCCCGCCACCCGCTTGGCCCGCGGCCCCGGGCGCCCCGGCGGGACCCGGCGCAGGATGGATCCATGCCGACCCCCTCCGCCCGGCGCTCCGCGCCGCTCGCCGCTGTCACCGCCGCCGCCCTCCTGGCCGTCACCGGATGCTCCGGCAGCGGGGGGTCCGTCAGTGCGGGCCCCGTCAGCGGGGACGGCGGCGACCGGAACAGGCCCAAGGGCCTCGCCTCCCAGCGGCTGGACTGGACCGCGTGCAAGGCGCCCACGGCCGCGCAGGGCGGCGGTACGGCCCCCTCACCGCTCCCCGGGGGCGTGCGCTGGCAGTGCGCGTCCATGGACGTGCCGCTCGACTACGCGAAGCCGGACGGCGACACCATCGCGCTGGCCCTGATCCGCGCCGAGGCCCGCGACAAGAGCAGGCGGCTCGGCTCGCTCGTCTTCAACTTCGGCGGCCCCGGCGGCTCCGGGATCACCGCCCTGCCGTCCTTCGCGCCGGACTACGAGACCCTGCGCGGCCGGTACGACCTGGTCAGCTTCGACCCGCGCGGCGTGGGCCGGAGCGACGGCGTGGAGTGCGAGAGCGACAAGCAGCTCGACACGTACTACGCGCAGGACGCCACCCCCGACACCGCGGCGGAGGAGAAGACCTTCACGAAGAACCTCGCGGCCTACGCCTCCGCCTGCGAGAAGAACTCGGGCAAGGCGCTTCCCCACGTGGGTACGACCAGCGCCGCCCGGGACATGGAGATGATGCGCCAGGTCCTCGGCGACAAGAAGCTGAACTACTTCGGGATCTCGTACGGCACCGAACTGGGCGGCGTGTACGCCCACCAGTTCCCGAAGTCCGTCGGCAGGACGGTCTTCGACGCGGTGGTCGATCCGAGCCAGGACTCCGAACAGGGCTCGCTCGGCCAGGCGCGGGGCTTCCAGCTCGCGCTGGACAACTTCGCCAAGGACTGTGTGTCGCGCGGCGGCGCGTGCAAGCTGCCGGGGACCACCCCGAAGGAGATCGAGGCGTTCATCACCGGGCTGCTCGGGCAGCTCGACAAGAAGCCCATCGCCGGGATCGGCCCCCGGAAGCTGACCCAGACCGAGGCCACCAACGGCATCGCCCAGACCCTCTACTCGCAGGAGTTCTGGCCCCTGCTGGAACAGGGGCTCGACGAGGCGGACGCGGGCAGCGGCGCCCTGCTGCTGGCCCTGTCGGACTCGATGAACGGCCGCGACCAGCAGGGCCGGTACAGCAACCTCCAGGCGGCGAACGCGGCGATCAACTGCGTCGACTCCAAGGACCGCTACACCCTGGAGCAGACCAGGGCGAGGCTCCCGGAGTTCCGCAAGGCGTCGCCCGTCTTCGGGGACTTCCTGGGCTGGGGCATGATGTCCTGCTCGCGCTGGCCGGTGCCGGGGCAGTGGCCCCACCCGGACGTCAGCGCGCCCGGCGCCGCGCCGATCCTGGTCATCGGCAACACCGGTGACCCCGCCACGCCGTACGCGGGGGCCAGGGCGATGGTCGACGCGCTGGGCAAGGGCGTCGGCGTGGAGATCACGTACAAGGGGCAGGGCCACGGCGCGTACAACAGCGGCAACGCCTGTGTGCAGAAGGCGGTGAACGGTTTCCTGCTGAACGGGAAGGTGCCGGCGGCGGGCACGGTCTGTTCCTAGGAGGCAGCCCGGTACGACGGTGGGGCAGCCGGGTACGACGGTGGGGCGGACCGCATCCGGCCCGCCCCACAGTCCTACAGCTGACGTCCTGGGACGCGGTCTCCTACGAAGCGGCCTAGTAGACCGGCTTCTCCGGCTCGACCGTGTTGACCCAGCCGATGACCCCGCCGCCCACGTGCACCGCGTCCGAGAAGCCCGCCGCCTTGAGCACGGCCAGCACCTCGGCGCTGCGGACACCCGTCTTGCAGTGGAGGACGATCTTCTTGTCCTGCGGCAGGCCCGCCAGGGCCGTCCCCATGATGAACTCGTTCTTCGGGATCAGCTTGGCGCCGGGGATCGAGACGATCTCGTACTCGTTCGGCTCCCGTACGTCGATGACCTCGATGTTCTCGCCGTCGTCCATCCACTCCTTGAGCTGCTTGGGAGTGATGGTCGAGCCGGCCGCCGCCTCCTGGGCCTCCTCGGACACGACGCCGCAGAAGGCCTCGTAGTCGATCAGCTCGGTGACGGTCGGGTTCTCGCCGCAGACCGCGCAGTCGGGGTCCTTGCGGACCTTGACCTGGCGGTACTGCATCTCCAGGGCGTCGTAGATCATCAGCCGCCCGACGAGCGACTCGCCGACGCCCGTGAGCACCTTGATCGCCTCGGTCACCTGGATGGACCCGATGGACGCGCAGAGCACGCCCAGCACGCCGCCCTCGGCGCAGGAGGGGACCATGCCGGGGGGCGGGGGCTCCGGGTAGAGGCAGCGGTAGCACGGGCCGTGCTCGGACCAGAACACGCTGGCCTGGCCGTCGAAGCGGTAGATCGAACCCCATACGTACGGCTTGTTCAGCAGCACGCAGGCATCGTTGACGAGATAGCGGGTGGCGAAGTTGTCCGTGCCGTCCACGATCAGGTCGTACTGCGAGAAGATGTCCATCACGTTCTCGGCTTCGAGCCGCTCTTCGTGGAGGACGACCTTCACATAGGGGTTGATCCCGAGGACGGAGTCACGGGCGGACTGCGCCTTGGACCGGCCGATGTCGGCCTGGCTGTGGATGATCTGGCGCTGGAGGTTCGACTCGTCGACCTCGTCGAACTCCACGATGCCGAGCGTGCCGACACCGGCCGCCGCCAGGTACATCAGGGCCGGTGAGCCGAGGCCACCGGCCCCCACACACAGCACCTTCGCGTTCTTCAGCCGCTTCTGCCCGTCCATCCCGACGTCCGGGATGATCAGATGACGGGAGTACCTGCGGACCTCGTCGACGGTGAGCTCGGCAGCGGGCTCGACCAGGGGGGGCAGCGACACAGGGACCTCAACATGGGGTTGGTCGGTCATTCAATAAGGAATCTTCCCTGCAACACTGCCACGGCCCGGCTCATTCCGAGATACCTGGTCCGACTCGCGAGACGATTTCGTCCCAGTAGCCGGGCAACGCCGCAAAGGGGTTGTTCCCTCCCCTCTCTCCCGTCCTGTCACCCCGGTCGGTGAAGAAGACCGTGCCCGCGCCCTGCCAGCGGGCGACGCGCATCGCCTCGTCGAGATGGGTGCGCGGGACGCCGTGGACGAGATGGACGAACCGCTCCGGCGGGTGGTCGGCGGTCCACTCGGCCGCCTCTGACCAGCGGTATCTTTCCCAGGGGCCGGAGAACGTGACCAGTTGGCCGGCGATCTCGGCGTACCCGGGGTGCGGGTGGGTCCCGTGGCCCAGGACGATGTGCCCGCCGCCGGACCCACCGCCCGGCCCGTCCTCGGACCCACCGTCACCCCACCCGCCGGGGCCGCTCTCCAGCACCACCTCCAGGGTGGCGGTCGTCAGCCGTATGTCGGTCAGATCGGAGCCGGTGGACGGACACCGGTCCAGATAGAAGCCGCCGACCCGGTACCAGTCGGTGTAGTCCCGCGCCTCGGCGATGATCTCGCCGAACGACCGCTCCCCGTACGCCAGGTCGAGATGACCGAGCACCCGCACGCCCGCGTTGCCGAGGCGGCCCGCGGCCTCCAGGCAGTGCGGGTCGGGGCGGGAGCCCGGGCCGTCCGCGACGTTGAGGACGGCCCAGTGCAGGGGGGTGCCCGGGCGGGTCAGCCCGGCCCACTCGGCGGGGGCGAGCAGCGGGTGCGCGTACCCGGGGACACCGAGGCCGAGGCGGTCCGCGTGGGTGGCGGAGAGACGGCCGCCGGTGGTGGTCAGATACGGCACGCCGCCTCCATCCAGATGTCCGCGAGGGACTCCTCCAGATTGATACGGGGACGCCAGCCGAGCCGGTCGCGGGCGGTGCGTACATCCGCCTGCTGCCAGTTGCCGCAGCCGTCGGGGTACGGGGAGGGCCCGATGCCCAGGTGTTCCACGAGCGGTTCACCGCGCTGCGGGCCGAGGGCGGCGTGACCGGTGCGGACCGGGCCGCCGGGCGCGTCCAGTTCGTGCAGGGCGCCCGCGTAGCCCGCGACCCTGGCC
>NZ_WWJY01000515.1 GCF_009865405.1 Streptomyces sp. SID3212 | reverse complement strand
GCGGGCGCGACCGCGAGCGGCCGGAGGCCCGCCCCGTGCCCCCGCGACCCGGGCGGGCCGGGGGCCTGGCGTAGGCTGGATCGGCCGCTGTACCCCCCCCTTGGGAAGGACCCGCCCCGGTGACCGAGAAGGCCGACCTCACGTCCGAATACGTCACTGGTGTCCTCGACCGTGCGGCTGCCGGGGGCCGTATCACCCCGGAAGAGGCCCTCGACCTCTACCGCTCCGCGCCGCTCCACGCCCTCGGCTCCGCCGCCGACGCGGCCCGCCGGCTGCGCTACGCCGGGACCGAGCACATCGCGACGTACATCATCGAGCGGAACATCAACTACACCAACCTGTGCGTCACGGCGTGCAAGTTCTGCGCCTTCTACGCCGCGCCCAAGGACACCGAGAAGGGCTGGACCCGGGGCCTCGACGACATCCTGCGCCGCTGCGCGGAGACCGTGGAGCTGGGCGGCACGCAGATCATGTTCCAGGGCGGCCACCACCCGGACTTCGGCGTCGAGTACTACGAAGAGCACTTCGCGGCGATCAAGAAGGACTTCCCCCAGCTGGTCATCCACTCCCTCGGCGCGTCCGAGGTCGAGCACATGGCCCGCATCTCGGGCGTCTCCGCCGAGGAGGCCATCACCCGCATCCACGCGGCCGGGCTCGACTCGTTCGCGGGCGCCGGCGCCGAGCTGCTGCCCGCGCGGCCCCGCAAGGCCATCGCGCCGCTCAAGGAGTCCGGCGAACGCTGGCTGGAGATCATGGAGATCGCCCACGGCCTCGGCGTCGAGTCGACGTCCACGATGCTGATGGGCACCGGCGAGACCAACGCCGAGCGCATCGAGCACCTGCGGATGATCCGGGACGTGCAGGACCGCACGGGCGGCTTCCGCGCCTTCATCCCGTACACGTACCAGCCCGAGAACAACCACCTCAAGGGCCAGACGCAGGCCACGCTCTTCGAGTACCTGCGCATGATCGCCATCGCGCGGCTCTTCCTCGACAACGTCGCCCACATCCAGGGCTCCTGGCTGACCACGGGCAAGGAGGTCGGCCAGCTGTCGCTGCACTACGGGGCCGACGACCTCGGCTCGATCATGCTGGAGGAGAACGTCGTGTCGTCGGCCGGTGCCAGGCACCGCTCCAACCGGCTGGAGATCATCGACCTGATCCGCAAGGCGGGCCGCGTCCCGGCGCAGCGCGCCACGACGTACGAACACCTCGTCGTGCACGACGACCCGGCGAACGACCCGGTCGACGACCGGGTGCAGTCGCACATCTCCTCCACGGCGATCGAGGGCGGCACGGCCCACCCGGAGCTGAAGCTGCTCGCGTCCAACTGAACGGGCGGGGGCGGCCGTCGTGCTGACGATCCACCGGGCGGAGCTGCTGCTGCCGGGGGCCGGGGAGGAACCGGTCCCGGGAGGCGCCGTCCTCGTGGACGGGTCCGTCCTGGCGGCCGTCGGCCCGTACGAACGGCTGGCGGCGGCGCGTCCGGAGGCACGCGTGCGCCAGTGGCCGGGGATCATCACCCCGGGTCTGTGCAATCCGTACGGCCCCGAGCTGCTGGAGCGGGCGTACCACCCGGACCCCCGTGAGGCGGACACCCTCGGGACCGCACCCCTCACCGGCGAGGCGCTCGACGCGCTGGGCATGACCGACGCCCGGTGGGGCGCGAGCGCGCGGCGCGGGGTGCGGCGGCTGCTCGCCCACGGGGCGGTGGCGGTCGCGGGCGACCTGTGGCGGGAGGCGGTCGTGGACGCCGTACAGCGCTCAGGGCTCGGCATCGAGCGGCGCTCCACGGAGCCGCCGGGCCCGGCCACGCTCGACCCGTTCGCGGGACGGCCGGCGGCGGAGGCGTTCCTGCTGCCTCTTCTGGGTGACAAGGGCCTGTACGCGGACTTCGCGGTGTTCGACGTGCCGGTGGACGGGGATCCGTACGCGGCCCTGGGCGGGCACGGCGCGGTCACCTGTGTCGCGACGGTGCTGGGCGGGCGGCTGGTGCACCGGCGCGCGTGAGGCGGGGGCGGGCCTGCGAGAATGGGCCGTAGGACGCAGTAGTACGTAGTGATACGCACCGGATCCGAGACAAGCGAGGCCAACGCCAGTGACGCGCGCATCCCTGGACAAGCAGCCGCACGAAGTCGCCTCGATGTTCGACGACGTGGCGGCGAACTACGACCTGACCAACGACGTGCTGTCGCTCGGGCAGGACCGGGTGTGGCGCAAGGCGGTCGCGAAGGCCGTCCACGCGCGCCCCGCCGAGAAGATCCTCGACCTGGCAGCGGGCACGGCCACCTCCTCGCAGCCGTTCGCCGCGACCGGCGCGTACGTCGTGCCCTGCGACTTCTCCCTGGGCATGCTGCGGGAGGGCAAGAGGCGCCACCCGTGGATGCCGTTCACGGCCGGGGACGCGACGAAGCTGCCCTTCGCGGACGAGGTCTTCGACGCGGTCACGATCTCCTTCGGGCTGCGCAACGTCCACGACACGGACCGCGCGCTGCGTGAGCTGTACCGGGTGACGAAGCCGGGCGGGCGGGTGGTGATCTGCGAGTTCTCGCACCCGACGTGGGCGCCGTTCAGGACCGTCTACACCGAGTACCTGATGCGGGCGCTGCCGCCGGCCGCGCGCGCGGTCTCCTCCAACCCGGACGCGTACGTGTACCTCGCCGAGTCGATCCGCGCGTGGCCCGACCAGCCCGCGCTGGCGGAGCGGTTGCAGGGCGCGGGCTGGTCGCGGGTGGCGTGGCGGAACCTGACGGGCGGGATCGTGGCGCTGCACCGGGGCGTACGGGACTGAGGGGTCCGAGGGGTCTGAGGGGTCCGAGGGGTCTCGCCCTCTCTCCCTGCGGCTCTGCCCACGGGCTCACAGCTCCAACCGGTAGCAGTGCGCCTCGACCCCCGACACCTCGCTCGTGTACGTCTCCGCCGGCTCCATGCCGAGGCGCCGGATCACCGCCACGGAGCGGGTGTTCTCGGGGCGGACCATGGCCACCACCCGGTCGACGCCCGCCGCGCGGACCCGTTCCAGGGTCGTGCGCGCGGCGGCGGTGACGTACCCCCGTCCCCAGTGCTCCCGTCCGAGCCGCCAGCCGATCTCGATCTCGCCCACCGGGCCGAAGGTCTCGTGCGGCCACGGCTGGGCGCCGGTGAAGCCGATCGCGTCGCCGTGCCCGTCCACCAGCGTCCAGAAGCAGAAGCCGCGTTCGGCGTCGTGGCGGCGCTGGCGGGCGGTCAGCTCCTCGTACACCGAGTGCTCGGCGGACGCGCCGCCGTGGAACTCCATCACCTCGGGGTGGTCGAAGAGCCGGTGCCAGGCGAGGGCGTCCTCCTCGGTGGGGACGCGCAGGTGCACGACGGGCGGCGACTTGGTCATGTCCTTCACGGGCAGGCCCTTCAACGTGGCGGTCGGTGCGCACGAATAGACTGCACAGGTCCCGTGCCGTCCGGTACGCCATTTTCGAGTCTTCGGGAGAACCCGCTGTGACCGAGCCCCTCTCCGAACACACCGCGGATGTGATTGTCGTCGGCGCCGGTCCGGCCGGTTCGACGACCGCCTACTACCTCGCCAAGGCGGGCCTGGACGTCCTGCTGCTGGAGAAGACGGCGTTCCCGCGCGAGAAGGTCTGCGGCGACGGTCTGACCCCGCGCGCCACCAAGCAGCTCGTGTCGATGGGCATCGACATCTCCGAGGAGGCGGGCTGGCTGCGCAACAAGGGCCTGCGGATCATCGGCGGCGGGGTGCGGCTCCAGCTGGACTGGCCGGATCTCGCCTCGTACCCGGACTACGGACTGGTCCGGAAGAGGGACGATTTCGACGAACAGCTCGCCCGCCAGGCGCAGAAGGCGGGTGCGCGGCTGTACGAGCGCTGCAACGTGGGCGCGCCGATCACGGACGCGCGCACCGGCCGGATCACGGGCGTGAACGCGAAGCTGGGCGAGGAGAAGACCCCGGTCACCTTCCACGCGCCGCTCGTGGTGGCCGCCGACGGCAACTCCACGCGGCTGTCGCTGGCCATGGGTCTGCACCGGCGCGAGGACCGGCCGATGGGCGTCGCGGTCCGTACGTACTTCACCTCGCCCCGCCACGACGACGACTACCTGGAGTCCTGGCTGGAGCTGTGGGACCGGCGCGGTCCGGGCGAGGACCGGCTGCTGCCGGGGTACGGCTGGATCTTCGGGATGGGCGACGGTACGTCCAACGTCGGCCTGGGCGTGCTCAACACGTCCGACGCCTTCAAGGAGCTGGACTGGCGCGAGGTGCTCAAGGCGTGGTGCGCGTCGATGCCGGCAGACTGGGGCTACACCCCGGACAACATGACGATGCCGATCCGCGGCGCGGCGCTGCCGATGGCGTTCAACCGTCAGCCGCACTACACGCGGGGCCTGTTGCTGGTGGGGGACGCGGGCGGGATGGTCAACCCGTTCAACGGTGAGGGCATCGCGTACGCCATGGAGTCGGGCCAGATCGCCGCCGAGGTGATCGTCCAGGCCCACGCCCGCGCGACCCCCGCCCAGCGGGAGCTGGTGCTCCAGCGCTACCCGCGCATCCTGAAGGAGACGTACGGCGGCTACTACACGCTGGGCCGCGCCTTCGTGAAGCTCATCGGCAACCCGAAGATCATGAAGATCGCGGCCCAGCGCGGCCTGACGCACCCGCTGCTGATGAAGTTCCTGCTGAAGATGCTGGCCAACCTGACGGACCCGACGGGCGGCGACGCGTCGGACCGCATCATCAACGGCCTGTCGAAGGTGGCCCCGAAGGCGTGACCGCCCACGACCGGGCCGCACGGCACAAGGCCGAGCGGCCCGGCGGACGGCGGCCGGACGGGTTGGTCAGCAGGGGCGCAGTGAATACACCGGACCCCAGTCCGCCGTACCCTCGCTGTATGCGGTCGATCGCATATTGACGAGCTCGCCGCCCGACTGCCCGTAATACCGGGCGACCGTCCCCGGGGTCTGGTTGTTCTCCCACGGACCCGTGCCGTACCAGTTGGAAACGGTCCACACCTTGCAGGTGGTGAAGCTGAACGTGGTGCCGCGTACGACCATGCACAGGTACTTGTAGCTACAGATCAGATCAGCATGGGGCACAGCTTTGGTCGCGGTGAACCCGTTGTACTCCATGGTCTTCGCGTCGACCCGGCGGCCCTGGGCAGCGACGTCCGCGCCCATGACCGAAGCGACCGTGGCCCGGACTTCGCTGAGCCCGTTGTCCTGTGCTGCGGCGGACGAGCCCGTCATGCCCAGCAGCGTGGCCGCCATCAGCATGCTCACGGCCATGGCCGTGCCTATGCGTTTTACCGGATTCATCTGGTCCGTTCCCTCCCTCGTGGCCTGCCCGCCCGTGCCGTCGATGCCTTGACCGTGAAGCGGAACAGGGTGTCTGACTCGGGTGCACACCAGAGTGACCGGCCTTCGGGCCGGTTCGCGAGGTCCTGTCGTCCCGGCCGAAAGACGCTGGTCAAGGGAGGTGCGGAGCGTCGAGAATGGGAGGAGGGCCGGCGTGGGAAAGGGGTAACTGTGCGGATACGGCTGCACTTCACCACCGAGGATCTGGCGCGGTTGAGGATAGCCAGGGGTCCGGACCCGCTCTGGGAGATCGTGCTGAGCCTGAACATCCTGGCGAACACCCAGGGCCGGGCCGTGTTCGACCCCTGGCGCGCACGCAGCAGGGAGCGATTATCCGGCGTGCCCAGGCCGCAGGCCCGGCTGCTCCGCTATCTGGCCCCCGGAACAGGGCCCTTCCCCGACTTCCTGACCCCGACGCCGACGGCCCCGGACGTGGCGACGGACATCGAGACGGTCATGACCACGCCGGCCCGGCAGTTACGCCGCGACCTGGGCGTTCTCGCCACCGCGCCCTCCTGGGCCAGGCCGCTGGCCGATGCCGACCGGACCGCCCTCGCCGGTCTCGGCGACGCACTCCACGGGTACCACCATGCCGCGATCGCACCACTCTGGCCGAGGATTCAGGCGCTCGTCGACGCCGACCGGGCTGTGCGCGCCCGTGCCCTGCTCGACCACGGCACGGACGGACTGCTGAACAGCCTGCGGCCGACCCTGCGGTGGTCACCCCCGGTGCTGGAGGCGGACTATCCCGTCGACCGCGATCTCCACCTGGCCGGACGGGGCCTGCTTCTGGTGCCCTCGGTGTTCTGCTGGCGCACCCC
>NZ_WWJY01000514.1 GCF_009865405.1 Streptomyces sp. SID3212 | reverse complement strand
GGGCGCACTGACCAAGCTCCACCTCGCCGCCACCGTGCAGGCCGCCGCACCGCACCAGCGGGCGCGCGGTCGCAGCGGGCCCGGCCTGGTCATACGCAAGGACGATCTGCGGCAGGCGACGAGGGAGGGGCGCGAGGGCAACCTCGTGCTGTTCGTGGTCGACGCCTCCGGGTCCATGGCCGCCAAGCGGCGGATGGGCGCGGTGAAGGGCGCGGTGCTCTCGCTGCTGCTGGACGCGTACCAGCGGCGCGACAAGGTCGGGCTGGTGACCTTCCGGGGCAAGGACGCCGAGGTGGCGCTGCCCCCGACGTCGTCCGTGGACGCCGCGGCGGCCCGGTTGGAGTCGCTGCCGACCGGGGGCCGGACCCCCCTGGCCGCCGGGCTGTTGAAGGCGCACGACGTGCTGCGGGTGGAGCGGCTGCGGGATCCCGCGCGCCGGCCGCTGCTCGTCGTGGTGACCGACGGACGGGCGACAGGCGGCGCGGATCCGGTCGCACTCGCGGCGCGCGCCGCCCGGCTGCACGCGTCGGAGGGAACCGCGTCGGTGGTCGTGGACTGCGAGTCGGGGATCGTACGGCTCGGGCTCGCCGGAACACTCGCCGGCGATCTGGAAGGCACGTGCGTCACCCTGGACGAGCTGCGGGCCGACAGCATCGCCGGGCTGGTCAGGGACGTACAGGGCGCGCATGGCGTACAGGGCACACAGGGCGTACAGGGCAATCGACGGAGGGCCGCGTAATGCCGCAGGGACAGCCGGAGACCGTACCGGACGACGGGCTCACCACCCGCCAGCGCCGCAACCGCCCGCTCGTCCTCGTCCACACCGGGGTGGGCAAGGGCAAGTCGACAGCGGCGTTCGGGCTGGCGCTGCGCGCGTGGACGCAGGGGTGGCCGATCGGGGTGTTCCAGTTCGTGAAGTCGGCGAAGTGGAAGGTCGGGGAGGAACAGGCGCTCAAGGTGCTGGGGGCGAGCGGCGAGGGCGGTTCCGTCGCCTGGCACAAGATGGGCGAGGGCTGGTCGTGGGTGCAGCGCGACAGCCAGCTGTCCAACGAGGAGGCGGCGCGCGAGGGTTGGGAACAGGTCAAGCGCGACCTGGCGGCGGAGACCCACAAGCTGTACGTGCTCGACGAGTTCATGTACCCGCTGCACTGGGGGTGGGTGGACACGGACGAGGTGATCGAGGTGCTGCGTACCCGGCCCGGCACCCAGCATGTGGTCGTCACGGGCCGCAACGCCCCCGAGAAACTGGTGGAGTTCGCGGATCTCGTCACGGAGATGACGAAGGTCAAGCACCCGATGGACGCGGGGCAGAAGGGCCAGAGGGGCATCGAGTGGTGAGTGTCCCCCGGCTGGTGATCGCCGCGCCGTCGTCGGGCAGCGGGAAGACCACGGTCGCGACCGGGCTGATGGCGGCCTTCTCGGAGCGTGGACTCGCCGTGTCCCCCCACAAGGTGGGGCCCGACTACATCGACCCCGGCTATCACACGCTCGCGGTCTCGGCGGGCGGTTCCGGGCGGCCGGGGCGCAACCTGGACGCGTACATGAGTGGTACGGCCCTGATCGGGCCGCTGTTCGCGCACGGCGCGGCGGGGTGCGATCTTGCCATCGTGGAGGGGGTGATGGGCCTCTACGACGGCGCGTCAGGGCAGGGCGAACTCGCCTCCACCGCCCAGGTGTCGAAGCTTCTGCGCGCCCCGGTGGTGCTGGTCGTGGACGCCTCGTCGCAGTCGCGTTCGGTGGCGGCGCTGGTGCACGGCTTCGCGTCCTGGGATCCGGAGGTGCGGATCGGCGGGGTGATCCTCAACAAGGTCGCCTCGGACCGGCACGAGCTTCTGCTGCGTGAGGCGCTGGACGAGTCGGGTGTCCCGGTGATGGGGGTGCTGCGGCGGACCGAGCACGTCAGCACGCCCTCCCGCCACCTGGGCCTGGTGCCCGTCGCCGAGCGGCGCGCGGACGCGGTGGGGTCGATGCGGGAGCTGGCCGGGCGGGTGCGCGACGGGTGTGATCTGGAGGCGCTGCTGGCCCTGGCGCGCAGCGCGCCCCCGCTGGACGTGACCCCGTGGGGCCCGGAGGCCGAACCGGTCGGCTCCCGGCTCGCCCAGCTCCCCCAGCCCTCCCGGCTCTCCCGGCCCTCCCGGCCGGTGGTCGCGGTGGCCGCCGGGTCCGCGTTCACGTTCTCGTACGCCGAACACACCGAACTGCTCACGGCGGCCGGCGCGGACGTCGTGCCCTTCGACCCGCTGCGGGACGAACAACTGCCCGACGGCACAAGGGGGTTGGTGATCGGCGGTGGTTTCCCCGAGGTGTACGCGCCGGAGCTGTCCGCCAACGAGCAGCTCCGCAAGGCCGTTGCCGAACTGGCCCACTCCGGGGCGCCGGTGGCGGCCGAGTGCGCGGGGCTGCTGTATCTGGCGCGGTCGCTCGACGGGAAGCCGATGTGCGGGGTGCTGGACGCCGACGGGCGGATGTCGGGGCGGCTGACACTCGGCTACCGGGAGGCGGTGGCCGTCGGTGACAGCGCGCTGGCCGAGGCGGGGACGCGCGTACGGGGACACGAGTTCCACCGCACGGTGCTGGAGCCCGGCGCGGGCGCGGCGCCCGCCTGGGGGGTCGTGCACCCCGAGCGGCGCCTCGAAGGCTTCGTACGGCACGGCGTGCACGCCAGCTACCTGCACACGCACTGGGCGGCGACCCCCCTGATGGCGCGGCGGTTCGTGGAGCGGTGTGCCGGATGACGTGCCCGTCAGCCGGCGATGCCCACCACCAGCCAGATGAACGCCGCGCCCGCGATCGTGCACAGCACCGTGGAGCGCGCCGGATGCTCGTGGTGCGCCTCGGGAAGGATCTCGGCGGCGGCCAGGTAGAGCAGGGCGCCGCCGAAGAACCCGAGATAACTGCCGAGCAGCTCCTCGGGGAGCGTGAACAGCAGCGTCGACGCGGCGCCCACCACCGGCGCGACGGCGTCCGCGACGAGCATCGTGAGCGCCTTGCGGCGGTCGTTCCCGTACAGGCTGGTCAGGGTGTACGTGTTGAACCCGTCGGCGAAGTCGTGGGCGACGACGGCGAGCGCGACGGCCGCGCCCATGCCCCCGCCGACCTGGAAGGCCGCGCCGAGCGCGATGCCGTCCATCAGGCTGTGGCCGACCATCGCGGCGGCGGCCGTCAGCCCGACCTGCGGCACACGGGCGTGGGCATGGCTGTCGTGGCCGTCGAGCGCCTCGCTCTCCTTCGGGTCCGCGCCGTGGGACGCCTGGCGGACGGCCAGCAGCCGTTCCACCAGATGGGCGACGAGGAAGCCGCCCACGAACAGCAGCAGGGCCTGCGGTACGCCGAAGATCTCCTCGCCCGCCGCGCGCATCGCCTCCGGCAGGAGGTCGAGCCCGACCACCCCCAGCATCAGCCCGCCCGCCAGGCCGAGCACGAGGTGCCGGCGGTCGGTGACGCGTTGCGCCGTCCAGCCTCCGAAGAGGGTCATGAGGAACGCGCCGAGCGCGACGAAGACCGCCATGGGCCCCTGCTTAGCCGATCGGGCCCCTCCCGCGCACATCCGGGGTCCCCGCTGGTCGTCGGCGTCGGGGCCCGCGCGGGCGTCCCCGCCGGCGAAATGATCGGCCTGATCGAGGAAACCCTGCGGGACGCGGGGCTCGTGGCGGACGACGTCGTGGAACTGGCGACCGTCGACGCCCGCGCCGGTGAGACGGGAATCACGGCCGCCGCCGCGCGGCTCGGGGTGCCGGTACGGGGGTACGCGGCGGCCTTCCTCGCGGGAGTCGCCGTACCGAATCCGTCCCCGGCGCCGCTCGCCGCCCTCGGCACGCCGTCCGTCGCGGAGGCCGCGGCGCTCGCCCGTGGCGGCGAACTCCTCGTACCGAAACGGACCTCACGGCCCCCCGGCCGGGCCGCCTCCGCCACCTGCGCGGTCGCCCGCCACCCCGGCCGGGTGTAACGGATGGGCCTGGACACGGCGCAGGTGTAGACGGTAGACAACAGCGGCCACGCGGTACACCGCGGGGCGCGTCGTGACGCCCCGGTGACCCCGGGGCATTCGGAAGGAGCCCGGTGACCCCCATAACCGCCGTCCCCCCTCTGTACGGCTACGAGCGGGCCTGTGGCAGCCATGTCTACGCGCGCTGACACGCATGACCTCGGGCATCACGGCGACGCCGAGGTACGGGACTGCTCCGGCGCGCTCGTCGACCTCGCGGTCAACGTCCGTACCGGCACTCCCCCGGCCTGGCTGCGTGCCCGGATCGCGGACTCGATCGGCGGGCTCGCCGCGTACCCCGACGGGCGGGCGGCCCGCGCGGCGGTCGCGGCGCGGCACGGGCTGCCGGTGGAGCGGGTGCTGCTGACGGCGGGGGCGGCGGAGGCGTTCGTCCTGCTGGCGCGGGCGATGCGGGTCGCGCGGCCGGTGGTCGTGCACCCCCAGTTCACCGAGCCGGAGGCGGCGCTGCGGGACGCGGGGCACACCGTACGGCGGGTCCTGCTCCACGCCTCGGACGGCTTCCGGCTCGATCCGGCGGCGGTGCCGGAGGACGCGGACCTGGTGGTCCTGGGCAACCCCACGAACCCGACGTCGGTACTCCACCCGGCCGCCGCGATCGCCTCGCTGGCCCGGCCGGGGCGGACGCTGGTGGTGGACGAGGCGTTCATGGACGCGGTGCCGGGTGAGCCGGAGGCCCTGTCCGGCCGCGTCGACGTGCCCGGCCTGGTGGTGATCCGCAGCCTCACGAAGACGTGGGGCCTGGCGGGGCTGCGGATCGGGTACGTCCTGGCCGCCCCGGAGACCATCGCCGCGCTGGAGCGGGCGCAGCCGCTGTGGCCGGTGTCGACGCCGGCGCTGGCGGCGGCGGAGGCGTGCATGTCGCCGGCGGCGCTGGCGGAGGCGGAGTCGGCGGCGTGCCTCATCGCCCTGGACCGCCGCCACTTGCTCGCGGGGCTCGCGGAGTTCGAGGAGGTACGGGTGGTCCCGGCGGCGGCGGGTCCCTTCGTCCTCCTCCACATGTCCCGGGCGGACGCGGTCCGGACGCGGCTGCGGTCCCTGGGGTTCGCGGCGCGGCGGGGGGACACGTTTCCGGGTCTGGACGGGAGGTGGGTGCGGGTGGCGGTACGGGACCGAGCGACGACGAACCGTTTCTTGCAGGCGCTCGACCAGGCGCTTGTTGCCGTGGGCCCGTAGCGGTGGGGTGTCAGGCCTCGCGGCGCTGCACAGACCCTCCGTGGCCCTGTTGCCGCGGCCGTCCGCGATCGACACCTGGCCCTTCCGGAGAGGGCGCGGCGCGAAGTGCCGCACACCGCCGACGGATTCTGTGCTGAGGAGGGACAGCGTCAAGCAGCACCGATCCCGCGATGACCGTTCTCGTTCGTCGTTTCATCTCTCGTCCCCCCGGCGGCCGTGTTCCGGTGACTACCAGTCGGCCTACCCACTCCACCCGAGATCGGCCTCCATCTCATAGCGGTTGGCAGTGGAGTGCACCGACTCGCGCTTCTCCAGATCCGGTCCGAACTCCTCAGCGGTTGCGTCCCGCGACCATGTCGATCTGCGTGCGGGTGCCGGGGCGCGCATCAAGGAAGCCGCCCAGCAGCGTTGGGTCCGACAGGTGCTCCAGGCTGTACCAGGACACGTAGCGGTCGAGTCATTACGCCTGCTCCGTTCGCGTCAGCGCCCACGTGGCGGTCACCACGGCTCCCGCCGGGTCGGTGTGGAAGTCGAGCCTGCCGTCGAGCTGTGCAAGGGCCGCGTACACGAGGGTGCCCCGATCATCCAGGCCATCGCGAGGGGACCGACCGTTTCCAGGACGGCGGGCAGGTTCAGGCGCTTCCAACCGCCCCGCTCGAGTTCGACTCCGAATCATCCGCACCGGGGGGACCTGGACTGCGTCATGTCTCCGATGACGTCTTCGCGCGTGTGGATGATCGCCAGGACCGAGCCGATGAAGGAGCGGATCGGGTGCGCGATGCGGCACTCGGGGCCGAACGGCCCGGAGTGCGAGGATGGCCGCCAATCGTAGAGGTGAATGGGGAGGGACTGTGAGCGGCCGGCAGTCGGACCAGGAACAGCTTCAGACACGACAGGTAGTTGAGGCGTGGGGACGGATCGAAGCGTGGCTTGCGGAGCATGCCCCGGCTTCCTTCGCCTCGCTGAAGGCAGGTGCGTCCGAGGAGGAGATCACAGCGCTGGAAGACGCTGTCGGTGTTCACGTGCCCGCCGGCGTGAAGGCACTGTGGCGGATGCACGCCGGTGCGGATGCTGTTGCCAGTGCGGTGTTCATGCTGGGCAACTGGGCGCTGACAGGGCTCGATTCCGTGGAGGCCGTGTACCGGCGGCGCATGCTGTTCCAGGTGGAGAACGAGGCAGAGGGATACATGACGTGGAAGGCGCCATGGATACCGCTCTGTTCGTACACCGTGACGGACACCTCCTACGGGCTGTGCGTGGACGGGAAGGACGGCACGATGTGGGAGTGGGAGGAGACCGCGCAGGTGACTCCCCGGTTCGATTCGCTGACCGACTATCTTGAAGAGATGGCCGATGCCCTGGAGTCACCTGCCCTTGCCCTGGGCCCCATGCCGGGAGTAGCCCACGGCGCTCTGATGTGGGGCGAGCCCTCGGACCCCGCAGTCAAAGAAGCATGGGTTCCCCTTGCCTGAGACCGCGCGCGGCGGGGGCCCAGCCGCCGACTGGGCCCCCGCCGCTTGTGGTTCAGCGACTTCGGTCAGACCTTGCGCCAGGCGCAGGTGGTGGCCGCGCTGGTGCAGTGCTCGAAACCGGGGTTGGACAGGAAGAAGCCGTCCTTGTCCAACAGGCGCCAGGACGGGGCAGGATACTTGTTGAATGCCCCGGAGTTCTGTGTAGCAGGGATGGCGGCCCGGCCGCACTCCTCGGTGCCGGTGGGGCCGTTCACCGCGACGCGGGTGTCCGCGAGGAGGCCGAAGTTGGCGCTCCCATCACCCATCTTGTCCGCGTAGAGCTGGGCACACTTGTCGCCGCCGGTGACTTCGTTGACTCCCCCGGGGAAGCCTCCGCTTTCGTGGGTGGAAGCCATGGCGTACTCATCGCACGTTCTTGTTCCCAGGCTGCTGTCACTGGGGTGTGCTGTCCAGCTTGTCGGGCAGATCTTGTCGCGGCTCTTTTTCGAGGTCCATGCTGATCCGTCGGGGCCGGTTGCCGTCGAGTCAGGGCCCAAGTATTGGAGCAGGGAGTCCCACTTCAACGACCCGGAGTGGTCGGGCATCTTCTCCTGCATCAGCCAGTAGTACGCCCCCGCCGCCGGATTCAGGTTGGTGTCGACGGTGTAGGTCGGCTTGAAATAGGGGAGCACGCAACCGGGTGCCGCAGAACCCAGTATGTCGTCGCAGCGGGGGGCAAGCTCCCGTACGAATGCCAGGCCGCTCGTGCCGTAGTCGGCAGTTGCGGGGTTTCCGCCGGCGTTCACAGTGGCGGTGATCGACCAACCGAGATCGATGGTCTCTTTGCCCATGCCGTTCCACTGGGTGGTCACGTTGCCGCGTCGGACTTCGTAGGGGTTGAGGTCGGAGATGCTCCAGTACGCGTCGGCGGGGCTGTTCTGGTCATCGGTCCACCGGACGTTGGACGTGACACAGGCAAGGCAGCTGTTGCCCACGTTCCACCGGAGCGTGACACCTCTGAGGACGGGGTCGATGTAGCTCGGGGTGACGACGATCTGCTGGTCGAACTCGGCGAAGTTGCTGCCGCTGTCACCCTTGGTGGGGTAGGTCTTGATCCGCTGCTCGACGTTGAAACTAGCGGTCCCCAGAGCGGGACTGTCGGGGTCGGTGTCAGTGAAGATCAGCGTGGCGCTACCGATACTCTTCATACAGGCGTCGGTGCGGTTCATGTAATCCAGCCCGGACGGCTTGTCGTAACACCAACCCACCAGTTCGGAGTTCGGGGCAGCCGCCGCGGCCAGGTAGGGGCTCTTCTTCTCATTCTTGTCCGGCGGGTTCAGCTCAATGCAGAGTTTGTGCCCCTTGGCATCGACCGTGGAGCAGGTTCGTTTGGTGCCCGGCTTGGCGTCGCTGGTGGTATCGGGACTTACCCGAGGACGTTTGTTCTTCTTGGCGGTTTCGCGGCTGTCACCGTCCCGGCCAATACCGGCGGTGGTCGGCAGCGCCGGGCCGGGGTCGGACCGCGTGAACTCAACCTCAGTCTGTGCCACCGGGTCGATGGTGGACGAGGTCTGCGGTGCCGGGAAGGTCACATAGGGGTGATCTTGAAATTCGCCCACGGCGACCAGGTGGTCTCGTACAGGCTGCCGTCGTAGGCCGAGGTCCGGAACGCATACAGCACTCCGGGCTTCAATATGCCGTACGCCACCGTTACCTTCGCCGTGCCACCCGAGGCCACGTACGGCGACACCAGCACCCCGTTGGGACCCGTCCCGTCGAGATCGACTTCAGCCTTAGGGGTACCGTCCGCGTTCGTGGTGTACACCTGGAACGTCAGGTTTGCGGTTTCGCCGTCCGCGTCGGTCACCGTGTTCCGCAGGACCACTTCCGGAGTGATGACCTGCCAGACAGTGCCCGACTTCGCGAACTTGGGACCGGCCGAGGGGGTCTTGCCCGACACCGGCCGCGCACCTCCGGCGGCGATTGCCGCCAGATCTTCCGGCCCGGCAGCAGCCACCGCCGCTGGGGAAGTTCCCAGGTCAGATGAAGGCGGTGTGGGGGCAGCTGCCGCAGTGCCCACTCCTGCGAGCAGTGCGAACGCCGCGCCAGCGGCTATGGAACGCCACGCGGGCAAACGTAAGGGTCTCACTTCGTCAATCTCCTTCGAGCGATTCGGCATGTACGCGCCAATAGCCACCACAACACATCCACAGCCAAAGCGGCATGATCAAAATCACGGTTTGCAGGACAGGAACTCTTTCAAGGCAAAGTCCGCTTCCGGCCCCGGTGCGGTGTTGGGTGCCATTCCTCGCGGCGGTTCGAGCCATCAGGTCAATGCCGTCGCCGAACGAACAGATATATGCGTGTGCGGGAGCCTGGAACCGACGTCCCAGGTGGGCGGTTACTGGGAGAGGTCGCCGAGTCTCGCGTTGCAGTTACGCAAAAAGGGGAGCCCGTCTCAGCTTTCGCCGGCACCCTCACTTACTGAGTTCCGCCCACCGGCCACCTCGGTTCGACCACCCGACAGGGAAAGGATTGAACCGGTGGACTCCGCCGTCATCTGGATTCTCGGCGCATCGGGAGTGCTGGCCGTGGTTTTGTTCGTGGTCAAGGGCCTTCTCGACCAGGTCCCCGACATCGCCGAGTCGTGGCACAGAGCTAAGCGGGCGATTCGCAACGAGGAATCGACCGACCGCGGCGAGGTATGAACCCACAGGCACCCGCGAACGGTTGGGATCAGCATGTAGGAGTGCGGGGTGTCGCGCTTCGTGCGACAGAGGGCGCCTGATGTGGGCAGCCCGCTCCGTGGCCTCCCTCTCCTGGTCACGGTGCCATCCCGCGATGGCGGACACCGGCGTCGGCAGGTGGCGCGGGTCGACCGTCTCCCCTGGGCCAGCCGGCCCACCTTGTGGCGGTAGTCGGAGAGGCTGTTCTCGAACTTCGAGCACTGACAGTCGGAGGATTCAGTAGCAGGTGCCGTTGCAGTCGTAGTCCCAGGCCGTCCCACAGTCGTTCGGTATGGTCGCGCACCCGATCTGTGTGCCGCAGTCGTACGGCCATGGGCAGTACGGATTTGCCGTGGAGCAGGTGCAGTTGGCCAGAGCGTCCGCCGGGCCCATGGGCCCGAGCGTCGCCAGGAGCGCCCCGGCTTCCTGTTGTCCGAACACGGCCTTGGCCGACTGCTCCAAGTCACGCAGTTCCGCTTCGGCACCGAGCCGTGGGGAGAAGCCCCGGGACTCCACGGCTATGGCGTCATCGACCACCCTGTCCTGATCGGCGGTCAGGTTCGGGTGCGTTCGGCGATACCAGCGAAAGTGGTCCGCCCAGACTTGGCTGCGTTCCTGTGGGTGAGCACTCGGTGGATGGCCTTGCGGTATTCAAACGGGCGCGTCGCGATGCCGGCATACGTACGGGGCAGACGGTCCAGATTCGCCTCCACCCAAGCACTGGCACGTGCGTGCGGAGACTGGGCCGGCGCGGGTGACTGGGCAGTCGCGACCAGACCGGCAGCCGCGGCGGCCCCGCCGATCAGGCGTAGGAACTGCTTGCGCCTCAGCCCTGCCCCGTCCTGCTGGCGCGCCTCACTCCTGGCGCGTTGTTCGAGTTCTCCCAGGGCCCGTTAGAACCGAGCCGTGGGCCGTGGCCCGAGGTGGAGTACGAGGGCTGTTGCCAAGGACCATCCCGTGTACTCCTTCACGTCGTTCTGACGGACGCGAAGCAGGGTTGGAACCCAGGCGGGGGTGGCTCCCATGCTCTGCCGACGCCATTGCTGAACCCCTAGCCGACCGAGGTGCCGTTGTTGTTGGTGGCGGCCGTACTGCCGTCCACCGCGCCGGAGTCGTACGACAACGACATGGCGGCACGAGACCCGCTGCGGGCTTCACCACTTCCATCGGCTACGACCAGGCGAAGGACCCCGCCCCACCCCCGCCTGCCAGGTCGACGCCGCCGCCAGGGGCGGGCGGAGTAGTCGCCCGAGCCTGCGGGCGACTGCCCGGGGCTCTCGGCGGTCACGGCCAGCACGGTGGGCGACGCGCTCAGCCCGACCGGGCGCCGAACGACGAAGCGAACGGACCGTGGTCCACGGTGGGTTCCGCCGAGCCCTGGCCCTGTGCCGTGGCCGTCAGCAGGACCCCTTCGGCTCCGGCCGCCCATCGGCACGACCTTGACGCCGTCCGACCGCATCGAGAACTCAATGCGCTTGAGTGCCGGATCGGTCGCCGCTTCTGGCGTCTTGGCCACCAGTACCTCACGGAGCCGTCGACTGTGGCCGTCATGCGCAGGTCGACCCCTGTGCAGCACTCACAGCGATCAGGACAGCGGAACCTCGCCGTCTCCGTCGCACCGACCGTCCAGGCACTCTCCCCCACGGAAGAATAGACGGCTCAGGCCTTACCACTCCTGCCCCCAACAGGTGGCACGGCTATCCACGCCGTGACCTCACCAGGATCAGGACCCCCGCACCCAGCGCCAGCAGGAGCGCCGCGCCGCCTGCCAGGAACGGCGTCGTCGAACTGCCGCCCGTTTCCGCCAGATGCTCCGACTGCGGCTTCACATCCGGGTTCGGGGTGGGCTTCGCGGGCGTCCGTGAGGGCGACGGCGGCTCCGCGTCCGCCCGGGGCGTCGCGCACGTCGCCTCCGCCAACGTCACCTCACCCCGTACGTCCGCGACGTTGAGGTTCAGCGGGTTCACCGAGACCCGGAGGGACAGCGCTACCGCCGCCGCCGTCCGGGACGTCCTCGTTGTCTTCGACAGGGCGAGCGTCACGTTCCCGACGCCCGGGACCTCCACCCGCGTCGGGCCCCCCGCGGACAGCGACACACGCTTGCCCAGCACCGTCACGTCGCCGAGCAGCTCGGACTCGGCCACCGGCCGCCTCCCGGTCTCGCAGACCGCCTTGGACGTGACCTGCTGGACCTCGATCAGCGAGAGCAGCGGCAGCCCGGGGACGTGCACCTTCGCGCGGGCGAGGTTCGCGTAACCCTCCGCCTTGCGGTCGTCCACCGTGGCCCGCGACGTCGCCACGTCCGCGCGCAGGACGGTGAACGGCCTGCCCCGGTCGACCCCGTCCAGTTCCACGGTCAACGTGGACCGGTCCGCGTCGGCGGGGGCCCGCACGTCGTTGAGCGCGGCCCGCAGCGGAACGTTCACGGTCCTGTTGAGCAGGGACACGTCGAGCCCGGTCCGCAGGACCACCGCGGTCGCCCGGCCGTCGCCGTGGGTGACGCCCGTGGCCCGCGCG
>NZ_WWJY01000513.1 GCF_009865405.1 Streptomyces sp. SID3212 | reverse complement strand
GCCCGGTGGGGCCGGCCGGTGGCGATCGCGTCGGCCAGGTCGGACAGCCCCTCCCCGCGCCCCGCCCCGACGCGGCCCGCCGACACCGGGAGGGTCCGCCACGCGCCGTTCGCGGGATGGAGGTCGACGTCTCCGTCGAAACCGTTGGGGTCGGGGACGGACAGGGAGCCCTCCGTGCCGTGCACCTCGATGCGCGGCAGCCGCGCGGCGTGGATGTCGAAGCTCATGACAAGTGTGGTGAGCGCGCCGCCCGCGTGTTCCAGAACTCCGGTGACATGGGTGTCCACCTCCACCGCGAACCGCTCGCCGGCCCGGGGGCCGCTCCCGATCTCCCGCTCGGCGCGCGGCCGGGACGCCGCGCCGGTGACCCGTACGACAGGACCGAGCAGGTGGACGAGCGCCGTGAGGTAGTACGGCCCCATGTCGAGCAGCGGACCGCCGCCGGGCCGGTAGTAGAACTCCGGGTCGGGGTGCCACCGTTCGTGCCCCGCCGTGGTCATGAAGGCGGTCGCGGCGACCGGCCGGCCGATCAGCCCATCGTCCACCGCCTTGCGCGCGGTCTGGACGCCCGTGCCGAGGACGGTGTCCGGCGCGCAGCCGATCCGCAGCCCGTCGGCCTCCGCCGAGGCCAGCAGCGCGTCGGCCTCCTCACGGGTGGCGGTGAGCGGCTTCTCGCCGTACACGTGTTTGCCGACGGCGAGCGCGACCCGCGCCACCTCGGCGTGCACCGCCGGGACGGTCAGGTTCAGGACCGCGTCCACGTCGGACCGTACGACCAGCTCCGCGACCGAACCCGCCACCTCCACACCCGGCACCCGCGCGGCCACGGCCTCGGCACGGCTCGCGTCGAGGTCGGTCACGGCGGTGAGCCGGACGTTCTCCAGCCGCTCCAGGGTGTCCAGATAGGCGCCGCTGATCTTGCCCGCGCCGACCATGCCGATCCTCAGCGGCTCGCCCACAGCAGACCCCTCTCGGTGAGTGTGCGTACCTCGGGTACGTCGAAGTCGTCCGCCTTGTGGCCGATCGTGGAGACGAACACCCGCCCGGCGCCCGCGGTCCTGGTCCAGACGGCGGGCATGGTGACGGCGCGCGGCCGGTCCTCCGCCGCTTCGAAGACGGTGGTCGCCAGGACGTCGATGTCCGGGTCGGTGACCAGCCAGTACTTCTCCGTGTGGACCTGGAAGTCTCCGAGTCCGGCGATGACCGGATGGTCCGCGTGGTCCTCGGCGAGGGTGACGGTGTGGTCGGAGAACCCGGGTGGGTGCATGAGGAACTGACCTCCCGTCAGCAGGGTGTAGCCGACGTCGCCGCGGAAGGAGTCCACGATCCCGCCGTGCCAGCCCGCCAGCCCCGTACCGGCGCGGACCGCCGTGACGAGCCCCGCGCTCTGCTCGCGCGTCAGGCCGCCCATCGTCCAGCACTGCACCACCAGGTCGGTGGCGGCGAGGAGTTCGGCGTCGGCGTAGACGTCCAGGGAGTCGGCGACCTTCACGTCGAACCCGCGCTCCCGCAGGAAGGGCAGGAAGAGATCCGTGATCGTCACGGGGTCGTGCCCCTCCCAGCCGCCCCGGACCACCAGGGCCCGCCTGGCCTCGGATGCCTCGTGTGTCACGGTCGTTGCACGCTCCCGTCGGTGTTGCGCAGCAGGGCCCAGCGGTCGTGCTCCAGGGGCTCGGGCACCGGGTACCGGCGCGCGGCGGCCTCGTCGAAGTCGACGCCGTGACCGGGTGTCTCGTACGGTACGAGGCCGCCGTCCCGGGCCGTGATCGTTCCCGGGAACACCTCGTGGACGGGTGGCTTGAAGACCGCCGCCTCCTGGACACCGAAGGCATGGCTGCTGATGTCCAGCGCCAGCGTGGCGGCCTGGGCCACCGGGCTCACGTCGGCGGGGCCGTGCGGAGCGAGCCGTACGCCCCGCAGCTCGCAGTAGGCCGCCAGCTTCCTGGCCGGGGTGAGCCCGCCGAGCGTGGGGACGCGGATCCGGGCGAAGTCGATGGCGGGCCCCTCCAGCAGCGGCAGGAACTGCCCGATGTCGCTGAAGAGTTCACCCATGGCGAGCGGTACGGAGGAGGTGGCGCGCAGTCCCGCGAAGTGGGACGCGTCCTCCGGGGCCAGCAGATCCTCCACGAAGTACAGCCCCGCGTCCTCGACGCGGCGCAGGAAGTCCCTGGCCTGGCGCGGGTCGAGCCGCTCGTGCACGTCGTGCAGCAGCTCCACGCCGTCCCCGACCCGCTCCCGCACCCCGGTGAGGACGCCGGGCACGGTCCGTACGTACGCGGCGGAGTCCCACGGCACCGAACGGGTGCGCAGCGCCCGGGTGCCGGGGCCGCCGCCCGCCTTCGTGCCGTACGTGTCGGAGCCGGGGACGGCCGCCTGGATCCGGACATGGCGGTAGCCGCGTTCGCGGGCGGCCGTGACCAGGTCCGCGATCTCGGCGGCGTCGGCGCCGTCCACATGGGTGTAGGCCTCGGCGAACGCCCGGACCCGGCCGCCGAACAGGGAGTACAGCGGGGCCCCGAGCCGTTTGGCCTTGAGGTCCCAGAGGGCGACGTCGATGCCGCCCAGCGCGTTCCCGGTCAGGGAACCGCCGCGCCAGTAGGCGCTGTTGAGCATCAGGCGGTGGAGGTCGTCGATGTCGTCGGGGTCGCGTCCGGTGAGCATCGGGGCCAGATAGTCGTCCAGGACGGATCGCACGGCGAGGGTGCGCTGCGGGTCGCTCGCACAGCCCAGGCCGTACAGCCCCGGTTCGTTGGTCTCGACGCGGACGATGAGGTGGGGACAGCCGTGCGGGGCCGTCAGGAACGTGCGTACGGCCGTGATGCGGATCTTGGCGCCGCGTTCCTCGACCCAGGGGGCCGGAGCGAGGATCTCGGAGCGGGCATCAGGCTGAGCCATGCGAACTCCAGCGTACAGATAGCAGGATGGTGTACCGCCATCCGAACGTACGGAGCCCTGGATTCGTTTGTCAATCTATTTGTCAACGACTCTACCAAATGGCGCCGAGCGCGTCTTCAGTGCTGACCGAGCCGTTTGAGGAGGGTGCGCAGCGAGTGCGCGGCCTCGGTCACGGCCCTGGCCACCTCCTCCGCGCGGGCGTCGTCCATCCGGCTCTTGGGCGCGGAGCAGCTGATCGCGTCGCCGCCGCCCTGGGCGGTGCCGAGCGCCACCGCCACGCACCGGATGTCCGGCGAGTTCTCCCCGTCGTCCATCGCCCACCCCCGCAGCCGCGCCTCCGCCAGCTGCCCCAGCAGCTCGTCCGGGTCGGTGACGGTGTCCGGGGTCAGCCGCTCCAGCGGCCAGTTGAGCCGCATCTGCACCTCCGACGCCTCGTACTGGGAGAGCATCGCCTTGCCCAGGGCGGTGGCGTGCGCCGGCAGCCGGCGCCCCACCGCCGAATACATCCGCAGCGCGTGCCGCGACTCGCGTTTGGCCAGGTAGACGACGTCCGTCCCGTCCAGCCTGCCCAGGTGTACGGACTCTCCCGTCTCCTCCGCGAGGGCGTCGAGCACCGGCCCCGCGAGGCTCGCCACGTCGTCGCCCTCCAGATAGGCGGTCCCCGTCAGCAGGGCCTTGAGGCCCAGGCTGTAGCGGGTCCCCGACGCGTCCAGATCCACCCAGCGGCGTGCCTCCATCGTGCGCAGGATCGCGTGCAGGCTGCTCTTGGGCACGGCCATCGCACCGGCCATCTCGGCCAGCGAGAGCCGGGCGCCCTCCGCGCCGAGTAGTTCGAGCACCTCAAGCACCCGAGCGGCGGACTTGACCTCTTCGGGCCTGCGCCCGCGCGCTGCTGCTGCCACCGATTCCACGGAACCTCCGCTTCCCGCACCGGCGCCCCTCGGCGATCCGGTCAGCACGAATCTCGACGTGCGTCTTGACGCTATATCACTACGACCATAAATTCAGTCACTCCAACGCCATTCGGCCTTCTGAACGGTTGATCCTTAGGTAGGGGCCATGCGCATACCTTTCACGCGGAATGTCCGGCTCGCGGTGGTCGCCGCGGCCACCGTCCTCTCACTCACCGGCCTGTCCGCCTGCAGCGGCTCCTCCGGTTCCGGCAGTGACGCGAACTCACTGGAGATGTGGACCTTCAAGCAGTCCCACGTCGGCGCCCTGCGCACCGCGGCCGCCGAGTTCAAGAAGCAGACGGGCGTCACCGTCAAGGTCGAGGCCTACACCCCCGACGACGCGTACACCACCAAGGTGCAGAGCGCGGCGAAGACCGGGGACCTGCCGGACGTGCTCGAAGTGCACTCCGACGGCGAGGACCGCGTGCTCGGGGCGGCCGGGATCCTCTCCGACCTCAGCGGCGACTTCAAGGGCGACTGGGCCGGGCGCGTCCAGCAGTCCGTGCAGCAGTCGGGACTCGTCACCGCACAGCGCTTCAAGGACTCGCAGCCGGCCACCGCCAAGGACCACGGCATCAAGGAGGGACAGCGCTTCAGCGTCCCCCTCACCGTCGGCACCTTCGGCATCGTGTACGGCAACAAGAAGCTGCTGGCCGAGGCGGGCATCAGCAAGCCCCCCGCCGACTGGGAGGGCTTCCTCGCCGCGCTCAGGGCGACCAAGGCCAAGAACCCCACCACCGGCGGCCTCGCCCTCGGCCTCAAGGTCCAGTCCACCGGGCTGAACTGGGTGCTCCAGCCGCTCGCCTTCAGCCAGCTCGGCCAGACCGGCTACGAGAGCCTGTTCGGTGAGAACAAGAACGCCGACTTCGCCTCGCCCAACGGCCTCAAGGTCCTGAACATGTACAACGAGCTGACGCCGTACTGGATGCCGGGCGCCCAGAGCCTCACCATCGACGAGGCCGACCAGGCCTTCGCCCAGGGCAAGGCGGCCTTCGACGTCGGCGGCACCTTCACCCTCGCCTTCCTCCAGCAGAACGGCATGAAGCCGGACGACGTGATCGCCTTCGGCCTGCCCTCCCCGAAGAACGGCGCCATCCCGCACCGCGCGCTCGGCCCGCTCGCGCTCACCGGCCTCAGCCTCACCGCGACGAGCAAGCAGCCCGACAACGCCAAGAAGTGGATGGAGTTCCTCTCCCAGCAGAAGGTCGCCGCGCAGTTCGCGAAGGACGCCTCCGACGTCCCGGCCACCGAGCTGGGCGCCGACGCCGCCACGGTCCTCGGCCCCACGCTCTCCGCGCTGGTCGACAGCTTCAAGGGCACCCCCCGCACCACGTACGACCCCAGCCGCGGCAACGAGTTCCGCGCCCCGGGTTACGAGCAGGACGACGCCGGCGCGATCCTCGCCGACCTGACCCCGCTCAAGCAGCAGTCCGTGGAGGCGACCGCCCGGAAGCTCCGTGAGCTCAACGCCTCCTACTGGGCGGCGGCGCGGCAGTGACCACAGCTCCCCGACAGACCGTGCCGGGGACGGCGGGGACCGGCGGCGAGAGCCCCCGGCCCCCGGCCGGCGCCCCCGGCACGGACGGGACCGGGAAGAGCCGGCGCCCGCGCTCGTACGAGGCCCTCACCGGGTACCTGTTCGTCGGCCCCGCCGTGATCCTCTTCTGCGTCATGGGCCTGTACACCGTGGGGTACGGCTTCGCGCTCAGCTTCGCCACCTGGAACGGCTTCACCCCGAACTGGACCTGGGTCGGCCTCGACAACTACGCCGACCTGCTCTGGCGCAGCCCCGTCTACGCGCCCCGCGTGCGGCACGCGGCCCTCAACACCCTCTGGGTGATGATCGCCTCGCCCGCCCTGACCGTCGCGGTGTCCTTTCCGCTGGCCGTCCTGCTCAACCGGGTCAGGCGGTTCCGGTCCGTCCTGCGCTCGGTGTACTTCCTGCCGTACGTCACCAGTGGTGTCGCGGTCTTCTTCGCCTGGCAGTACATCCTCCAGCCGGACGGCGCGATCAACTACCTGCTGGACAGCGTCGGCCTGGGCTCCCTCAGCCAGCCGCAGGGCTGGCTCGGCAACCCGTCCACCGCCATGCCGACCATGATCGCGGTCACGGTGTGGGGCCACGTGCCGGTCGCGATGCTGCTCTACCTGACCGGACTCCAGGGCATCGACCGCAGCGTGCTGGAGGCCGCGGAACTGGACGGCGCCGGCTGGTGGCGCACCAACGCCTCCGTCATCTGGCCGCTCGTACGGCCGATCACGGCCATCGTCATGCTGCTCAACCTGCGGGAGTCCCTCCAGGGCTTCCAGACCTTCCTGGTGATGACGAACGGCGGCCCGGGGGACCACACCAACGTGCTGGGCCTGGAGGCGTACCGCCTCGCGTTCCTCAAGAACCTCGCGCCCACCCTGGGGCTCGCCAGCGCGCTCGGCTGGATCCTGTTCGCCGCCGCCCTGGTCCTCGCCCTGATCAACCTGCGAGCGCTGCGGAGCAAGACATGACATCGATATCCGTCAAGGCCCGGCCGGGCGCCTCCGACGACAGCCGGGCCCGCACCCGCAGGCGTACGGCCCGCGTGGTGGTCGCCGTCCTGCTGGCGCTCTACGGCCTCGTCAGCGTCTACCCGTTCCTGTGGATGGTGTCCGCGGCCTTCAAGGACCAGATCGAGGTCGTACGCGGCGGCCATCTCATCCCGCAGAACCCGACGTTCGACACGCTCGTCGACACCTGGAACAAACTGCACTTCTTCGACTTCTTCCTGAACAGCCTGCTGGTCACGCTCTACACCGTGGTGCTGACCCTGGTGGTCTACGCGGCGGCCGGCTACGCCTTCGCCGTCCTGCGCTTCCCCGGCCGCGGCCTGCTCCAGAAGCTCTTCGTCTCCCTGCTGTTCGTGCCCGGCATCACGGTGATGCTGCCGATCGTGCTGCTGGAGAACAAGATGGGCATCCTCGGCACCCACTTCGGGCTGGTGCTGCCGTTCGTCAACGGCGGCGCCCCGCTGTCGATCCTGCTGATGACCGGCGCCTTCCTGGCCGTCCCGCTCGAACTGCGCGACTCCGCGCGGGTCGACGGCGCGAGCGAGCTGCGCATCTTCACCAGCGTCTATCTGCCCCTGGCCAGACCGGCGTTGATCACCGTCGGACTGCTGACGGCGATCCCGACCTGGAACGAGTTCCTGCTCACCCGGGTCTCGCTGAACGACCCGTCCACGTACACCCTGCCCCTCGGGCTCCAGACACTCTCGGCGGAGAACGTGCCGCACTACAACAACCTGATGGCCGGCGCCCTCATCGTCGTCATCCCGGTGATCATCCTCTTCCTCAGCCTCCAGCGGTACTTCGTCAACGGACTGGTCGGGGCGGTGAAGGGCTGATGCGTGTCCTGGTCACCGGAGCCGCCGGCCACATCGGGCAGTACGTGCTGGACGAACTCCTGGTCCGGGGGAACGAGATCACCGCCGTCGACCTCGTCCCCGTCGAGGACCCCCGCGTCGCGTGCGTCCACACCGGCGACCTCCAGGACCGCGACCTGGTGCGCAAGGCCATGGACGGCGCCGAGGCGGTGGTCCACCTCGGCGCCATCCCGCACCCCAACAGCGACGACGACGGCGCCCTGTTCGCCACCAACTGCCTCACCGCGCACCGCGTCCTGGACGAGGCGGGCCGCGCCGGGATCCGCCGGGTGGTGGCCGCCTCCAGCCTCTCCGCCGTCGGCCTCGCCTGGTCCCCGGTACCGCAGTCGCCCCGCTACGTGCCGCTCGACGAGGAACACCCCGTCCTCGTCCAGGACCCGTACGGCCTCTCGAAGATCGTGCTGGAGGAGACGGCCCGCGCCACCCACCGGCGGTACGGCACCGACATCGTCTGCATGCGCTTCCCCTTCACCGGCACCGGCGAACGCCTCACCCGCCAGCTCGCCGCCGTACGGGAGGACCCCGCCGCCCACCGGATGGACCTCTGGGGCTGGCTGGACACCCGGGACGCCGCCGCCGCGATCCGCCGCGCGCTCCACGCCGAGCTGCGCGGCTGCCACATTCTCAACGTCGCCGCACCCGACACGTCATCCCCACTGACGACGGCGGCGCTGATGCAGGAGTACCACCCCGGTGTGCCCGTCCTCGCCGAACTGGACGACCACACCTCGCTGTTCGACAGCACGGCCTGCGCCCGGCTGCTGGGGTACGTCCCCCGGTTCGGCTGGCGCGCCGGTCCCGCTTCCCCCACCGGAGAGACCATCCCCAGAGGAGACACCTGATGTCTGCCACCCCACGTCGCAGGCTTTCCCCCACCCGCAGGACCTTCCTGGCCGGCGCCGCCGCGGCCGGAGCCACCGTCCTCGGCGCCCCCACCGCCGGGGCCGCCGGGTCCGTGACGGCCGCCGCCGCCGCGCTCAGCACCAACGTCCACATCTTCTACTACCCGTGGTACGGCTCCCCGAAGGTGCACGGCTCCTGGCGCCACTGGCAGCAGGGCAACCTCACCCCGCCGAACGCCGTGTCCTCCGACTTCTACCCGAAGCTCGGCGCGTACGACTCCGGGGACCGCGCCGGAGCCGTCGACCAGCACATGCGCTGGATGCGCGCCGCCGGCACCGGAGTGCTCGTCACCAGCTGGTGGGGGCGCGGCAGTTACGAGGAGTCGCTGTCCCGGGTCGTGCTGGACGCCGCCGCCGCGGCCGGGCTCAAGGTCGCCTGGCACATCGAACCGTACGGGGGCCGCACCGCCGCCTCCGTCGCGGACGACGTCCGCTACCTCGTCAACACGTACGGCAGCCACCCCGCGTACTACCGGGACGCCGCCCACGGCAACCGCAACGCCTTCTACGTCTTCCAGAGCCTCAACATCCCCGACTGGACGGCGATCGAGGCGGTCAAGAGCCTCGGCATCGTGCTCACCCAGACCACCGACACGTCCAAGGCCGCGCATTTCGGCGGGATGTACACCTACGACGGCATCGCCGCCGCCTCGCTGCCCAACTGGAGCGGTGTCGACCGCTTCTGCACCGCGAACGGCCTGGTCTGGTCGCCGTCCTTCGGCCCCGGGTACATCGACGACCGCGCCGTGCCCGGCAACACCACGCCGACCGTCGGGCGCGCGAACGGCACGACGTACGACCGGGTGTGGCAGCACACCCTGACCAGCGGCGCCACCGGCAGGCCGCCGACCTGGGTCAGCATCACCTCGTTCAACGAGTGGCACGAGGGCAGCCAGATCGAGCCCGCCAGCGCCACCCCGCCGTCCGTCCTCCCCTACCAGACGTACAACGGGGCGTATGGAAAGACCGGGGCCGCCGCCGAGACGGCGTACATCGAGCGGACCCAGTACTGGGTCCAGCAGTACGTGGCACAACGCCCCGCCTGACGCCGCGCACGCCCCTGACCCCGGAGGTCGTCATGTTCCGTCAGAGAGCCGCCCGCGACAGAGCCGTCCGGCGCAGATCTCACCGGACGCTCCCGCTCCTACTGCTTCTGATCATCGCGCTGGTCGCGCCCACCGCCGCGACCGCCGCACCCCGCGCCGCCGGCCCCGACATGTACCCGCACGGTGTCGGTGCCGACCTCGGACCCACCCCGAAGACCCTCGGCGTCACCCCCACCGCGGGCGACGACCCGGCGGGCCTGGTCACCGGCGAGGTGGACGGCAGGACCTACTGGCAGACCGACCACGCGGCCGGCACCGGCCACCTGGACTTCACCCTCGCAGCCGACTACCTCGCGCGGCTCACCTCCACGACGGCCGTCTTCAGCGTCACCTACCGCGACACCGGCACGGGCTCCCTGGAACTGCGCCCGGCCGGCGGCGGCACCCCCGCCCGCACGGCCTTCACCGGCACCGGCACCTGGCGGACCAGCACCTTCGACGTCACCGCCGCCGACGCGGAGGCCGGCCCGCTGCGCCTCAGCGGCTCGGACGGGGACAGTGCCCGGGACATCACCGTCGCCGCCGTCCGCGTCGGCACCCCCGGCGCGTCCGTCGCGCTGGGCACCGCCGTACGGTCCGACGGCGTCAGCCCGCGCGCGGGTGACGCCTCGACCGGGCTGGTCACCGGGGAGCAGGACGGGCGCGGCTACTGGCGGACGAACCGGTCCGCGCCCGCCCCCGGCCTCAACTTCTTCTACATGAACGTCGCCGACACGTTCCTCTACAACACCACCGACACCGTCCTCGTCAGCGTCGACTACTTCGACGAGGGCAGTGGCAGCCTCGCCCTGCACTACGACTCACCGGGCGACACCATCCCCGACATGTTCAAGTCCTCCGAGGTCTTCACGTACGGAGACACCAAGACCTGGAAGACCCACACGTTCACACTCGACGACGCCCTGATGACCAACCGCTCCAACGGCTCGGACTTCCGTGTCCACACCGCCGATTCGGCCGTGGAGCTGAAGGTCGCCGCCGTCCGGATCACCGTCATCCCGGCCGAACTCAAGCCCACCGAGGGCCTGGAACTCCTCATCTCCGAGGCGCGGCGGGTCCACACGGCCGCCCGCGAGGGCACCAGGGACGGCCAGTTCCCGGCCGGCGCCAAGAACACCCTGGCCGCCGCGATCGCCGCCGCGCAGCGGACCGCCGACGGCCAGGACACCACCGAGGCACAGCTCAGGGCCGCGCTGCTGACCCTCGACACCGCGCTGCGGACCTTCCGCGGCTCGGCGCTGACCACCAACCTCGCCCGTACGGCGAAGGTCACCGCGAGCAGCACCTCGGCGGGTTCCCCGCAGGCGGTGACCGACGGCGACGCGGGCAACGGCTGGACGAGCGGCGAGGACGGCGCGGGTGAATGGCTCCAGGCGGACCTCGGCAAGGCCCTCACGGTCAACGAGGTGAAGATCGCCTGGGGTTCGGCCTTCTCGCCCGACTACACCGTGCGCGTCTCGCGGGACGGCAAGGACTTCACCACCGTCGGCCACAACGGGGCCATCGGCGGCAAGACCATCCGCACCGCCTTCGAGCCGGTGAGCATCCGCTACGTCCGGCTGAACGTGACCGGCTACTCCGCCGGTTCGAAGAGCGTCACGGTCGGTGAGCTGGAGGTCAGGCGGCAGCGCGCCGTCCGCCCCGAACCCCGTCTCGTCAGGACCGTCCACCCCGTCGAGTCACCGGTCGTCGCCGACTTCGACGCCCGCGACTACGGCGCCGACCCGAAGGGCGTCAAGGACTCCACCAAGGCGATCCAGCAGGCGCTGTACGACTGCTACGACGCGGGCGGCGGCACGGTCTGGCTGCCGTCGGGGACGTACCGCGTCACCACGTCCGTCGAGGTCCACTCCTTCTGCACGCTGCGCGGCGACCGGCGCGATCCCGACGTGGGCAGGGGGAGTTACGGCACGGTCGTCTCGGCGGACTTCCCGCCCGGCGCGGACGGGCCCGTCCTCTTCCGGATCGGCGGCAGCGCCGGGGTCATGGGCGTCACCACCTACTACCCCCGGCAGAACGCGGCCGACCCCGTGCCGTACAACTCCACCTTCGAGATCCCGGGCGACGCGTGGATCGGCAACGAGAACTACATGATGGCCACCGTCGCCGACGTGACCATGCTCAACTCGTACCGGGGCGTGGGCGTCAGCACGATGCCCAACGACCAGGGCCTCGCACCGAGCGCCGGACAGGTCCACGAGTCGACCACCCTGCGGAACATCAAGGGCACGGTCCTCTCCGAGGGCTTCCGCGCCTACAACGGCGCCGACGTCGGTACGTGGGAGAACATCACCCTCGACAACGGCTACTGGGCGAAGGCCCCGGCCGCCTACCACCCGCCGAAGCGCGCCGCGCTCGACACCTGGACCCGCGCCCACGGCACCGGCTTCGTCCTCGGTGACCTGGAGTGGGACCAGTTCTACAAGATCAAGGCGGCCGACTACCGGACCGGCATCCACATCGTGCCGGGCCAGCGGGCCTCGTTCACCGGCACCTTCCTCCAGGCCGACATCCGCCGCACGGACGTCGCCGTGGAGGCGGAGAGCTTCGACTCCCGCTGGGGGCTGTCGTTCGCGGCGAGCACCCTGGAGGGCAGCGAGGCGGCCGTACGGAACAAGGCCCAGGCCTATGTGAAACTGACGGACACCGACGTGACCGGCGAGGTCTCCGGCATCGTCCACAGGATGGCGGGCGCCGTCCCGCGCTACGAACAGACGGCGCTGCCCAAACCCGCCCGCGCGGCCCTGTACGACGTGACGAAGGCGCCCTTCGCCGCGCCCGTGGGGCACGGGATCCCGCCCACGCGCGACGCCACCGCCCGGATCCAGCGGGCCCTGGACCAGGCCGGCCGGGACGGCGGCGGCACGGTCTACCTGCCCGCCGGGTGGTACCGGATCGACAGCCACCTCCGGGTCCCGGCCGGGGTCGAGCTGCGCGGCGCCTCCGCCGTACCGAACCGCGACCTGAACGGCGCGAGCGGCGGCACGGTCCTGATGGCGTACGAGGGCAGGAACACCCCGAGCCCCGACACCGCCACCGCCCTGGTCACCCTCGGCGGGACGAACGCGGGCGTGCGCGGGCTGCGCGTCCTGTACCCGGAGAACAACCCCGCCGAGACCGCTCCCGGCGAGGACGGCAGCCCCGTGCCCTACCCGTACGCCGTGCGCGGCGCCGGGACCGGCACGTACGCGATCGACCTCGGTCTGCCCAACGCGTGGAACGGTGTCGACATGGCCGCCCACCGCAACGACCGCTTCACCGTGCGCAAGCTGGCGGGCGCGGTCTTCAACCGGGCGATCAGCGTGGGGAAGAGCGACCGGGGCCGGATCGAGGGCGTGCTGAACAACGGCAACGCCGTCGGGCGTGTCGGGTACGCGCTGCCGAACTGGGTGCTGGAGAGCAACATCTTCCCGCAGGTCATCGACGATCCGATGCGGCTCAGGGCGCAGATCGTGACGGTCGACGGGGCCACCCGGCTGACGGTGTTCAACGCCTTCGCGTACGGCTTCCACCACGGTCTGGTCGTCACGTCCGGTGACGTACGGGCCTTCAACCTGGGCACCGACAACCTCGGCGCCGACGGCTTCACGGTGAAGGCGGACGGCGGTGACGTCACCGCGGTCAACGTCATGCGCTACAACGGCGCCACCAGCAGCGGAAAGGCGAAGCTCTACAACGTCATGGCCATCAACATGGTCCAGCAGGCGGTGACCGCGACCGCCGAGCCCGCCGGGGCGGGGACCGTACGGCTCGGGGGCAACGAGTCCGAGCCGGGCCGCTACGAGAAGGGCAGCCGGGTGACCGCCACGGCGGTGCCGGCGGCCGGACAGCGGTTCGTCCGGTGGACCGTGAACGGCGAGGAGGTCCCCGGCGGCGCCGAGGTCACCCTCGACGTGACCGCCGACCTCGCGGTGACGGCGCACTTCGCGCCGGTGGCCGGGGAGTGAGCGACCGGCCGTTCCCCGCCCCTGACCGGGCGGGGAACGGCCGGGTTAGGCTGCGGATGTTCGACGCGCAGCACAGATACGGAGCACGTGCCCATGGAAACCGCACCCCTCACGCACCGGGACGCCAGGGCGTCCGACACCGAGACCCTCGTCGCCCTCATAGAGTCGGCGTACCGGGGCGAGAGCAGCCGGGCCGGGTGGACCACCGAGGCGGACATCCTCCACGGGCAGCGCACGGACCCGCAGGGGGTGCTCGCGGTGATCGGGTCGACCGCCGGTCGGCTGCTGGTCTTCGAGCGGGACGGCGAGACGGTCGCCTGCTGTCAGCTCGAACACCGGGGTGAGGTCGCCTACTTCGGCATGTTCGCCGTCCGGCCCACCGCCCAGGGCGGCGGCCTCGGCAAGCAGGTCATGTCCGACGCCGAGCGGGTCGCGCGGGAGACCTGGGGGGTGACCGAGATGCAGATGACCGTCATCTCGGTGCGGGACGAACTGATCGCCTGGTACGAGCGGCGCGGCTACCGCCGTACGGGAAAGATGACACCGTTCCCGTACGGCGACGACCGCTTCGGCATCCCGCAGCGCGACGACCTGGAGTTCGAGCTGCTGGTCAAGACGCTCGGCTGAGCGCGCGCCCACAGCACCCGGAGAGCCCGCAGCGCCCGCAGGACTCTCAGGAATCTCAGGGGGTCGGCGTCGAGCCGTACGCGGTCAGGAACCGGTCGCGGAACTGGTCCATCCGCCAAACGGGCGCGTCGGGCCCGGGCTCGATCCCGTCCTGCCAGCCCCAGCCCGAGATCCGGTCGAGCACCTTGGGGTCGTGGGCGACCAGCGCGATCGGGACGTCACGCCCGAAGGCGTTGTGCGTGACCGCCGGGACCGGCTGGTGGTCGCCGAGGAAGACGAGCACGGTGTTCTTGTCGCCGTACTTGACGACGTAGTCGACGAGGTTGCTCACCGTGTACTCGACGGAGTGCGCGTACTCGGCGCGCACCTGCTTGGGGTCCTTCCACACCTCGGCGCGGGTCTTGCCCTCCGTCTTGATCCCCTCGTACACCGAGCCGTCCCCGACCTGGTCCCAGCCGATCGTCTTCGGCAGCGGCGCCCACGGGTTGTGGCTGGAGACGAGGATGATCTCCGCCATCAGCGGCTCACGGTCCTTCTTGCCGTGCTCCAGCCGCTCGAAGGCCGACAGGCTGTACTGGTCGGGGATGGGCGACCAGCCGAACTTGGGCCCCTGGTAGCCGAGGTGGTCGGAGTCGTAGACGTGGTCGAGGCCGTAGAACTTCCCCTCGGGCCAGGACTGGGTCACCCCCGGCATGATGCCGACCGTCCGCCAGGCGTCGGTGCGCTTGAAGGCGCTGGTGAGGGACATCCGGTCGCTCGTGGTGATGGAGTCGTACCCCTGCTGGTTCTTGATCCACAGACCCGTGTTGAAGGTGGAGTGGGCGAGCCAGCTGCCGCCGCCGTACGTCGGGGAGGTGAGGAAGGCGCTGCGGGAGGAGAACCCGGCCTTGCGCAGCTTCTCCGTACCGTCCGTGAGCATCGCCCCGACCTCCGCCGACGTCTGCGGTTCCTCCAGCGCGTTGCGTCCGTAGCTCTCGACGAACGCGAAGATGACGTCCTTGCCGCGCAGCGCGGTCAGGAGCTGGTCGGGCGGCGTGTCCGCGAAGTGGTCGACGGCGGCGGCCCTGGACAGCTCCCGCTGGTCCCGCCAGCTCTCGCCGACCAGCCGCGCGTGGTGGTCGACGAGGGCGGCGGCGTTCCTGGCGGCGACGGGCGCGCCGGCGATCTGCGCGCCGAGGGCCGCGCAGGCGATCCAGGCGGTGCCGAGGACGGCGGTGGTACGGAACGTCACGCCGCGGTGCCGTGCCAGAAGGCCGCTCAGCCGGACGACGGCCAGCGTCATCAGGACGAGTACGGCCACCACGAGGACGACCACCCCGATCACGGCACCGATCGCGGCGGCCCCGCCGACCGAGTCCCGGACGAACGCCTCGCCGTCGTCGAACAGGACCCAGTCGAGCCGGATGTCGAACGGCCGGTCGAAGTTCGAGTAGAAGCCCATGTCGAGGAAGTTGAGCAGGGTCAGCAGCCCGAGGCCGATCCCGAACAGTATCGCCGCCACCCGCCGCGGCCTCGGCGGCAGGACCACCAGGACGACCGCCGCGAGGAGGCCTTCCACCGGAATGCGGCCGAAGGCGCCGGGGGTGAGGCGGTCGAGGTTGTCGGGCAGCAGGAGGGCGGTGAGCACCAGCAGGGCGGACAGGACGGTGAGGACCCGCGCCACGGCCGGGCGCCGGAACCACCGGTCACCACCACCGCCGCCGGTGCCGTCCGGTGCTGACGGACCGTCACCGGCGCTGGTCGTGGTGTCCGGCCGCTGGCGGGAGTGCGTGAAGAGAGGCAACCCGGGGATCCTTCCGTGCGAGGCCCGCTGAGGGCACGGCGGACCCGGTTCGGAAGTGGGGGCCGCCGTCAGGGGTACGGGCCGCCGGCGGTTTCGGTTCAATCACCACGGATCTGATTCAGGCGGATGTACGCCCCATGCGCCGGATCTCCGGGAAGTCCGTGGTGACACCTGCCAGTCCGAACGCCCGCGCGAGCCGCAACTGCTCCCGCGTGTTGACCACCCAGCCGATCACCCGGATCCCCTCGGCGTCCGCGCGCTCGACGGTCTCCAGCGTCAGCCGGCGGACGTTCAGGGCCAGCGTGGCCGCGCCCACCGCCTTCGCCCGGTCGACCACGTCCGTGCCCCAGCGGCTGGCGATCAGCACGGTCCGTACGTCCGGTACGAGCGCGGCGATCTCGGCGACCGCCTCGTCGTGGAACGACGACACCTCGACCCGCCCGGCCAGGTCCCGCCGGCGCATCACCCCGGCGAGCGCCCGGGCCGCCGCCGCGTCCTTGATCTCCGCCTGGATCGGGGACCCCACGGCGTCCAGGACCTCCTCGAAGACGGGGATCCGCTCCCCGCCCCCGGCGTCCAGCTCGCGCAGCTCGGCGAGGGTCCGTTCGGCGATCGCGCCGGTGCCGTCGGTCGTACGGTCCACGTCCGTGTCGTGCATGACGACCAGGGCGCCGTCCTTGCTCAGGTGCAGATCGAGTTCGAGGGCGTCCATACCGGCCCGCTCGGCGTGCAGGAAGGAACGCAGGGTGTTCTCCGGCTCGACCCCCATCACCCCGCGGTGCCCGATGATCTGGAAATTCACGGTCGTCTCGCTCCCGTCGACGGCGGCCACCGCGCGGCGCGCGATGCTCACGCGGCACGGCGGCAGCCTAGTGGTCGTGGGACCGGCAGGGGGCCCGCCCGTGCCGCGCCAGTGGCGGGCAGGAAAAACTGCGGCGACCATAGGGGGAGGGAAGGATAATTTCCCTTGGTTGCCTTGTATAGGAGAACTTCGCACATATACGCTGTCTTGACGCAAGATTCTCCTGTGGAGGAAGTGACATGACGGAAATTCTTGAGCAGGACCCCGCTGGGCGCCGCATATTCGGCGATGCCCCGGTGACCGCTCACCCGGCCTGGCCGGAGCTCAAGAGCGCCGTCGAGGAGATCCGCCCCTGGCAGTCCAAGGACGGCTCCGTGGACTTCGACGCCGAGGGCGCGCCGACGCGTGCCGAGGCCGGAGCCGCCGTCGAGCGGGTGATCGCCGCCGTCGAGCAGCTCGCCCCGCTCCTGCCGCACGACGCCGCCTACCACACCGCCCTCGTCGCGGACCTGCGCCAGTGGGCCGCCGGCGGCTTCGCCGTACCGGACTTCCTGGACTCGCTCCTCGCCTTCCGGCCCGCCGCCGACCGCGTGGACGGCCTCCAGCACCTGGCGGTCTTCCCCATGTACACGCAGAACGGCAACCCGGACCGCAACCTCGAGGCGGTCGTGCTGCGCATGGTCTGGCCCGACTGGCTGGCCGAGCTGGAGCGCACGCGCTACGACAACCCGCTGTTCTGCGGCATCACCTTCGAGGACTTCACCGCCGGGTACGACACGAACTCGGCCGTGTTCTTCCCCGAGACCATCGCCGTGCGCGAGGCCCCCGAGCGCTTCAGCTGGGGCGGCATCTTCTGCGACCGCGAGGCCGCCCGCTTCCGCCGGGTCACCGAGGCCGCCGTCGGTGTCCTCGGCGTCGAACTGCCCGACGACATCCGGGAGATGGTCGCCGACCAGGAGCGCTGCCAGCAGGCCTTCGTGCTCTGGGACATGATCCACGACCGCACCCACAGCCACGGCGACCTGCCCTTCGACCCCTTCATGATCAAGCAGCGCCAGCCGTTCTGGATGTACGGCCTCGAAGAGCTGCGCTGCGACCTCACGGCGTTCCGCGAGGCCGTCCAGCTGGAGGCCGACGGCTTCCCGCAGGGCCGTGACGTGCAGTACGCGATCCTCTTCGACCGGATGTTCCGCTTCCCGGTCACGGGAGCGCGCGAGCGCAACTACGACGGTCTCGGCGGTCAGCTCCTCTTCGCCTACCTGCACCAGCACGACGTGGTGCGCTGGACGGACAACACCCTGCGCATCGACTGGGAGCGCGCCCCGGAGGTCACCAAGCGGCTCTGCGCGGAGATCGAGGACCTGTACCGGGCGGGCATCGACCGCCCCAAGCTGGTCCACTGGTTCGCCGCGTACGACCTGGTCTCCGCCTACCTGTCCCCGCACCCCGGGTCCCGGTGGGCCAAGGGCCCCGACGCTCTCGACCTGACCCAGCCGCCCCGTAAACTGGTGGACGACGTGCTGCCGGACGAATTCCCGCTCAGCATGTTCTACGAGGCGCTGTCCAAGAAATTGAAGAACGTGATCGCCTCAACCAAGGGGATCACCGCGACGAGCACCGAGCGAGTGGCCGCGTGAGCACGCGCGAGCCGGAGGCGACGGTCATGGACGAGGCGACGGTCATGGACGAGAACGGCGAGCCCAACGCGAGCTGGTGGATCGAGGGCAGCGGCAGGCTGGACGGCGCCGTGATCGCCGTCGCCGGGGCCGCGGGCCCGGCGGGCCGCGCCGCCCTGCTGAGGCTGGCC
>NZ_WWJY01000512.1 GCF_009865405.1 Streptomyces sp. SID3212 | reverse complement strand
GGGGGGCGGCCCGGGGGAAGGTCCCCCGGGGGCTTGTCTGTTGTCGGGGTTTCGTCGCGGGCCTCGGCTTTCGGCGGGGTTTTGCGCACGACTTGAATGGGGCGGTGGCGGGTCGTCTCGGCGGCTGCCACGCCGGCTGTTGGCCGGTGTGCAAGCACCGTGTCTGTGGTGAGTGGGTGGTGGGGCGGAGGTGGTGGGGGGAGGCGGGTCGTCTGGCCTGTTTCGGTGGGTGGTGTGCTCTGAGAGCCCGTTAACGCAACACAGGACACAAGGCCGGGTGGGAAGGGGCCTCAAGAGTCCTCAAAGTCAGGGCAAATAGGGCATATGGCCTGCCGGGGTGTGGTGATGGACGGCCTCACCGGCCGACCTCCGCCCACCGGCCCGCATGCAGGCGTCGCGCCGGGCGGGCGGTCATCTGGGTCCGGGGTCGTGCAGATATGCGAGCCGACCGATGATCTCGGCCTCCAGCGGACCGGGTGGCGGCCACGGGAATCGGGGAATGCTGGCGCGGAGCAGAATGAGGCCGTGCAGTGCCGCCCAAAGAGCGGTCGCCGTGGCGAGCGCGTCCTCTGCATGGGACGTGCCATCGCGCATCGCATCGGCGACGTCGCGCAGAAGTATCGAGAATGCTTCGGCGGGAGCGAGCTGACTGGCGATGGGCTCGCCGACTATGGGCGCGAGCTGGCGTACCGCCTGGTCAATGCGTTCTTCTGTGGTGCTGCTACCCCTGGGCCGTGGGCGGGAGAACAGAAGGGCGTAGAGCTCTGGCTGTTCGGCACCGAAGACGAGATAGGCGTGGCAGTCGGCCAGAAGTCGTTCACGCGCGTCGTCCGCTCCCGCCCGGGCGGTCTCAAGATGACGCACCAGCAGTGATCGGGTTTCGGTGACCACGGCCTCCACGATCTGGTCGGGCGTGTCGAAGTGCGCGTAGATCGACGGTGGCGCGATGCCGACCTTGCGGGCGATCGCCCGCAAGGTCACCGCGCTGTCCGATCCGCTCTCGACCAGCAGCTCACGGGCTGCGGTCACAATCTCGTCGCGGAGTTGCCCGCCCTGACCTCGGGGGTTACGTCTGCGTGCTGCCGCTGGAGCCATGACGATGACTTTACGGCCGTAAGTTCTCGTGCTCTACTTACGGCCGTAAGGTTACATCGGTAGCCCGAAGAGGGATGGTCATGGACGTTCTCGTTCGCATACTCGACAGCCGTACGAACGTCGGTGCCTGCGCCGAAGGGTCACGGTGCACCGCATGAGCGCCACGACCGTCACCCCGCTTTCCATGGGCAACAGCAACGCCTACCTCCTGCGTGGCGAGCAGGTGATCCTCGTGGACACGGGCGGACCGGAGGACGGCGACCGCATGCGCGACGCGCTGTCCGCGCAGGGCCTTCAGCCCCGCGACATCGCCCTGGTCCTCCTGACCCACGGCCACAACGACCACAGCGGCACGGCAGCGTTGTTCACGGATGCCGGAATTCCGATCATGGTCGGCCTGGGTGACGAACAACTCCTGCGCACGGGACGCATCGGCGTACTCCCGATCAGTCATCCAACCGGGGCGATCTTGAGGCCCATGGTCCTCCGCGCGAAGGCCCGGCCGGTCGAAGCCGACATCCTGGTGGAGGACAAGTTCGACCTGAGTTCCTACGGTGTCGACGCGCACGCTGAGCGGTTCGGCGGCCACACCCCCGGGTCGCTCGTCGTCCGCGTCGGCGACGACACGCTCGTCGGCGACCTGGTTCGCGGTGGAGTGCTGCGTCGCCAGAGCCCGAAGCGCCATTTCTTCACCGAGGACGCCGCCGGAGTGCGCAGGGCGCTCATGACCGAGCTCGACCGCCGCCCGCAGCGCCTGCTCCCCGGCCACGGCGGGCCCCTCGACGCGGACGAGACCCGACGACGCCTCGACAAGGTCGCTCCGGTGCCCGGTCGGCTCGCGACATCCGGGTGAGGCAGGTGGCGCTAATGGATGATGGCCCCTGCCTGACCCCGCAGCTCACCACGGATCTCAGACACGGTGCTTGTACGCCCGCGAACGGACGGTGGTTGGCCGCCGAGACGGCTCGTCACCGCCCCATTCAAGTGGTGCGCAAAGCCCCGCCGAGAGCCGAGGCCCGCGACGAAACGCCAGGCACAGACTGGCCCCCGGGGAACCTTCCCCCGGGCCGCCCCCCTCTGCCTTCCCTTGCGGGTCCGGGCCGGGGGTCAAGGGTTAAGCGCAGCGCAATCGGCGAAGCCGACGCGACGTAGGAGCGCCCTTGACGCCCGGACCGGACCCGCGACAATCAACAACAAGGGGCGGCCCCACCCGCCATGTTCGACGCCGGACACCCCGACTACCCCTCGGCCCGAACCCTCACCCTCACCCACCCGCCCTCAACGACAGGCAAGACGCGGGCTCAACGGCACCAACCGCAGCCGCAGTTCCTCCGCCACGTCGAAGCGTAAGTACGGGTGAACGGTCCACTCGATCCACTGCTCCTGGTAGCTGAGCGAGAAACCGCAGGGCTCGTTACGGTGCAGCGCCGCGATCGCGCCCAGGCACCCCCCGTCGTCAACCCAACTCAGCGCGCGGTGACGCTCGATGGGGGGCAAGGCGGACGCGAGGGAACGTACGGTGACCCGGATGTGGCGGATGGCCTCGGCGGGGTTGGTGGCGGAGTGCCGGGAGATCTGGGAAATGTCGTCGCCGTGCAGCGAGTCGTAGGTGGTCTGTTCGCACCAGAACGCGCGGGTGGCGGAGGGATGGTCGTACATGGCGGGTATCTCCTGGCGTACCAGCGCGGGCCGGAGTTGACCCCTGCCCGCCGCCGGCATGAAGAACGGCGAGCAGAGGTCAACCCTTGTGTCCTCTCCCCAACTTCGCACGGGGGTAGGGAGAGTTGCGCCGGCTTCGGACACGCCCCTGCCGAGGAGCCCGCCCGCAGTGACGACGCACAGCGACGGTAGCGTTACGCGGTGCCGCATGGCAAGTGTGCACCGGAGCATGTAGGCCCACTGGGATATGCCAAGAGCCCCCCATTCGGCGTGGGGGGCTCTTGTGGCAGGTGAAGGGGCCTACCGGGCGAAGTGGTCGAACTCGCCGGCTTTGACTCCCGCAACGAAGGCCGCAAAATTGCTACGGCTGGTGGTCGTAACAACGTTCGGGTCGTCACTCTCCCGCAGAAGGATTCCGCCGTCGAGTTCCGCTACCTCGACGCACTGTTCTCCCGCGTCGGAGAATGAGGACTTCTGCCAGTTGATCTCTCTGCTCATGCCTGGGTCTCTCACAGTTCTCGTGCGATGTGGTGGATGAAGCTGCGCGACTCAGCAGGCTCCAGGGAAGCCTGCTCGGCAAAGTCGAGCAACGTTCGATTCTTCTCCAACTCGGCTGCGGCATCCAGAAGGCGGCCGTCGTACGGGTTGTCGATGTGGACGGTGTCGAGCTGTGGAACGGCATAGCCCGCATAGAGCACAGTCTGTGTGAGCAGGAAGAAGTCCTCGTTGGCGAAGGGGACGACGCGGAGCATGATGTCCGGGCGTTCGGACATCTCCATGAGGTGTTCGAGCTGCTTGCGTGCGACCTTGCGTCCGCCCACCCGCATCCGGAGGGCCGCCTCGTGCACGATGGCCTCGACGTCCGGAGGATTCTCCCGATCGAAGATCGACCGCCGTCTCATGCGGTGCTCGACGCGTGCCTCTACTTCCTCGGCGGGGAGTCGGGGGAGTGCGCTGTTGAAGACGGTCCGGGCGTAGTCCTCTGTTTGGAGAATGCCCGGGAAAGTGACCGGTTGCAGGTAACGGAGGTACTGCGCATGGTGTTCGAGCTCCGCGATGTTCAAGAAGCCGGGAGCAAGGACACCGCGATACTCGTCCCACCAATACTGCCCCCGATGCTCGCGCGCAATGCCACACAAAGCTTCGATCAACGCGCTGTCGTCGCAGGCATAGAAGATCGCCAGCGTACGAATGCGCTCTTCGCTGACGCCGATTCGGCCCGCCTCGATGTGGCTGATCTTGGCCTGATCGGTGGAGAGCAGGCCGGCGGCCTCGCGAGCCGTTTTGCCCGCGCGTTCGCGTAGTTTCCGCAACTCCCCACCAAGGCGGGCCTGTCGGGCGGTCGGGTTGTCCCTTGGCGGCATGTCACCTTCCTCTGTCTGCGCACAGTCTCGCGCCTAACCGTGTCTGGGGTCCACCTGCGTCACCGATACGGGTGACACCCTTGCCTGGGGCATTAATGCCCCCCTACTCTGCCGGTGATGGCGTGCCACACGGACGCCCACCACCCCAAGCGCACCCGCGCACCCGCGCACCCGCGCCACCGCGCCACCGCGCGTCCCGCCACGACGTTGGGAGACGACAAGATGACCCTCACCGCCACAGCATTAGCTCCCCCACAAGGCGGCGAAACCTACCGCCTGGCCGTGCCCAACACGGCCTCCGCGCCGAAGATCGCCCGGGACTTCGTCGGTTATGTCCTCCTGGTCAGCAGGCACGATGTCCTGCTCGATGACGCGCAGTTGTGTGTGACCGAGGTGGTCACCAACGCACACCGGCACACCTGCACCCAGCTCATCCGGGTCACCGTGACGATCAACCGCAAGCAGGTCACCGTATCCGTCGTGGACGACAAGCCGTGGGCTCTGCCCGTACCTCAGAGGCCGCACCCCACGTGTCCTCCCCACCCCGCGTACGAACGGTCCTCCGGGCAGGGGCTGTTGCTCGTGGAGACACTCGCGAACGCGTGGGGGGCCACCATCCACGGCGGCGTCTCGCCCACGACCAAGGCGGTCTGGTTCACCCTCACCAAATCCGCTCCCGCGTGACAGCGGCCGACGGCGGCCCGTACTGGGACTTCATCTTCATAGCGGTCACGCTCGGAGGGACAGCCGCGGGCCTGGTGCTCACACCGAAGCCGGAACGGGAACAGGACCCGGCCTCGGCCCCGACCCCGGCCCCGACTTCGGACGACCGACCGGATCCCCGTACGTGACGACTCGTACAACCAGCAATGGGGCCTGCGGAAAACAGATCACCGCGCCGACCAAGAACACCGCGCCGACCCGTCCCAAGGGGTCGGGCCGGCGCGATGGGGGCAGACGGTTGGTCAGGCCGTCTACCTCCGATCATCGAAAGAAAGGTCGAGGCGCGCCAGTGCTTGGCGACTAGTCGCCAAGCGAGGGACTGATCGGCGAAGGCACCACCGGCGACGCCGGTTCCCCCTCCACGCGCTCCTCCACCCCAGCAACCACCCCAGCAACCACCCCACCCACCACTCCGTCCTTCTCCGCCTTCTCCTCGCCCAACCCCCGCATCAGCAGCCAGTACCCCAGCCCGGCCACCGTCCCCAGCACCGCACACGTCCCCCACAACCACACCGCACCGAAGTGGTCGATCACAAAGCCGCCCACCAATGGGGCGACGAGGGCGGACGCGGCCCAGGACAATGTGTACATGCCCTGGTAGCGGCCTCGGCCGTGGAGCGGGGAGAGCCGTACCACCAGGCCGGTCTGGGTGGGCGCGTTGACGATCTCGGCCATGCTCCAGACGCAGACGGTGAGGGCGTAGACGGCGATCGAGTCCGCGAAGGCCGTCAGGCCGAAGCCGTACCCCGCGAGGAGGGAGGACAGGATCAGCAGGCGGCGGGGGTCGCGGTGTTCGATGAAGCGGGTGACCGGGATCTGCATCACGACGATCAGGACGCCGTTGACGGCGATGGCCAGGCCGTAGTCGGCGCTGGTGAACCCGTCCGAGCCCATGGCCACGGGGAGGGCCACGTACCCCTGCATGAAGATGAGGGAGACGAGAAAAGACAGCCCGACGACGCTCATGAACCGCCCGTCGCGCAGCACGGCCCCCATGCCGACGTCCGTGACCACGGACGTCTGCGCCGCACTCTTCACCCGTACCGGCGGCCGGGACTCGGGCAGCTTCAGGAAGACGACCACCGCACACGCGAACGTCAGCAGAGCCTCCCCGAGGAATCCGGCGAGATAGCTGTACTCGGCGACGAAGCCGGCCCCGGCGGAGGAGATGGCGAAGCCGAGGTTGATCGCCCAGTAGTTGAGGGAGAAGGCCCGGACGCGGTCCTCGGGGCGGACGATGTCCGCCATCATCGCCTGGACGGCCGGCCGGGAGGCGTTGGACGTCATCCCGACCAGGAACGCGACCCCCGCGATGGCCAGCGGATCGTGCATGAAGCCGAGCAGAGCGACGGACCCGGCCGTCGACGTCTGCGCGATCAGCATCGTCGGCCGTCTCCCCAACCGGTCGGTCATCACCCCGGCGACGAGCGACGAGACCACTCCGCCGAGGCCGTGGAGGGAGACGACGAGACCGGCGTACGAGGCCGAGTAGCCGCGGTCCATCGTGAGGTAGAGGGCCATGAAGGTGGCGACGAAGGCGCCGAGCCGGTTGACGAGGGTGCTCGTCCACAGCCACCAGAACTCCCGGGGCAGCCCCGAGACGGTCTCCCTGGTGGCACGCCTCAGCCCGGACACGATCGCGGTGGGACCGGTGACTGGCATGGACATCCCCCAGGGGCGGCGAAGAGGCAGGTGGTACGGGAGGCAGGAGCGCGACCGGCCCCCGACCAGGTAAGCGTCTCATCACCTCCAGGCAACTTACAGACGCCCTCCGACCGAACGCCACCCAATACCCAGCAGCACCCCAACCAAGACGGTCTCCGAACGCCCCTCCAGGCGGTCGATCGGACTCTGCCATTAGGCTCTGCGACATGGCCGACGCACCGTACAAACTGATCCTCCTCCGCCACGGCGAGAGCGAATGGAACGCCAAGAACCTGTTCACCGGCTGGGTGGACGTCAACCTCACGGAGAAGGGCGAGAAGGAGGCGGTGCGCGGCGGTGAGCTGCTCAAGGACACCGGCCTGCTGCCCGACGTACTGCACACCTCCCTCCAGAAGCGCGCCATCCGCACCGCCCAGCTCGCGCTGGAGTCGGCGGACCGCTCCTGGATCCCCGTACAGCGCTCCTGGCGCCTGAACGAACGCCACTACGGCGCCCTCCAGGGCAAGGACAAGGCGCAGACGCTCGCCGAGTTCGGCGAGGAGCAGTTCATGCTCTGGCGCCGCTCGTACGACACCCCGCCGCCGGCCCTCGAGGACGGCACGGAGTTCTCCCAGAGCGCCGACCCCCGCTACGCGACGATCCCGAGCGAACTGCGCCCGCGCACGGAGTGCCTCAAGGACGTGGTGGAGCGCATGCTCCCGTACTGGTACGACGGCATCGTCCCCGACCTCCTCACAGGCCGCACGGTCCTGGTAGCGGCCCACGGCAACAGCCTCCGCGGCCTGGTCAAGCACCTGGACGGAATCTCAGACGCGGACATCGCGAGCCTGAACATCCCCACAGGCATCCCCCTGGTCTACGACCTGGACGCAGACTTCCACCCGCTCACCCCGGGCGGCACCTACCTGGACGCAGACGCGGCAGCAGCAGCAATCGAAGCAGTAAAGAACCAGGGCAAGAAGAAGTAACCAGAGCGATCAGGCAGGCCCCCTACCTCCGGCTTCCCCGCTGGTAGGGGGCTTGTTGCCGCGCTGTGACGATCTCTGGCCGCCTCTGGGCCGTCACGTGCGAAAGTGCGCTTGACATGATCCAGGCTTCGTGAGGTGATCCACTCATCGTGATCCTTGGGGGGATTGTTGTACCTAGCCACCGTGACGCTCGCGTCCGCCACCGCTGACTCGCCGGGAGAACATCTCCAACTGGCGGCTTTCACGGCAGCAGCCGCAGTACTCCTCATATGGGTGGGACGCAGGCAGCGCCGCACCGGGCGCGGCGTGATCGCCTCTGACGAGACGATCAGAACCCCCGACCGGCTGATCCCACCCTCACTGCCAACCCGCGGCCACCGAACCGCCGGCTGCGCGCTGATCGTCCTCGGGGCCATCTTCGCCCTGCCGGCGGTCTTCAACACCGTGGCGGCGATCCATGGACTCGTCGGCTGAGCCCGGCGTATGACCGAGAGCGAAGCGGATCTGCTGGTGTTGCTGCGCGAGCTGGATGATCCGGAGCGGCTGGAGTGGCCGCGGCGATACGACCGTAGGGCGACCGCAGCCCTCTTCGGTGGTCTGGTGACCCGGCTCGAAGGCGACTTCGCAGCCCTCTGCACGCATGAGCAGGACACCCAGGACTCCAGCGAGTACGGACGTGTCGTCGTGCTGGCCGAGGCGACCGTATGCGGAACCCGGATCGTTGTCTGCGTGAGCAAGTTCGGATCACTGGCGCTGGTCTGCGCGGACAACCCGGGCGCCTTCCTCGGAACGGAGGAAGCACAGGCCGAGGGAGAGCTGGACAGTGCTGACCTTGCCAGGGTCAACCGTGCGTTGGTCGATCTCGGCTACGTAGTGGTCGCCGAGGAGCTGCTGGAGAGTGATTACGACGGGCCGAGCCAACTGCTCTGGCGTGTTGAGCGGCCCACCTGGTGGGCTCGCTTCTTCGGCTACTTCTGACGCTTCCGCCGGCAGGGTCAGGCCCACGTCGGTCGGTCGGCCAGCCCGGGGTTCCTTGGCTCAGATGCCCCGGTAGCGTCGCGACGTACTGCTACCGTCCCCGCATGACGCACTCGGGCTCCACTGCCGGCGCTGTTGACCTTCGAGTCGAGCCGGTGGACGAGCTTCTTGAACGTGTCGAGCACGCTCTACGGACTCGTTTGGATCCGGACACAGTGGTACGCAAGCGCCGGTCCGTCGGTGCCCGGACCGACCGCGACACCTGGGTACGAGCGGAGCGGCGCCCTCTCGGCAAGATCACCGAGCAGGGGTGGAACGGTACGGAGTGCGCCGCTCGCCTCGAAGGTGTCGCCCAGCCGACGTGGCAGGGGTGTGTGGTCTGGCGGGACCCGGACGAGCCGGTGATGTGGCGGGCCGACGAGACCGACCTCCTTCCCGGCAACCCGATCGGGACCGCCGTGCTGAGCGAGGAGCCGGTGCTGTCCGATGAGTGGTGGCGCGCCTGCGGAGCTTCCCTGGACGCCCTCACGCGGAACACGACCAGCAGGGTGGCCACCCCCGACACTGTCACGATCACACAGGACGTGGTCACCGAGTCGATCCGGAGCGCGTTCCCCGAGGAGATCAACACGACCGTCGAACGGTGGGTACCGGCCCACGCCGACCTGAACTGGGCCAACATGAGCGCGCCGGTCTTCTCCCTCTTCGACTGGGAGGACTGGGGAAACGCCCCCCAGGGCCTCGACGCCGCGACGCTCTGGGCCGCCTCGCTCGCCGTCCCAACTCTGGCCGACCACGTACGGCGCGAGCGGCGCCACGACTTCGAGAGCCGGGACGGCAAGCTGATGACGCTCTTCGTCTGCTCGAAAATCCTCGGGCCGCACGTGCACCCGGAAGACCCTCGTATCGACCCCGCCCGGCGCATGTCACGGCAGTTCGTCGCCGAGCTTCAGGCGGGCTGACCGCGCGACCGCTCCCTGAGAAGGGCGCAGTATTCGTGGATCGTCCGCTCGTCGATGTCGGCTGCCAGAGCGTCGACCAGTTTACCCAGATGAGTCGGATCGTTGCTCTTCCTGCCGCTCGCCCACTGGGAAGGCACTGAACTCCCTCCCTGAGTGGACGACTTCAAGTCCCGCCCCACGGATCGAATTACAACTTTCTCTACTGGTTCAAGACGGCTCGTCCCGCTCCCCGCTGGCGGCCCCCCCGGCCAGGCCTGCACCCCTGTCGCCGCCCCGCTCCAGCCTGGCCTGCGCCGGCGCCGCGCGCACAACAACCAGCCACCTGATGACAGCGGAGGGAATGTCGAGGCTGGGCGGTCGACTCTGCGGCTTTAGCCGCCTCCCGGGTTCGGCTCCCGCGTCGAGCAAGACTAGGCGCCCACTCGTTCACAATTTCAACCAACGTACGGCCCCCTGATCATGATCGACTCGAACCGGACAGGACACTGACTCAACTCGCTCCGCCGACAGCGAAGGTTCTCGCGCCCGACAGACAAGAGACGTACAGTTTGAATGCTGCCATGGGCGGAAATTGTCTATGCAGGCGGCGAAACTACATTCGAGTGACGAGGCGATCATGCTGCTCCGGTTCAGGACGACGAACTACCGGTCGATCCGCGACTCATGTGACTTGGTGATGACGAAGGCGAGCTTTAATGGCATTCGTCCCGAAAAGGGCAAATGGTCAGAAGTCACCAACCGCATTGCGGGAATCTTTGGCCCGAATGCATCCGGGAAAACGACAGTCCTGGACTCGATGGCATTCTCTCGCAACGCAATCGGGAACTCAGCGTCGTGGACCACCCGCCAATCCTTCCCGCACCACCCCTTCCTTCTCGATGGCATTTCCAGTAGTGCTCCTTCTATTTTCGAGATGGACTTTGTCTACACCGGAGTCCGCCACTCCTACGGCTTCGAAAGTAATGAGAGAGGCGTACAGGCGGAATGGCTTCACACCTACCCGGAGGGGCGACGCAGGGTTCTATTTGAGCGCGAGAAAGAAGATTACACTTTCGGGCGACACCTAAAGGGGGAAAACACTAGGATCTCGCGGCTCACCTCGGAGATGAACCTATTCCTCTCGATGTCCGCATTCGCGAATCACCCTTACATGCGAGGACTCAGGCAATTCCTAATTAATCACTTCGATTATGCAGTATTCTCCGAATCAAGTCAAAATGGCCGCATTCGCGCTGTAAAGAAGTGGATCGAAAGTGATCACATTCTCCGGCGCGCGGAAAATCTTCTTCGTTTCGCCGACCTTGGTATCAAAAGGCTGTCAATCGAAAACGTGGAGGTAGCTGAAGAAGTCCAGCGAACCTTCCGGAAGGCTTTCCTTGCATTTAATGACGAAAGTGACAATGAGAAAGCAGAGGAGGCTTTCACGGATTTCCTCAAGGAGCAGCAAGTGCAAATTGGATTTTGGCACGAAGGTGGGGGCGATGATAAGGCATACCAACTGGATATCAATAAAGAAAGCAGCGGCACCGTCGCTTGGCTTGCACTAGCCCTTCCGGCGCTACGCATCGTAGATATGGGTGGAACTTTCTTCGTGGATGAGATCGACGCCAGCTTGCATCCGAGGCTCACCTCAGCTCTGATTTCTCTTTTCAAATCCGACGAGCTGAATCCTAAGGGGGCCCAACTCGTTTTCACATCTCATGACACATCTCTCATGGGGCACTTGACAGGCGAAACGCTTGACGCTGAAGAAATCTGGTTTGCCGAGAAAGCGAACGACGGGTCAACGGAGATTTACCCACTTACCGACTTTCAAGTGAAGCCCGACCACAACGTGGAGCGGCGCTATCTGGGCGGTCGCTATGGCGCAATCCCGTCCATTTCTTGGGAAGATCTTCAAGTTTCGCTACTTGAGGATGCGCAGGCATGAGTAGAAGCAAGAGCAGAGCACCACAAAGAATCGCGAAATCAAAAGGAAGGCGGGTCGAGTACCGAAAGATCTTAATTGCAACGGAAGGAACAAACACTGAACCGCAATATTTCGAGGGACTGTCGGCACACCTAAATGCCAAAGCGGTACGAGTGCTCAACGTCAAAACTGTAGGAGTGGGTGCAGACCCAGTACGAATAGTCGCAGAGGCGGAGCGTCAAAGAGATCGAGAGGCAAGGAGCGGAGATGGGTACGACGAGGTCTGGTGTGTTCTGGACGTCGACCGTCACGCCACCTTGGAGACCGCATGCATCAAAGCCAAGAAATTGGGAATTGACATGGCAATCAGCTCTCCATGTTTTGAACTTTGGCTCCTCTGGCACTACGAAGAATGTGCGGGATGGCGCGAAGGTAAGGCCCTCCAGCAGCGCCTAAAAGATAAACACAAATTTACCGACAAGAATCTTCCTAAATCTTTTCCGTACGATTCCTATGCTGACGCCGTTGCGCGAGCGGAGAAATGCAAAACGGCTACGATTGTTCATTCTCCCCCAAACCCTCACAGTACCGTATCTCGCCTTGTGAGGAAGATGCAAGCCTAGTGCTCATTTTGGCGAAGTTGGCCACGGGATAGTGCAGTAATGGCAAATGAAGGAGACCTGCGGCGCTGGAAAACTTGCACCAAATATGCACCAGTTAGCTGCCGGCGGCCGAGCGCGTGGCATAAGCCCTGCTACGAGCCGCCGCACGCGGCTGTCATATCAATGAGGCCCGAAGCCCAGGAGCGGACGGCAGTACCGCTGCCAACCAGTGAGTTGCAACTACTAGTTCAAGCCCGCCCTTTGGGCGGCGGGAGAGTTCTGGGGCTTTCGTTCCAGAGGGCCGCTTCTTCCGGAGCCTGTCGGGCGGACGGGGTACGGCGTCGGAAAGTCTGAGGCTACGTACAGCGAAGCCGGGGCCAGCCCCCCACGGCGCCAAGAAGAACTTGTGGCTGGCGGGGTCTCTTCGGGCCCGTGGCCCGCCGCTACGGATCACCCTCCGCCGGCTCGGGGACTGGGGCGCCGTTCCTGCCTTTGGCCCGCTCCGCCCCGCCCAGGCTCCGCGCCACCAGAGGTAGCCGCGGGGTTCTCCGTTTCACGCTTTGCCCCGCCCACCACCCCACGGGCCACCAGCCGAACCACCAAACCCACCACAGCACCCCCACACGAATATCAGCAGCCCAGACGCGGCACGAAGGCCAAGCACCGCTCACCCGAACACCAGCCTCAGAACCCGCAAGACGGTGAGGGAGGCGATGGGGAAGGTGAAGAGGTGGAAGGCAGGTGCAGGCAGGGAGGCAGTGCTTCCGGCGGGGGCGCTACGGCACTGAGATGAGGAGGGGCGCCGTACGCCGGTGCCGGTCCGTTGTGGTGAGCGTGATGGGCTCCCATCCCGACCACCTCCGACCCAGGCAGAGCCGAGCAGAGGCGACCCCTGGCGTCCAGGTCGTTCGTACAGTGGCGCGCTCCACCTGGACGCTAGTAACCACGCCCGCTCCACGGTGTGTGGGTCCAAGGAAGACGGGATGGGAGCCGGGATGAGTGGTGGGTCGAGGTTGCAGGATCACTCAGGTTGGCGTGGCTATCCCACCGGCTCGGTAAGTATCACTTGGGAGTAACGGCACCCGAGGCGAACCAATTGACCAAGGACAATGCAAGGACCACTGCGCTTTCTGCCTCGCCCTGTGAAACGTACAAAGGTGCTTGAACATCCGGATCGACATGCCGAGTATATTCATTGGTCCATAGGATCTGCATCATTCCCAGCAGGACTGCCTTAGGGGCGGCGGTCGAATCGACCTTGAAATAGAAATCCCACTTATCCGGCTTGTCGCGGAATGCTGAGATCATTTTTCCAAGAGTGGGAAGTGAATCCTTCGGTGAGATTACCGGTGCTGCGGCTGCCTCCACGGCTCGAACCGCATACCGGTAGGCCGCTGAAGGGTCGCGATGCATAGAGAATGCGTGCTTCCATGCATCTGCTAGTAACCGGCCCGCTCTGGCGTCGAGGGCCCCTGTGGCCTCTGCAGCGAGTTGCACGGTTGCATCGATTCGTTCCACCAGACCTGGCTTGCCTGCCACAATCCCAACTCGCCAAACCGATGCCGCTTCTTCGAGTATCGTTTCCAGCTGTTGGCACGCCTGATCACCGGGCTTCAGCTCAGACAGCGCAAGGTCCACAGCGCCTAGAAATGCATCAGGGTCGGTGTAGAGCGCCACCCTGAAGCTGGCGAGCCCATTCAATCTGTCAGTGTGGTCCGCCCCCGCTCCGGTCCACCTGGAAGAGATTCGCAGTATGCGTTCTGCCCTGCGGATCTTGGCAGTATCGGGGGATGAGTATCTTTTGTGGTTTACGTCCGTAATGAAGGTTCCCTGCATTCTGGCTGAGAGCCAGCGCCACAGCGATTCTTTCAACCACGTCGGAACGCCATCAGAGAGTCGGACAAATTCTTGCTGGCCAGCCTCGCTACGCCGCGCGGAGAAAGGTCGCCATTCTTCTGTTGATTCGTCCACTTTACCCTCGATGTCGTAGCAAGTTAGGAATCAGAGGTTACATGGTTTCGCGAGCGAGGCGTCGAAATTTCCAAATCTCCCGCATGCGCGACATGCGGGAAAGTGAATCAGGTGAGGCATGGTTGTTTAGCGGAGAGGCTGCCTTTCGCTGTGTAGCGGCCCAGTGCAGCACCCTGCCCGACCGCAGCCGCCGTTGTGTCCTTCCGCTCGGCGAGAGCCACCTGTTTTCACCGACCTCCACGCCATGGGCACCATCACTCCGCGAAGAATGAAGCTTTCCCCTTGTGAGGGGATTTTTGTGATCTTGCCAATGATGCTGTCCATCTCCCGAGTGAGGCATCGAGCATGTCATTTTCCCGTCCACTGAGTCCAACCGGAAGCGATTGGCGTACCTTTTACCTGACCCGTCCAACGTCGCTCGACAGTGGCCAACGACGACCACCAAGTACACGAGCCCCGTACCTGACGAGCAAAAACCCTGCTCACCAAGATCCCTGACAAGACTCAGGGATAGAAGAATGGCCCTGCACGCCCAAGGACCTGCCCGTGTTATTTCTCGGAGTAGGGGCTTTGTTGGTGTGTGCTCGTTCCGTTTTTGCAGCGCCGAGCGGAGCATCTTTTCGGCCTGATCAAGATCATTCAGTGCCAGTTCTGGCCCTGTGCAGCGTGTAAGCCATCAGCAGGGCGCCCCCGGCCGCTGCCCCCACCGCCAGGAAGCCGTGGGACGAGCGCCAGGACAGGACTGACCAGCGGGACTGGGCGGAGAGCAGGGAGCCTGTGCTCAGCCAGGAGCCGGCGGAGAGCAGGGACAGGGAGGAGCCGATCGAGCCTGCCGACAGGGCGCTTCCGATCGAGCCGATCGACAGGGCCGAACCGACCGAGCCCACGGACAGGACCGAGCCCACTGAGCCGATCGACAGGATCGAGTCCTTGGACCACAACGAGAGCACCGAACCGGAGGAGCCGGTGCGGGACGGCCGTACGGGCAGCTTTGTCATGAGGACATCTTGCCCGGTGCGTGCTCAGCAACGGGGGTTGTCTACGAATGGCGCGGGGCCCGGGTTGGGGCCTCCGGCATCGCGTACGTCTGCTGGGTCGGCCTCGGCAGGATGCTCTAGCCTCGGCGGGTGACGCTCTACTTCGACCCCCTCGCCGGCCTCGGCGACGATCGCCTCGCATTCACCGGGCGTTGGGAAGACCGGCTCTGGCTCAATGTCCCCGGGCCCTTCTACGGTGGGGAGACCGACACCTGTTGGACGGGGCGGCTTGCGGCGCCCAGCCATGTTCTCTACGGCGGTGAGTACCTCTCCGAGTACGTCTATCGCCAGCCCAAGACGCATGCGGACACCGCTCTGCTGGTCGAGGCGGCAGACCAAGACCCGTTTCTCGGGTACGGCTGTGACGGCGACTTGCGATGGACGCCGGAAACTGTCCGGGAGTGGTGGAGTGAGCGTGGACGGGTCACGCGGTACCTGGCCGACCACCGGAGCACCTGGGACGAGAGCGATGTGACGTGGGGGCAGGGTATAGGCGCCGCCGTCCGCGACTTCGAGGCCTATATCGCCGGCGGTCTGGCAACCGATCTTCGTGTCTATCTCTACTGGTTGGAGGAGCGACGGTCTCCCGCGCCCGGTGACCGGTTGCCAGAGTTGTAGCGGCAGTTACTCGCCCGCCTCCCACAGGGCTCTGAAGCGTTGGACCCGCTTTGCCACTCTGTCTGCTCGTAGGTCCATGATCGTTTTGGTGTTGACGCCCCGTAGGTCGAAGCCGATCTCGTACGACAGCGACTCGTCGAAGACGATGAAGTCGTTCGTCTCGTCCATGCGGGCGATCGGAGAGAGTTCCGAGAGGGCCAGGACGCGGACCTCGATGCCCAGGCTTTGTTGGTTGTCGCAGAACTGTTGGAGTTCTGGGGTGTTGTGGTCCGGTGTTTCCACTATGAACAGGCGGCGGATGCGGACCTGGCGTTCCTTGACCGCGTCGCGTTGCGCCCGTAGGTAGCGCTGGCCCAGTTCGCTCGGCCAGAAGTCTCGGTCCACCGACGTGCTCGTCGCGTCGATCGTCTGGGCCGCGCAATGCGTCAGGCTCACGATCCAGTCGTGGTCCTCGCCCTCGTAGTCCACCAGCTTCTGGTTGAGGTTCTCCATCAGCGTGGTGAGGCGGCTGATCTCCTCCCGCGCGAACGCCTGCATGATCGCGGGGGCGCTCGAACCCACCTGCGTCGCGCTCCGGACCAGGCGCGTGACCCCGTCGGGAGGGAGCGCCGAGCGGTCGACCAGGCCGAAGAGTTCCGTGACCTCGTTTATACGGGCGAAGCCTCGCGCGACCAGTCGCGTCATCTCCGCGTTGTGCTCGGTGAGCGTGTTCTCCACCCCGCCCAGCCGCCGCTCGAAGTCGATCATGTACTGGATGATCAGCGACGCGCCCCCCAGGAAGATGGAAGCGGTCAGCTTCCACACCTCCGGCTGATCGGTGATGTTCGTGAGTAAGTACGCCGTCCCGCCGATGAACGCCGTGATCAGCGACTTCAGCAGGAACGGCGGGATGCCCAGCGGCCCCGGCGCGGGGGTGCTCCCCGAGCCCTGCCTTCTCGACGATCCGTCCGTCTGTACGACCATGTGTACGAGTCCCCCCGTTGGGATCGTGCGGCGCGCCCGCGTCCGTCAGCGGATGGTCAGGGCGGGGTCGCGCCGCAACGGAATGGCCTGTAGGGCCAGTTGGTCCCTGATCCGCTGGACCAGGGTCTGCCACTGCCGGGTGAAGCCTGGTTCTCGTTCCAACACCTCCCACAGCGGGCCCAGCGCCCGGTCCGCACGAGCCTTCGGCATCCACAGGTGCAGCAGGTGGTCGACGGCCGGACGCAGTGCCGTGACCGCGTCGCGTCCGTCGGCCGACCCGAGCCGGCTGCGCTCGACCATCCGTACGAGAGTCGTGAGCAGCCAGTCGTGCAGGGCCAGGTCCTCGCAGAGACTCGTGGCGGCGGCGGATCCCGTACCCGCCGGCAGCCGCAGCTCCACGGTGCGCAGCCCGTCCTCGGCAAGGGTGAAGCGTTCGATCGAAGGGCCCTCACCGTCGGGGGCCAGCAGTGCGACCCAGCGCAGCCGAGTGCGCCGGGACTTGAAGGGTGCCCGTTGGTCGAGCAGTTGATGCCTGAGGAGCCTGCTGAGCAATCGTTCCGAGATCGCACCGACATCCAGTTCGCCGGGGCGGGGGGTGGGGAGCAGGAATCCCGCCGCCACGGATCGGTCGGTCAGTTTTCCGAACGGTTCGACCACCCCCGGCCGGGCCAAGTAGTGCCCCCACGGCTGTCGTTGGTCCGGACCGGAGGGAGGAGAGCGGAAGACCGCGCCTGTCTGGAGGACGCGGCCCCCGGTCAGTACGGCGCGGGCCGCGACGGTTCCCACTGCCCTGACCTTCGCCCCGGACGAGGTCGGCAGCCGGCAGTCCACGCCCGTGAGCACGTCCGCCGACACGGCGTAGGCGTTGGGGCGTTCCGAGACCAGGACCCTTTCGTCGCCGCGCAGTTGGAGCAGGTCCGCAGCCGCGGCGCCGGGCAGGGACTGCGCGTGCTGGAGCAGGGCCGTCCGTACCTCCCCGCACATCACCACCCACTCCACGGCGTCTCCCGGGGCGGCCACGTCAGGGTCCCGTGTAGAAGACGTAGGAGGCGCGGTCGGCGATCTCGTCCGGGACCGCCAGCCCCTCGCGCGCAGAGCGCTCGGCGACCTGGCGCAGCGCGCCCCGGTCCGCGTCGACCTGGTCGAGGATGACCCGTACGGCATGCTCGACGGGCAGGAACCGCGACGGGAGTACGGAGGCGGTGCGGTACGCGGAGAAGGGCGCGGCCGAGGCGTTGAGCTGGACGAGCGGCGGCAGGTCGTCCCACCGGCGCGGGAAAGTCTCGCCGTCCGGCCATGCCCGGGGACGTAGTACCGCCTCGCCGTGGTGGCGCAGTAGGCCGAGCCGGGCCAGCTGCCAGACCGCGGCGAGGAACGGACAGGACCACGTACGGCGGTTGTCGCGGTCGTCCCACATCTCGACGTCCACGAAGACGGAGTGGCGGCGGGCCGCGGTCTCGGTGGGCGGCGTCCAGGACGGGACCTGGGCCATGGCCTCCAACGTCCCGGTGTCCGGGCCGCGTTCGCCGTTGGCGAGCCACCCGCTCTCGCCGGCGGGCGGCCGTGAACCGTCGCTGCCGGCCGGCGGTGACTCCACGAGGCGGTGGGCCACGGCCTCGGCGACCGCGATCCCGTCGGCGACCGCGCAGCCCGACTCACGGGCCAGGTAGTCGATCGTCAGCCCGGCGTCTCCGGCCTCCGCGAGCAGGACCGGGATGAGCTCGGCGGGGGAGGAGAAGCGGGTGAAGTAGTCGTCGATGAGGAAGCACGTACTGATCCGGGGGCGCCGGCCGCCCACCGCCGCCGCCGCGCGGACCGCGTCGGCCCAGGGCCGTACCCGCGCGAAGTGCTCACGCAGCCGCCCGGGCCCGGCTTCGAAGTCCTCCATGTACAAGTGGCCCAGTTCCAGGGAGACATGGGCGAGCGGTACAGATTGGGTACGGGGTTCCGCGGCGGTCTCCCGGAAGACCGCGCCCGCCCCGGGAGCCGCCACCCCGCCGTCCCTCACGTCCGCCCCCTCATGTCCGCCCCCTCATGTCCGCCCCCTCATGCCTGACCCCTCACGTCTGCCCCCACGCGTCGTCGTCCGTCAGCCGCGCCGCCAGCTCCTCCAGCGCCTGCCGCGTCTCCATGTTGGCCACCCGGCTCGCCAGCACGTCCTCGTCCGTGATCAGCTGCTCCCGCCACTGGAGCACCGGCTCCAGCGGCACCGCACCCAGCACCCGGCTGAACCCGATGTCCAGCTCCGCCGCCAGCTTGTTGAGGTCCTGGTCGCACTTGCGCATCCACGCCGACTGGGCCGGCGGCACCTGCGACCACAGCGCCGACTCGGGATCCGGCACAGCGGCCCGTACGAACCGGATGCTGCCCCGCAGCCGGTCCTCGTCGTGCCCCCGGGCCACACCGCCCGCCACGATGCCGCGCGTACCGAACACCAGCCCGGCGGCGGCGATCACATGCTGCCGCGTCCAGCGGTGGTAGACGAGCCAGCGGGCGTCGACGTCCCTCAACTCCGGCCGGGAGGTGGCTTCGAGGACCATGTCCGTCGCGTAACTGCGGCCCGCGCTCAGGTCGACCACCACCAGGTCGAACTCGCTGTTGAGCCGCAGGAACAGGTCCACGCACCGGCCCAACACGTCCTTGCCGACGGCGAATTCACCCCCGCTGCGGTCCCCGGGCAGCAGCACCAGACCGCCCGAGCCGGTCGGCCGGTGACGCAGCACCTCGTGCTCGGTGTCGGCCCACACGTCGATCCGTACCGGCTCGGTGGCCTTGCCCTGGAGGTACGAGTGGAGCCCGCCCCGCTCGATGCCGCGCAGCGCGCCCGGCACGTCGAACACCGCGGCGGCGGTGGGGGAGCCGAAGTCGAAGTCCAGGTAGCAGACGTCGTCCCCGGCGAGCGCCTTGCGGTAGGCGACGTTGGCGCTGGTGACGGAACGCCCGGTGCCTCCCTTGTCGGAGGCGGCGAAGACGAGCACCGTTCACACTCCCCGGGAGGCGGTATGCCTGGCCAGGGCCAGGGTGTCCAGTTCGCCGAGCACGTCCAGGGTCAGCGCGACGGCCGTGCCGGGCTGGTCGTCGAGGATGAGCCGGGCGCGGCGGAGTTTGACCTCGACGCTCTTGAGCGCGATGCCGTGGGAGCCGTCGGCGAGCGAGGTCGGTTCCAGCTGCTCGTTGCCGAGCAGATGCGTGGCCTCGCTGAGCAACGCGGCGGCGAGCGTGGCCAGTTCGGAGCTGCGGATCGGCGGCTGGGTGTAGAGCTGGCGCGCCGCGACCATGCACTCGGTGACACGCTCCGTGATGTTCCACGACAACGGGCCGTCGTCGGAAGGCGCTTCGGGATACACGGCCTGGATGTTGTCCCACAGCCCCGCCCCGTCGCCGGTCCTGATCCGCCGGGTCCACACGTGGTCGAAGATCCGCTCGGCGAGGCGAAGCAGCCGGTCGTGCGCCGATATGTTCCGTGACAGCGCGCAGAGTTGGATGCTCCGCTTGAGCAGCTGCGCCGAGAAGTCGCCCATGGTCCACTCCATCGGCGGCCCGACCCGCTGGCTGCCCTGGAGCGGCAGCCGGACGCCGGGCCGGTGCAGCCCGATGGCGGAGTCGTTCTGGGTCATGCGGCTGGTGATACGGCCCCGTTCGGCGAGGCGCTCCATGATGCCGACGGTACGGGTCAGGTCGTCGTCCGTCGCACGCCGGCGCACCAGGTCCTGGACGAGGATGGCGGCGACGGAGAGCGAGAAGTACTCGGACTCCAGCCGCTGTCCCGTCGTACGCCAGGGGATGTCCTCCAGCGGCCAACTGCCCTCGCCGAAGCGGGCGATGCCCGACCAGTACTGCTGGGTGACCTCCCAGCGCAGCCGTAACGCCTCGGCCAGCCGCTGCTGTTCGGTGTTGAGCAGACCCAGCGTGAGGGTGCGGTCGGAGAACAGGTCCTGGATGCCGTCGAGGGCGACCACCGTGAAGTAGAGGTACGGGATGGGGTCCGCGACCCCGTCAGGCTGCGGGCCGATCGGCTCGACGGTCTCCACCGGCGGGGCGTCCTTCACCAGGCTCCAGGCCCAGCCGATCTCGAAGAGCTGGTTGTCGTCCTTGAGGCGGTCGGCGACGTCGACCCCGAGGGTGAAGCTCTCGCTGACGGTGGCGCGCAACGCCTTGAAGCGGCGCTGGAACTGCTGGAGGACCACCCGCTCCGACACCTGACCCTGGCCGAGGAGCTTGCCGAGCGTACGGCCCTGCGCCTCTTCCGGGTCGAAGACGTTGACGGTGAACGAGCGCAGCAGGCTGACCATCGCCGCCGTGAGCCGCACCTCGGTGGCGGCCTTCAACTCGTCGATCAGGGCCCGTACTTCGGCGCGGCGCGTCCGCGTCTCGTACACCTTGAGGAAGCCGAGGGTGGCGAGGGAGAGGGTGATGGACATCGAGAAGGCGTCCACGACGCCCAGTTCGCGCTGCTCCTGGGTGAGGTCCCGCTCGGGGTCCCCGGAGATGAAGTAGTAACCCCCGGAGAAACTGGGCCTCTTGTCCTCCGCCGCGTGCGTCCGCATGAACTCGGCGAGGACCGTGACGAGCTTGCCCGGCAGCTCCAGACGCCCGCCGACGCTCTTCAGCGCGGCCTGGACGTCCCGTTCCGTCGTGTCCGGGTCGTCGAGCCGGAACGCCGGGATCTCCGTGGCCGGATACATGAGGCAGAGCAGCCGTTCGGCGTCCGCGACACTGCTTCTCCCGCCCCATTCGCCCCAGTCCCATTCACCGTCCTCGAACGAATGGCGCGCGATTGCCTGCCAGATGTCCAGCAGATGCTGGCGTGGCTTGATCTGCATCCCATATCCCTCGTACAGGTCCCCGCACCGTCAACCGGGAAGCGGTCAGGAATTCACCGGACGGAATTACGCCGGCCGCACGCCACGATCATTCCTTCGTACCCGGGCCGCAGCGCGCCGCCCGGCATGCCGATGGGGGTGACCGTGACATCCTCCTCCGCGTACGGGGCGAGGGCGGCCCGGATCTCCGTACCGGTGACACTGCACGCGGGGAAGAACCGCTCACCCACCTTGTACCCCTGCGAGCCCTCCATGAAGGCGGCGGCGAAGGGCGCGCCCGGCGCCAGGGCGCGCAGGAAGCGCTCCACGCCGGTCTCGAATTCCCGGTGGGACGTCGACATCGACTCGGCGACGAAGAACATCGTCCCCAGGGACCACCGGCCCCGGAACCGGTCGAGCGAGAAGAGGTCGCCCTGCGCCACCTCGACGGTCTTACGGAACACGACCCGCGGGTCGTCGTCCTCCGCCAGCTCGCGGTAGGCGTCCCGCCCGCGCAGCACGTCCCAGAACTCGTCCCAGTGCGCGTCGTAGTGGGGCCGCTGGCCTTCGAGATACGCGATGTTGGCGGCGGAGCGCTCGAAGAGGGTGATGGTGTCGCACCACGGGAGCATCGAGAGCGCGGGGTAGAGGTTGGCGCCCGCGCCGACGTCGATCCCGTGAACAGGGCCGCCGGTCCCGGGAGCAGGGGCGCCGGTCCCGGGAACAGGGCCGCCGGATTTCTCACGGAAGGAGCGGAAGTAATCGCTGAAATGGTCCCGGACGAGGTGCAGAATCCGCGCGTCGTCGGACCGTAGAAAGCGATAATTGTGATCAACGTAGGCGGCGGAGTCGAACAGGTCCCAGGAGGCCTCGGCATTCAGCTCCTGTTCGGCCTCTCGCCGGGCTTCCCGCGCTGCCTCTGCTGATTTCCCGTCCGTGACGTCCGTGACGTCGGGCGACCTCGGATCCATCATTCAATGGTAGGGCCACAGCTCCCTCCGTGTCCCCCGCCGCGGACCCTCCGGGGTGACGGCACGTCAGCGAGGGCGCACGGGGGGCGCGCCGCGGCTTGCGCGCATTTCGGTCCTGATCCCGCCTTGAACGGTCAGATCGGGCGGGTGATGCTGGGTCAGGTTGTCACCCGTACGAGTGCCACGAGGGAGCCGCATGACCTCTCTGCCCCGCACCGTCCCCGGCCTTCCGCCCACCGTCCCCGGCCTTCCGCCCACCACCCCCGGCCTTCCGCGCACCACCCCCGGTCCTCCCCGCACCACCCCCGCCGCGACGCGCCTCGCCGCCCCCGACGGCCGGCCCCTGCGGCTGAGAGCGGTCACCGAGGACGACCTGCCCGAACTGCACCGCCTGGACAAGGAGATATTCAAGGCGCAGGCCTACCCGTACTTCGTCCTCAGGCAGTTCTACGACCTCTACCGCGACGAGCTGTTCGTCCTCGACGACGGCACCGCCTTCCACGGCTACGTCCTCGCGGGCACCAAGCCCGACAAGAGCCGCAGTTGGGTGCTGGGCCTGGCCATCCACCAGCAGTGGCAGGGCCTCGGCCTCGGCCGCCGGCTGATGGCCGAGGCCCTGCGCCGCCTGCGCGCGGAGGGCGTCGGCGAGGTCTGGCTCACCGTCGAACCCGCCAACACGCGGGCCATCAAGCTGTACGTGTCCCTGGGCTTCACCCGTGTCGCCCACCGGGACGACTACTTCGGCCCCGACGGGGACCGCGTACTGATGGCACTGCCCCTGACGGCCGAAGGGCTGTACCACCCCGACGAGGTGGTACAGCCCCTGGACGGACCAGACACACAAGACACACGAACGGACCAGTGAAACAGCCTCAGCCGCCGCACTGGCACGGCGCGCCCTGCTGACAGCCGCAACCGCAGCCCGAGCCGCAGCCGCACGCGCCGAGCAGCGGCAGGTGCACGACCCCCTCGTGGGGGGCCCTGGGAACCGGTGGCGCGTCCTGCTGCGGGTCGGTGGTGGGGGAATCGGCCATGGGATCCTCCTCAAAGGCGTACCGGATGCCGCCTCTTCCCATTGCACGCCCATCCCGGCGGTCGCATCAACGGCGCACCGGCAGCGCATCAGCGCAGGAGGGCTACGCGCCCTCCACGGGCGCCTCCGCCGTCTGGATCTCGTCCGCGTGCTCGCCCGTCACCAGGTAGACGACCCGCTTCGCCACCGACACCGCGTGGTCCGCGAACCGCTCGTAGTACCGGCCCAGCAGCGTCACGTCCACCGCCGTCTCGATGCCGTGCTTCCAGCGGTCGTCCATCAGGTGCTGGAACAGCGTCCGGTGCAGCAGGTCCATCTCGTCGTCGTCCTGCTCCAGCTCCAGCGCCAGGTCGACGTCCTTCGTGATGATGACCTCGGCGGCCTTCGCCATCAGGCGCTGCGCCAGCTGCCCCATCTCCAGCAGCGTGGTGTGCAGGTCGTGCGGCACCGGCGACTCCGGGAAACGGAGGCGCGCCTGCTTGGCGACGTGCTGGGCCAGGTCGCCCGCCCGCTCCAGGTCGGCGCTCATCCGCAGCGACGTCACCACGATGCGCAGGTCCGTCGCGACCGGCTGCTGCCGGGCCAGCAGGGCGATCGCCCTGGCCTCCAGGTCGTGCTGGAGCGTGTCGACCTTCTCGTCCGCGGCGATCACGCTCTCGGCGAGCCGCAGGTCGGCATCCAGCATGGCCGTGGTGGCCCGCCCTATGGCGGAACCGACCAGCCGGGCCATCTCGACGAGGTCTTCGCCTATCGAGTCCAGTTCCTCGTGGTACGCGTCCCGCATGGGGTAGTCCCTCTCTTGTACGTGCTTGTACGTGCTTGTACGTGCTCCGGGTCCGTACGTGCCTCTCAGGGCTCGTACGGGCTCACGCACGTGCCGCCGGGGGGCCGGGGCCGGGGCCCCACGGTCCCACGTTCTGTCCGTTACGCGTCCGGCGCCTCCCTCCCAAGTGAACCGGCACTATCCCCTCAGTGAACTCTGGGCGACGAGTGTTCGAGGAGACACCTCGAGTGCTGGGAGTCTGTCCGTACCCGCGCATAACCTGGGTCGCATGGACGTGAACGCGGCAGTCGCCGCATTGGCAGCGATCGCCGGGGTGTGCACCGGCGTGATCGCCATGCTGGCGTTTCGCTGGAGCGAACGCGACCAGGCCAGACCCACCCGCACCTCGCTGCACACGGACGCCGTCCTGCCCCCCGGGGTCGACACGGTCCTGTCCGTGCTCCGCTCCTCCGCGGTGGTCCTCGACGAGAGCGACTCCGTGGTCAAGGCCAGCTCGGCCGCCTACGCGCTGGGCCTGGTCAGGGGCGGCAAGCTCGCGGTCGAGCCGATGCTCCACATGGCCAGGGACACCCGCAGGGACGGCGAGATACGGCAGGTGGAGCTGGACCTCCCCCGGCGCGGTACGGGCCGGGGCGAGGCACTCGCGGTCTCCGCCCGGGTGGCCCCGCTCGGCTCCCGGCTGGTGCTGCTCCTGGTCGAGGACCTCACGGAGGCCCGCCGTATCGAAGCGGTACGGCGCGACTTCGTCGCCAACGTCAGCCACGAGCTGAAGACCCCGACGGGCGCGCTCTCCCTGCTCTCCGAGGCTGTCATGGACGCTTCGGACGACCCCGAGGCGGTCACCCGCTTCGCCGGGCGGATGCAGATCGAGGCGACCCGGCTCACCAATCTCGTACAGGAACTCATCGACCTCTCCCGGGTGCAGAACGACGACCCGCTGGAGGACGCCGAGCCGGTACGGGTGGACGAACTCGTCGCCGAGGCCATCGACCGGTCCCGGCACGCGGCGTCCACGAAGCAGATCACCATGGCCGCAGGAGGTACTGTCGATCTGCACGTATGGGGCAATCGCGGCCAGCTCGCCGCGGCCCTGGGCAATCTCGTCGAGAACGCCGTCAACTACTCCCCGGCCCGCACCCGCGTCGGCATCGCCGCGCAGAGGGTGAGCGCTCCCGGCGGGGACCTGATCGAGATAGCCGTGACCGACCAGGGCATAGGCATCTCCGAGAAGGATCGCGAGCGGGTCTTCGAGCGGTTCTACCGCGTCGACCCGGCACGCTCCCGCGCCACCGGTGGTACGGGGCTCGGCCTCGCCATCGTCAAACATGTGGCCGCCTCGCACGGCGGAGAGGTCACGGTGTGGAGCTCCGAGGGTCAGGGCTCCACCTTCACCCTGAGGCTGCCCGAGGCGGGCACCGTACGGGACCACAGAAAACCCGCCACGGACGACGATGACGACCAGGCCCCCTACGACACCGACACCGACTCCAGTCTCGCCCTTGATTCACCCACCGTGATTCCTGCCCCGGAGGTCCTTCCGTGACCCGAGTGCTCGTCGTCGAGGATGAGGAATCCTTCAGCGACGCCCTTTCCTACATGCTCCGCAAGGAAGGCTTCGAGGTCGCGATCGCGACCACCGGGCCCGCGGGGCTCGACGAGTTCGAACGCAACGGCGCCGACCTCGTCCTCCTCGACCTGATGCTGCCCGGCCTGCCGGGCACCGAGGTCTGCCGCCAGCTGCGCGGCAGGTCCAACGTCCCGGTGATCATGGTCACCGCCAAGGACAGCGAGATCGACAAGGTCGTCGGCCTGGAAATAGGGGCCGACGACTACGTGACCAAGCCCTTCTCCTCGCGGGAGCTGGTGGCCCGCATCCGCGCGGTGCTGCGCCGCAGGGGAGAGCCGGAGGAGGTCACGCCGGCGGCCCTGGAGGCCGGCCCGGTCCGGATGGACGTGGACCGCCACGTCGTCACCGTCTCCGGCGGCAAGGTCGACCTCCCGCTCAAGGAGTTCGACCTGCTGGAGATGCTCCTGCGCAACGCGGGCCGGGTCCTGACCCGGATGCAGCTGATCGACCGCGTCTGGGGAGCGGACTACGTGGGGGACACCAAGACCCTCGACGTGCACGTCAAGCGCCTGCGCGCCAAGATCGAGCCGGACCCGGGCGCGCCCAGATACCTGGTGACGGTCCGCGGCCTCGGCTATAAGTTCGAGCCGTAGACCGGCCCGGGTCGCGAGGCCCAGCCGTCCACGGTGAACTGTGGCGCCCCACCCTGCCCGGGTGGAGCGCCACAGCTGTGTACGGGGGTACGGGAGGTGCCGTCAGCCGGCCGAGCTGGACGCGGACGCCGAGTCCGACGGCTGCCCCGACTCAGGCTGCCCCGACTCCGGCTGACCGGACTCCGAGGCGGAGCCCGACTCCGTACCGGACGGGGATTCGGACGCGTCGGCGGCCGACGACTCCGATGCCGACGCCGAGGCGCTCGGGGACGGCTGCGTGCTCGGGCCGACGCCCTCGAAGAAGCTCTTCGCGGGGACGACGAGGGCACGCAGGCCCACGTCACCGGTGTCGCTGAACGAGAAGACGACCGGCTGGGCGTTCCCGTCCTTGGCGGCCTCGCGGCCGTCCTCGATCACCGCGGAGGCGTTGCCCTCGCCCCCGAGCCGTACCCAGCCGCCGTTGGGCGGCACGGTGACCGGGCCCTTGCCCTTGGCGGGGGAGAGCTTCACCGTCGCGCCGGTGCCCGGCAGCGTGATGGAGTCGAGGGTCTGCGCGGTGCGGCCGTTGTTGAAGACCGTGCCGGTCACGACCGCCGGGCCCGTCGCGTCGAGCTGGGGCTGGGTGACCAGGGTGGCGGCCTGGATGGTGATGTCACCGATGGAGGTGGCGGCGCTGTCCGGCTTGATGCCGAGCGTCTGGGCGTTGTTGCCCGCGCCACACGCGGTGAGCGAGGCAAGCGACAACACGAGGGCGGAAGCGGCGAACGTGCCGCGTCGAAGGCTGCGGCTCACGGCGGCGGCAACTCCTAGGACGTGTTGGGACGGAGGGGCGAGGACGGCTCAAGGTGTATCAGCGCGCTTAGGTTACCGAGGCGCCGACACCGCCCCGCACCCGACCCGCCTCCTGGGGGCACCGGTACGGGGACAGCTCCCTCCGCCGCTACGGGAACGGCCCCTCCTCCGGTACGGGAACGGCTCCTCCGCCGGTACGGGACGGCTCCCCGCGCCCGCATTCGATCGGCGTGTCCATGACGCTCTGTTCCCCTCGCTTCCCCTCGCTGATCACATGGTTTCCGCGCTGTTCACATAACGCCGGTGATCAATTCAGGCCGCGCCGCCGCACATTCTCCGGAATATCGTCCCGGAACCGGGGTGATCAAATTCAGAATCCGCCGCACAGGTGATCGGCAGCCGAACGGAGTACCGGAAGTTCACCGTCCTGAATCCGGCAAATCGGGACGTTAGTACCCGCTGGGGGGTGTCGCGCGGTCGGTAACGGGCGCGTTTCCGTACGCCCGCGCAGCGCCTCCGACCTGCGAATACCCGGTTCCGGAAGCCGTCCGCAGCACGTCCCTGGCGCTGTTGTCAAGCCCCGAGATGCGCCCTGACCTGCGAAAACACCATTCAGAAGGAGCCATTCTCGTGTTATCCTGGATAGCCACGGAAGGGGTACCTGTCACATGACGTTCAAGGTAGGCGACACCGTGGTCTATCCCCATCACGGGGCCGCGCTGATCGAGGCCATCGAAACTCGCCAGATCAAAGGCGTGGACAAGACCTACTTGGTGCTCAAGGTCGCCCAGGGCGACTTGACGGTACGTGTCCCGGCGGACAATGCGGAGTTCGTCGGCGTGCGTGACGTGGTCGGTCAGGAAGGACTGGACCGGGTCTTCGAGGTGCTCAGAGCGCCGTACGCGGAAGAGCCCACGAACTGGTCCCGTCGTTACAAGGCAAATCTCGAGAAGCTCGCCTCCGGTGATGTGATCAAGGTCGCCGAGGTCGTACGCGACCTGTGGCGCCGGGAGCGCGAGCGCGGACTCTCCGCAGGTGAGAAGCGCATGCTCGCCAAGGCGCGGCAGATTCTCGTGAGCGAGCTCGCTCTCGCGGAGAACACGAACGAAGACAAGGCCGAGGCTCTGCTCGACGAGGTACTCGCGTCCTGAAACGTGCGGCTCCTGTTCCACCACAACGTGCTCAGCCGCAACGTGCTCAACAGCAGTGAATGCCGTGGTGCCCGCTGACCAGCTCTGATGGAGAAGCTGCGTCGCCGGGCGCTGCGGCATGTCCGTACACCCGCATCCCGGCCGACACCCGGGTAACTCATCCCCCGTACACCCGCACCTGTCCTGGCGCGCGCCTGCCCACCCACGCGTGGGGTCGTACACCCACGCACCGGGTGCGGCTCGCCTCGACCGTGTCACGGAAGGGGCCGGTCAAGGCGTCGCGCCCGGCACGCTCTGGCCATACCCATGTCGGCCGCGGACACAAACCTGCCGGAGTGCAACCGATGTCAGACGAAGCCAGCCCCCACCGCACCGCCGCGGTCATCCCAGCGGCAGGCCGGGGCGTGCGGCTCGGCCCCGGCGCCCCCAAGGCGCTCCGCACGCTGGGCGGCACGCCCATCCTGATCCACGCCGTCCGCGCGATGGCCGCCTCCCGGGCGGTCTCGCTCGTGGTCGTGGTCGCCCCGCCGGACGGCGCCGCCGGGGTCAAGCACCTCCTGGACGAGCACGCGCTGCCCGCCCGTACCGACTACCTCGTGGTGCCGGGCGGCGAGACCCGCCAGGAGTCCGTACGGCTGGGACTCGACGCCCTGCCGCCGGGCATCACGACCGTCCTCGTCCACGACGCGGCCCGCCCGCTGGTGCCCGTCGACACCGTGGACGCCGTCATCGAGGCCGTACGGGACGGCGCGCCGGCCGTGGTGCCCGCGCTACCCCTCGCCGACACCGTCAAGCAGGTCGAGCCGCGCGAGAAGGGCGAGCCGGAGCCGGTCGTCGCCACACCCGAGCGGGCCACCCTGCGCGCCGTACAGACCCCGCAGGGCTTCGATCGCGCCACGCTGGAGCGCGCGCACCACACGGTGGCGGCGGTGGGTGAGGGCGCGACGGACTGCGCCGGTATGGTCGAGCGGCTCGGCACGCCCGTGGTGGTCGTCCCCGGCCACGAGGAGGCGTTCAAGGTGACCAGGCCGTTGGACCTGGTGCTGGCCGAGGCGGTTCTCGCCCGGAGGAGGGCCAACGATGGCTTCTGACGTACCCGTACCCCCGCTTCTGCCCCCGCTCCTGCCGCAGGTCGGCATCGGGACGGACATCCACGCCTTCGAGGAGGGCCGGGAGCTGTGGTGCGCGGGCCTGCTCTGGGAGAACGAGGGGCCCGGACTCGCCGGCCACTCCGACGCCGACGTGGTCGCCCACGCGGCCTGCAACGCGCTGTTCTCCGCGGCAGGCCTCGGCGACCTCGGCGCGCACTTCGGCACCGGACGCCCCGAGTGGTCAGGGGCGCCGGGCGTCACGCTTCTCACGGAGGCCGCCAGGATCGTCCGCGCGGAGGGATTCGCGATCGGGAACGTCGCCGTCCAGGTCGTCGGGTTGCGGCCGAAGATCGGCAAGCGCAGGGAAGAGGCGCAGAAGGTCCTCTCGGCGGCGGTGGGCGCGCCCGTGTCGGTCTCCGCGGCGACGTCCGACGGGCTCGGTTTCACCGGCCGGGGCGAGGGCCTGGCGGCGATCGCGACGGCGCTGGTGGTCCGTACGGCCTGATCGCGGCGGTCCCGAAATACGCCCGCGCTTCCCGGAGTTGAGGGATCGTCGACATGCTCCGCCCGTCAGCGGCAACATGCTCACCAGCACCGGTCACGTACTCAACAGGTTCAACAGGAGGCTCCCCCGCCATGTCAGCGACACTCTCGGACGCGCTCAAGAAGGTCCTCGACGGAAACGTCTTCGTCAGCATCGCCACCATCCAGCCCGACGGCAGCCCCCAGGTGTCCCCGGTCTGGGTGAAGCGCGACGGCGACGACATCCTGATATCGACCACGCTGGGCCGCCGCAAGGAGCTGAACCTGCGTCGCGACCCGCGTGTCACCGTCCTGGTGCACCCGGCCGACGCGCCGTACAGCTACGCGGAGATCCGCGGGACCTCGACCCTCACCGAGGAGGGCGGCCAGGAGCTGATCGACGAGTTGTCGGTGAAGTACACGGGCAAGCCGTACGGGGAGCAGAACCCGAACGCGCACCTCGACGCCCCGCGTGTGGTCGTACGGGTCACGCCCCGCAAGGTCGTCGGCGGCATCTGACCGGCCCGGTCGGCGCTCGGCCGGCGGTCGACCGACACCCGCGTCGCCGCCCGCCCGGCGCCCGCCCGCCGCGCGGGATTGTCACGCTTCGGTGACCCCGCGGCCCAAAGGGTCGCGGGGCACTACCCCAGGCGCACTACCCTTGTCGCGTGACTATTCGGCTGTACGACACCGGTGCCCGGCAGATCCGTGACTTCACCCCGCTCCTGCCGGGCTGCGTCTCGATCTACCTCTGTGGCGCCACCGTGCAGGCCGCGCCGCACATCGGCCACATCAGGTCGGGGCTGAACTTCGACATCATGCGCCGCTGGTTCGACTACCGCGGTTACGACGTGACCTTCATCAGGAACGTCACGGACATCGACGACAAGATCATCGCGAAGTCGGCCGACCAGGGCCGCCCGTGGTGGGCCATCGGGTACGAGAACGAGCGCGCCTTCAACACCGGCTACGACGTCCTCGGCTGCCTGCCGCCCACGTACGAACCGCGCGCGACCGGCCACATCCCCGAGATGCTCGAGATGATGCGCGGCCTGATCGAACGGGGTCACGCGTACGAGTCGGAGGGCAACGTCTACTTCGACGTGCGCTCCTTCCCCGGCTACCTCCAGCTCTCCAACCAGGACCTGGACGACCTGCGCCAGCCCTCCGGCGAGGGCGAGACCGGCAAGCGCGACCAGCGCGACTTCGCCATGTGGAAGGCCGCCAAGCCCGGCGAGCCCAGCTGGGAGACGCCCTGGGGGCGCGGCCGGCCCGGCTGGCACCTGGAGTGCTCGGCGATGGCCCACAAGTACCTGGGCCCGGCCTTCGACATCCACGGCGGCGGCCTCGACCTGATCTTCCCGCACCACGAGAACGAGATCGCGCAGGCCAAGGGGTACGGCGACGAGTTCGCCCGGTACTGGGTGCACAACGCCTGGGTCACCATGAGCGGCGAGAAGATGTCGAAGTCGCTCGGCAACTCGGTGCTCGTCTCCGAGATGGTCAAGCACTGGCGCCCGATCGTCCTGCGCTACTACCTCGGGACCCCGCACTACCGCTCGATGATCGAGTACAGCGAGGAGGCCCTGCGCGAGGCCGAGTCCGCGTTCGCGCGGATCGAGGGCTTCGTGCAGCGTGTGGTCGAGAAGGCGGGCGGGGCCGTGGAGCCCGCCGCCGAGGTGCCGCCGGCCTTCGCCGAGGCGATGGACGACGACATGGGGGTCCCGCAGGCCCTCGCGATCGTCCACACGACCGTACGACAGGGCAATTCGGCCCTCGCCGCCGACGACAAGGAAGCGGCCGTCGCCCGGCTCGCGGAGGTACGGGCCATGCTCGGCGTCCTCGGCCTCGACCCGCTCGACCCGCACTGGTCCGGCGGGGAGACCGACCGGGGTGAGGATCTGCACGGCGTGGTCGACACCCTCGTACGACTGGTCCTCGACCAGCGCGAGGCGGCCCGGGGCCGTAAGGACTGGGCCTCGGCCGACGCCATCAGGGACCAGCTCCAGCAGACCGGCCTCGTCATCGAGGACGGCCCGTCCGGCCCCCGCTGGACGCTGGGGCCACGCTGAACCCCGTCCCCACGAGGGCCATGAGTGTGCCGCCCGGGACGACCGGGCGGCACACTTACGTACCCTGTTACAGATATGAATGCCGCGTACGCCGCGTACGCCGTCCGAAGCACGACGCAGAGCACGACGCAGAGCACCTCTGAAAGCAACGAAACAGGTAGGTCATGGCCGGGAACAGCCAGCGCAGGAACCGCCGCACGTCCAACAAGAAGGGCGCGCAGGTCGGCAGCGGTGGCAAGCGACGCCGCAGCCTGGAAGGCAAGGGACCGACGCCGCCCGCGTCCGCACGCAAGGGCCATGTCCAGAACCGCGGCGCCAACGCCAAGGCCAAGCTGACCGCGCGCCGCCAGGTCGCCCGCCGGGGCGGCAAGGGCACGAGCGAGATGGTCGTCGGCCGCAACCCGGTCTTCGAGGCGCTGCGCGACGGGGTGCCGGCGTCGATGCTGTACGTCCAGCAGTTCATCGACAACGACGAGCGCGTCCGGGACGCGCTCCAGCTCGCGGCGGACCGCGGGGGCATCCACCTCATGGAGGCGCCCAAGCCGGAGCTGGACCGGATGACGAACGGCCTGAACCACCAGGGCATGGTGCTCCAGGTCCCGCCGTACGAGTACGCGCACCCGGACGACCTCGCGACCGCCGCCTTCGACGACCACGAGGACCCGCTGATCGTGGCCCTCGACGGCGTCACCGACCCGCGGAACCTGGGCGCGGTCGTCCGCTCCGTCTCGGCGTTCGGCGGGCACGGCGTGGTCGTACCGGAGCGGCGCGCCGCCGGGATGACGGCGGGCGCCTGGAAGTCCTCGGCGGGCGCGGCGGCCCGCACGCCGGTCGCTCGCTGCACGAACCTGACCCGCACCCTGGAGGCGTACCGCAAGGCGGGCCTCACGATCGTGGGCCTGGCGGCGGACGGCGAGGCGGAGGTGGGCGACCTCGCGGCGCTCGGGGGCCCCGTGGTCATCGTGGTGGGCAGCGAGGGCAAGGGCCTGTCCCGCCTGGTCGGCGAAACATGCGACTTCCGTGTCCGGATCCCGATGCCGGGGGGCGCGGAGTCCTTGAACGCGGGGGTGGCGGCGGGGGTGGTCCTGTACGAGGCGTCGCGCCGCAGGGCGTCGCGGTGACCGCGTGCGGGTGACCGGCCTGGCGGCCCTGCTTTTGTCCTCAATCGCCGGACTGGCTTGGTTTGTGGCGTCTGCCCGGTGCCGGGGCGCGGCTTACTGATTGTCCTCAATCGCCGGACGGGCTTGATGGTGCCCGCTGCGGCCCGGCCTTTATCCGCGGGTTGTTGCCGGGGGCCGGGCAGGGGCCGTGTCCTGCACTGCATGTTTTACGTCGCGTTCAGGACCTCCGAACATTCACGGTAGTCACGCGACACAAAACACGCTTTACGTTCCGGACACGACCCCTGCCCGTCCCCCTTCCAGGCCCGCGTCAAGACAAATCCAGCCCGTCCGGCGTTTGAGGACATCCTTGACCCGCACC
>NZ_WWJY01000051.1 GCF_009865405.1 Streptomyces sp. SID3212 | reverse complement strand
AAACCACCACCCCCATGCTGCCCCCACAGAAGGAAACGCCAAAGGCCCCGGACCATGATCGGTCCGGGGCCTTGGCTGGTGCCCCCGGCAGGATTCGAACCTGCGACACCCGCTTTAGGAGAGCGGTGCTCTATCCCCTGAGCTACGAAGGCGGGGGGCTTGGGGTGAGCCTCGGAGGAATTTGTACAAATGAATCCTCAGGCAAGGCGGCCAAGCCCGCTGGAAACAGCGTAGCGGATGCCCGTCCCGGGCGACGCCCCGGAGAGGAGCGGTGGGCGGGGGCTGCGGGCTGATGTGTTGACTTTCCGGGGCGCGGCACGGGGGTGCGGGCTGGGTGAGGTCGTCGTCCTGGTCCGCCACGCGGCCGTGGAACGGGGCTTCGACAGGGCCGTGTCCGGTCCCTGCGTGCGGCGTGACGCGTTCCTTCGGCGGGGGTTCGGGGAACGTGGTGGGAACGTATGTCTGTTCTGGGTAGTCTGCCTCGATCTGACCAGGCCGGAGAGGTTCCCATCGTGAGTGTCACCACGTCGTCGCTGCCCGAGCGGATCGAGCTTTCGGGGGAGGGGGTTGTTCTCCGTGACTGGGTGGAGGGGGATTTGGTCGCCATGCCGGAACTGTTCGACCATCCCGACGTCGCCTATTGGACGCCGATCGTCTCGCCCTTCGACGAGGCGGCGGCCCGTGCGCGGCTGGAGCGGGATCGGCAGATGCGGAAGGAGGGTACGACCATCCTCCTCGCCATCACCGTCGACGGCGGTGCGCCGCTGGGCGAAGTGATGCTTCGGCGTGCCGCCGGGGGTGCGGCGGAGCTTGGGTACGCGGTCGGTCCTGCGCACCGTGGACAAGGGCTGGCGGCTCGGGCGGTGCGTGTCATGGCCGCGTACGCCTTCGAGCAGTTGGGCGTTGAGCAGGTCGTACTGGAAGTGGAGGCCGAGAACGCTCCCAGCGTGTCCGTGGCCACCAGAACGGGCTTCGAACTGCTCGATGTACCGCCGATCACGGGCGAGGAGAAGGGGCGGCCCTATGTCCTCCAGGCGTGGGGCCTGAAGCGTCCCTGATTCGGGGCTGGGTGCGGGAAGGTTCTCGGGGCTGGGTGGGGAAAGTTCTCGGGGTTGGGTGGGGAAGGCCGGAATTCGGACGGCGGATACGCCGGTCGCCTTGATGGGCGGAGTCCTGTTGTTGACCTTGGGGGTGGGGGCGCATAGCGTCCGGTGGTGTGGGGGATCTTGGGCGGGTTGTGGCTGCGTTGACTGCGCCTGGGGCGCCCTTCGGGGTGGTACGGGGGGAGAGCGGGGGGCTCGTTTATGCGAGTGGGCCCCGGACCCTGGTCGAGTTTGTGGAGACCACGTGGGCCTTCGGGGACCGGCCGTTTCTTTTGATCGGTGAGCGGAGCTTCAGTTACGGGGAGTTCTTCGCCGCCTCTTCCGCTTTGGCCGTGCGCCTTGTGGGTGGGGAATTCGGGCTGCGGCCCGGTGATCGTGTGTGCATTGCCATGAGCGATCGGATCGAGTGGCAGGTTGCCTTCTGGGGCGTTCAGTTGGCCGGGTTGGTGGCTGTTCCCGTTGACCCCTCTTGGGGGGAAGAGGCGGTCGCATCCGTGCTCGACGACTGCACCCCTCGGTTGTTGTTCGTCGATCGTGCCCGGCTGTCGCGCGTTGAGGGTTGGGCCCATGCCGCGGCGGCGCCGGTGGTTCTCCTGGAGGGGGAGCCGGAGGGCGCCGATCCTGCTCTCGCTCCTCCCGGGCTCGACGTGCGCCCGGAGGACTGCTCCACCATCTTCTATATGGGTGGCGGGAGTTCGGGCCGTCGGCCCCTCGGTGCCGTTGCCACCCACCTTGCGCAGGCCGGGGCCGTGATGAACGCGCGCTTCTTCGCTGCCGTCTCCGATCTTGGGCGGGGAGGACGAGGACCGGGACGCGGGCCGATTCCCGGGTTCGGGGCCGTGCCCGTCACGAACCTCACGTACCCCTTCTTCCACCCCGCCTCCTTTGCCGATGTCTATCGCGCCATGGCCCTCGGTGGCTCGCTCCGGGTGGGGGAGGGGGAGAGGGGCGCGGGCCGGGGTGGGTCGACCGTCGCCGAGACCTCTGGCGCCGTGCTCTTCGACGGGCTGCCCACCCCCGTCACCGAAGTCCGCGTCACCGGGCCCCGCGGCGAAGCCCTCCCCGACGGCGAAGTGGGGGAGCTGTGGCTGCGCGGGCAGTCGCTCGCGCGCGGGTACTGGGGCGATCCGGAGGCCGGCCGCGCCGCCTTCCCGGAGCGTGGCGGTGGGTGGTTCCTGACCGGTGTCCGGGCCACGGTCCGGGACGGCTGTGTCAGCCGGTACGAGGGAGGGGGAGGAGGAGAGGGAGGAGGAGGGGACGGGGGAGCTTGAGGGGCCCTGCCTGCCTATGAGCGCGTCACCTTCACCTTGAACTCGCTCCCCTTCTCCCCCACCACCGCGATCCGGATCCCGTTCGCCCGGTCCACGAACGACTCGCCCGGGCGGTACGGCGCGTCAGACAGCTCCGCGTGCACGTTCGGCCGCCGCGTGCAGCCCCCGCTCGTCTTCGCGCTGTCCGCGACCGTCACCGGCCCGCGTCCCGTGTCCACCCCCGAGTCCACCCGGTAGATCAGCACCCCCGGCCGGCACACGGCCTCGTCGTTGCCGGCCCGGGTGCGTACCTCCACCGCGTACCCCGCGTCCTCGGATATCGGTACGAACGTCAGCTTCGGGCCCCCCGCCGTCGCCAGCGGGCCCAGCACGTGCTCACTGCTCCCCTCCGTGGAGGCGCAGCTGATCTGTGAGTCGTCCAGCCAGCCGAGCTTCCATTTGTGCCAGCCCAGCAGGTCGTTGTTGGCCCCCCAGTCCTCCGACATGATGTCCCAGTGCCCGACCGTGCCCCCGCCCTGCGGCGTGTACAGGTCGGGCAGGCCGAAGACATGGCCGTTCTCGTGGGGCAGCACCCGGTAACCCGTCTCCGCGTACGACCCCGAGCCGTCGTCCTGGCGGCTGTAGACGAACGACGTGTTGGCCAGCGGCACGCCGTCCGCGTGGGGCGCGTCCCCGTTCCCCGAGAAGGTGACGGACAGGACCGTGTCCAGCGCCGAGGGGCCCGCGTTGGGCGTGACCAGGACGTTGATCAGGTCGTACTCGCTGAAGTCGACCTTCGGGTCCGCTGTCCGTACGAGGTCCTCGACGAGCTTCCGGTAGCCCGGCTCGTACGGTGACCCGCGGACTATCCCGTACGCCGTGAAGTCCTGCGGCATGCGCAGCCAACTGGTCACCGGGGCCTCGGGACGGTAGTCGAGCCGCCCGTACGAGCTTGTCCTGAACCACTCTGACGTCTGCGGGAAGAACTCCCCGAGCCGCCCCAGCGCGTCCCCCGGGCCCGGCGCGTCGGGGAAGTCGATCATCAGGTTCAGGGCGCGGACCGTGCCGGTGGAGGGGGAGTAGCCGGGCGGGGTGGGCACGCCCTCGGACATCTGCACGGTGGAGCCGGAGGCGATACGGCACGGGCCGAGGGCCGAGTCCTGGCCGGTGGCCGTCGGACCCGCGCTGGCCCGGGACGGGGCCTGGAGGGTCGCGCTCGCCGTGGTGAGCGCGGCGAGGGTGAGTGCGGCGAGGCCCGCGAGCGCGCTGAGCCGGCCGGGCCTGCGGTGACGGCCGCGGTACGGGCCCGGGCGCCCGTCGCCTCTGCCGTTCCCTCCGCCGTTCCCTCTGCCCCCGCCTACGCCTCCGCCCCCGTCTCTGCCTCCGCCTCCCCCTCCGCCCCTGCGTATCCGACGCGTCTGCTGCATGCGGTCGCCTCCGGGTCCGCGGCGGCGGGCCGGTCGTGACCGCTGCCTGTTCGATACCGCTGCCTGCTCGCTCACCTGCCTGTTCGATCACCCTCCGTCGGTCGGCGTGTCGGCGCTCGCTGGGTGCGCCGATCGTGGGTTTTTTCCTGGTTTGTGTGTGCTTCGCGCATGATCGTTCTTCATGTGACCCAGGTCACGCGGGGAAGGTGAAATAAGCGGGGACCCTCTCCCCGTTTGCACGTGTGTTCCAGGGAAACGGGGAGGCGATCCCCGCTTACCGAGGAGCCGCGGCCCCCGCTCAGCGGGGGCTCAGATCGACCGACGAACGACCGAGGGAGGGCCGGACGTGACCACCACCGCCGCGGAACCACGCGTGCGCCGCATTCCCCGGCCGCGCGCCGACGCGCTGCGCAACCGGGAGCGGATCGTGCACGCCGCCCGTGAGATGTTCGTGGAGTTCGGCCCCGAGGCCGCGTTCGACGAGATCGCCCGCCGCGCAGGCATCGGGAACGCCACGCTGTACCGGCACTTCCCCGACCGGCGCTCCCTCGTCAACGACGTCGTGCTCTCCGTGATGGCCCGTACCGCCGAACAGGCGGAGCGGGCCGCGATCGAGGAGGACGACCCGTTCGCCGCGCTGCGCCGCTTCGTGCACGCGGCCGCCGACGAACGGATCGGGGCCCTGTGCCCCATGCTCTCCGGTACGTTCGACCGGGACCGCCCTGAACTGGACGCCCAGCGCGAGCGCCTCGAAGGCGCCGTGGAAGGGCTGATGGAGAGGGCCAGAAGGACCGGACAGCTGCGCACCGACGTCGCCGTGGGCGATCTGATGGTCGCGTTGTCCCAGCTCACCCGCCCGTTGCCCGGTACCGGCTGCGTAGAAATGGACCGGTTCACCCACCGGCATCTCCAGCTCTTCCTGGACGGACTGGCCGCCCCGGCCCGGTCCGTACTGCCGGGCAAGGCCGCCACCCTGGAGGATCTGCGCCGCGCCGCTCCGTGACGCGCCCTGAACCAAGACCCACGGACCAAGACCCACGGACAAAGCCCTACGGACCCGCGGACCCGCGGACCCGCGGACCCGCGGACC
>NZ_WWJY01000511.1 GCF_009865405.1 Streptomyces sp. SID3212 | reverse complement strand
AGGTCAGGTCAGAGGTCGGCTCCGACACCGGGTCCGATGCCGGGTCAGCACCCGCGAAGACGACGCCCGTATCGCCGAGAGGTGCGGGGGCACCCCCGGGGAGAAGGTCGCGCGGCCGGACGGCCGCCCAGTCGCCGGCCGCCCGGCTTCCCGGCACGAGGGGGAGCAGGGAGGGCACGTACAGATGCGGCCGGGCCTCCACCAGGCTCGCGCCGCCCCGGGATGCCCACACCCCCCGGCCGGTCGCCGCGCTGATCACGGCGCGCGGGTCGGGGTGCGGGGCGCCGGTGGCCGCCGGTCCCCGTCCCGGTCCCGCCGAGGCGACGGGGTTCACCGGGGCGGCCTTCGAGGCGGCCAGCACCACATCCACGTCCAGGCGGCGGGCGGACAGTACCGGGTCACGCGACAGCAGCTCGGCGATCTCGTCGTACGGCACCGGGCGGCGGAATCCGCCGGGCAGCGTGAGGGTCAGGCCGCCCGCCGCGCCGCCCGTCCACACCAGGTACGGCGCGGGCCTGCCGGGGGCGGTCCAGGGCGAGGCCTCCGTGCTGACGGGACGGTAGCCGCCCTCCTGGGCCGG
>NZ_WWJY01000510.1 GCF_009865405.1 Streptomyces sp. SID3212 | reverse complement strand
TCAAGCCCGTCCGGCGATTGAGGACAAAGCGTGGCCGCAGGCCGCGCCCGCATCGAGCCCGTCCGGCGATTGAGGGCACGGCCGGGTACGGGTCAGGGGGTCGGGCGGAGCCAGATCGTGGCCAATGGGGGGAGCGTCAGGTGGAGGGACGCCGGGTGGCCGTGGGACGGGGTTGATTCCGGCTTCACCGGTTCCGGGTTCAGGACGTCGCTGCCGCCATACCTCGCCGCGTCCGTGTTCAGGACCTCCGTCCACGCCGCGTACCTCTCCGGCACCCCGAGGCGGTACTCGTGCCGGACCACCGGCGCGAAGTGCGAGACCGCCAGCAACGGCGACCCCGCCGCGTCGAAGCGCAGGAACGCGAACACGTTGTCCTCCGCCGCCCCGCCGTCCACCCACGCGAAGCCCTCCGGGGAGGTGTCCCGCTCCCAGAGCGCGGGGGTCGCGCCGTAGACCGTGTTCAGGTCGCGCACCAGGTCCCGTACCCCCCGGTGGTCCGGCGCCGCCTCGTACGACGGGTCCAGCAGCCACCAGTCCGGGCCGTGGCCCTCCGACCACTCCGCGCCCTGGGCGAACTCCTGCCCCATGAAGAGCAGTTGCTTGCCGGGGTGCGCCCACATGAAGCCCAGATAAGCGCGTTCGTTCGCGCGCTGCTGCCACCAGTCCCCGGGCATCTTGGAGACCAGCGCCTGCTTTCCGTGCACGACCTCGTCGTGGGAGATCGGCAGGACGTAGTTCTCGCTGTACGCGTACACCATCGAGAAGGTCATCTCGCCGTGGTGGTACTTCCGGTGCACCGGCTCCTTGGAAACGTAGTCCAGCGAGTCGTGCATCCAGCCCATGTTCCACTTCAGCCCGAAGCCGAGCCCGCCGAAGCCGTCGGGGCCGACGAGGTGGGTCGCGCGGGTGACGCCGTTCCACGCCGTGGACTCCTCGGCGATGGTCACGACCCCCGGACAGCGCCGGTAGACGGTGGCGTTCATCTCCTGGAGGAACGCGACCGCGTCCAGATTCTCCCGGCCGCCGTGCTCGTTGGGGGACCACTGGCCCGCCTCGCGTGAGTAGTCCAGGTAGAGCATCGAGGCCACCGCGTCGACCCGCAGGCCGTCGATGTGGAACTCCTCGCACCAGAACACCGCGTTCGCGACAAGGAAGTTACGGACCTCCGTGCGGCCGTAGTCGAACTCCAGCGTTCCCCAGTCGGGGTGTTCGGCGCGCTGCGGGTCCTCGGACTCGTACAGCGGCCGGCCGTCGAAGCGCGCCAGCGCCCACTCGTCCTTGGGGAAGTGGGCCGGGACCCAGTCCACGATCACACCGATGCCGGCGCGGTGCAGCGCGTCCACCAGGAAGCGGAAGTCGTCGGGGGTGCCGAGGCGGGAGGTCGGGGCGTAGAAGCCGGTGACCTGGTAGCCCCAGGAGCCGCCGAAGGGGTGCTCGGCGACGGGCATCAGCTCGACGTGCGTGAAGCCGAGATCCTTGACGTAGGCGGGGAGTTGGTCGGCCAGCTGACGGTACGTCAATCCTGGGCGCCAGGACGCGAGATGGATCTCGTACACGGAGAACGGCGCCTCGTGCACGGGGCGGTCGGCGCGGTGCGCCAGCCACTCCTCGTCCTGCCACACGTGGTGGGACTCGGTCACGATCGACGCGGTGGCGGGCGGTACTTCGGTGCGGCGGGCCATCGGGTCGGCGCGCAGGGTGTGCGTGCCGTCCGGGCGGGTGATGTCGAACTTGTACAGCGCGCCTTCGCCGATGCCCGGCACGAACAGCTCCCACACGCCGGTGGCGCCGAGCGAGCGCATGGGCAGGCTGGTGCCGTCCCAGTAGTTGAAGTCGCCGGAGACCCTGACGCCGCGGGCGTTGGGCGCCCAGAGGGTGAAGCGGGTGCCGGTGACGCCCTGGTGGGTCATCGGGCGGGCGCCCAGCGCCCTCCACAGCTCCTCGTGGCGGCCCTCGCCGATCAGGTGCAGGTCGAGGTCGCCGAGGGCGGGGAGGAAGCGGTACGGGTCGTGGACCTCGACGTCGTCGACGCCGTCGGTGTCGCCGTAGCGGATGAGGAGGGTGTACGCGGGGACGGTGGGGAGGTCGAGGACGCCGGAGAAGAAGCCGTCGCCGTCGTCGTGGAGGGGGGTGCGGGTGTCGTCGGGGCCGTCGGTGAGGACGGTGACGGCGTGCGCGTACGGGCGCAGGGTGCGGATGGCGATGCCGCCGCCGGGGAGGGGGTGGGCGCCGAGAAGTCCGTGGGGGTCGTGGTGGGAGCCGCTGAGGAGGCGCTCGCGGTCGGTGGGGTCGAGGGGTGGGGCGGAGGCGGTTTCCGGCTTCGCCGGCTTTTCGGGCCTTCCCGGGTTTCCCGGGTTGTTCTCCTTGGCCTGCTTGGCCTGCTTGGCCTTTGCCTTTTCGCCGCTCGCGGGCTTGCGGGGGCGGTCGGCGGGGGCCGCCGGGACGGACGGGGTGCCGGACGGGGTGTCGGGCGACGACGGACGGGCGGTCACGGGTGGTGCCTCCTCGTTGGGCGGGGTGAGGTGTCTCGGTGCGGTGCGCGGCCTGTGGCCTCGCGGTGTCCTCAATCGCCGGACGGGCTTGATTGTCGCGGCCCGCGGTGGGGATGCGCGAGCGGTCGGCGGTCTTGCTCGGCCTGCGGCCTTGCGGTGTCCTCAATCGCCGGACGGGCTTGGGGTTGGCCCTTGCGGTGGGGACGCGCGAGTCGCGGGCGGTCTTGCTTGGCCTGCGGCCTTGCTTTGTCCTCAATCGCCGGACGGGCTGGGTTGTCGCCCCCGTGGTGGGGATGTGCGGGTTGTGGGTGGGGGTGCTTGGCCTGCGGCCTTGCTTTGTCCTCAAGCGCCGGACGGGCTGGATTGTCGTCCCTGCGGTGGGGATGTGCGGCTTGTGAGTGGGGGCGCTTGGCCTGCGGCCTTGCCGTGTCCTCAAGCGCCGGACGGGCTTGAGTTGCGCTCGTGATCGCCGGGCGGACTTGAGTTGCCCTTGCGCGGTGGGAATCCGCGAGGTGTTCGCGGGGGCGCCCCGCCCCGTCCAGCCCGTCCGGCGATTGAGGACAACCCGCAGGCCGGGGACCTGTCACCGCTCGCCCGCCAGCCGGCGAATCGCGGCCATCGGGACCGGGAGCCAGTCCGGGCGGTGGCGGGCCTCGTACAGGACCTCGTACACCGCCTTGTCCGTCTCGTACGCCCGCAGCAGCTCCGGCTCCGCGCGCGGGTCCGTGCCCGAGGCCTGTGCGTAGCCCTCGCAGAACGCCGCGCGGCACCGCGTCGCCCAGTCCGCCCGCCACGGCTCGTGCGAACGCGCCGCGTAGTCGAAGGACCGCAGCATGCCCGCCACGTCGCGGACCGGTGGCTGCGGGCGGCGGCGCTCCGCCAGTGGTATGGCCGGTTCGCCCTCGAAGTCGATCACCGACCAGCGGCCGTCGGGGGTGCGCAGCGCCTGGCCCAGGTGCAGATCGCCGTGCACCCGCTGCGCCGGGCGGCCCCGTGCCGCCTCGTCCAGGCCGGCCAGCGCGTCGAAGGCCGTCCGCAGGCCGGGGACGTACGGCATCAGGGCGGGGACCGCCTGCGCCGCCACGTCCAGGCGGGCCGTCATCGCGTCCGCGAACTGCGCCGTCTGCGCGCGGCCCAGCGTCACGGTCGGCAGCGCCGCCGCCAGCGCCAGATGCACCTCGGCGGTGGCCCGCCCGAGCGCGCGCGCCTCCGACGTGAACTCCCGGTCCGCGCCCAGCGCCGCCAGCGCGAGCTGCCAGCCGTCCCGCGACCCGCGCAGATACGGCTGGAGCACACCGAGGGTGAGTGTGTCGTCGCTGCCCGTCGGATCGTCCGCCTCGAACCACGCCACCGGCGCCGGCACCCGGTCGCAGCCCTCCGCGGCGAGCGCCAGCGGCAGCTCCAGATCCGGGTGCGGGCCGGGGAAGACCCGGCGGAGGATCTTGAGGATGTACGCGTCCCCGTGGACGGCCTCGCCGCGGGCGTCGCCGTAGACGAGGGACGAATTGGACTGCTCCGCGTCCAGCAGTTTCCCGCTCAGGGCCGCCGGGATCGGCCGCGCGCGCTCGAACCGTAGCGGTCCCCATGACCCTGGGTTGCGCAATCGTTCCAGCAGCAGCTCCGCGACCCGCGGGTCGTGCAGGCCCTCGTACACCGTCAGCCCGGCCAGCGGGCCCTGCGCCGCCCGGCCGACGCGCGCCGCCGCCAGGTGCGGGGGCAGGGCCTCCC
>NZ_WWJY01000050.1 GCF_009865405.1 Streptomyces sp. SID3212 | reverse complement strand
GGGCGTGTCCTCCCGGTACGCCGACGCCTCCTCCAGGTCCAGCCGCCGCAGCAGCGTCCGCATCATCTCGTCGTCGATCGCCCGCCGGTCCCGCAGCTCCACGAACACCGAGCGCTCCGTCTCCAGGATCTCCCCCGACAGCCGCCGGTACGTGTCGTCCGCCGACTCCCCCGTCACCTCGTTGACCGTCCCGAGCCGCTCCCACACGGCGTTGCGGCGCCGTTCCAGGACGGCGCGCAGCCGCGCGGCCAGCGGCTGCGGCAGCGCGTTGCTCTCGTCGGCGAGCAGCTCGTCCAGCCGTACCTCCGCCGCCCTGGACGCCTCGCTCTGCGCCTGCGCCTCGGCCAGGGTCTCGGCCTGCACGTCGCGCCCCGGGATCCTCAGCAGCCGGATCAGCGGCGGCAGCGTGAGCCCCTGCACGACCAGCGTCCCGATGACCGTCGTGAAGGTCAGGAACAGGACGAGGTTGCGCCCCGGGAACGGCTGGTCGTCGTGCATCGTCAGCGGGATGGAGAAGGCGATCGCCAGGGAGACCACCCCGCGCATCCCCGCCCACCCGACGATCAGCGGCGACCGCCAGTCGGTGTCGGGCTCGCGCTCCCTGATCCTGGGGAACAGCTTGCGCGGCAGGAAGGTCGCCGGATAGACCCAGACGTACCGGACCAGCACCACGGTGACGAAGACGCCGACGGCGTACAGGAGCGCCTCCCCGACGCCGTACTCCCCCAGCCCCCTGAGGACGAAGGGCAGTTGCAGTCCGATCAGCGCGAACACGGACGACTCCAGGACGAACGCGACCATCTTCCAGACCGCGGCCTCCTGGAGCCGGGTCGCGAAGTCGACCTGCCAGGAGCGGTGGCCGAGGTAGAGGGCGACGACCACGACGGCCAGCACCCCCGAGGCCCCGACCTGTTCGGCCGCCGCGTAGGCGACGAACGGGATGAGCAGGGAGAGGGTGTTCTGGAGCAGTGCCTCCCTCAGATGCGTACGGAGCCAGTGCAGCGGCACCATCATCACCAGCCCGATGCCGACGCCTCCCAAGGAGGCGAGCGCGAACTCGGCGAGCCCGCCGCCCCAGCTCGCGCCCTCGCCGACGGCCGCGGCGAGGGCCACCTTGAAGGCGGTGATCGCGGTCGCGTCGTTGACCAGCGACTCGCCCTGGAGGATGGTCGTTATCCGGCTCGGCAGACCCAGTTTCCGCGCGATGGCGGTGGCCGCGACCGCGTCCGGCGGCGCGACGACCGCGCCGAGGACCAGGGCGGCGGTCAGCGGCAGGTCGGGCACCAGCAGATAGGCGAGGTAGCCGACCACGACCGTCGCGAAGAGGACGTACCCCACCGAGAGCAGCGCGACGGGCCTGATGTTGGCACGCAGGTCGAGGTACGAACTGTCCACCGCGGCCGTGTACAGGAGCGGCGGCAGCAGCAGGGGCAGCACGATGTGCGGATCCAGCGTGTAGTCCGGCACGCCCGGCACGTACGCGGCGATCAACCCCACGGTCACCAGCAGCAGCGGAGCGGGCACCGGCGTCCTGCGGGCCGCGCCGGCGATCGCCGCGCTCCCCGCCACCAACGCGACCAGCGGCAATACGTCCATCACACGGTCCTCACTAGCGTCGTAACCTGGCCATCATGAGCGAGTGCCTGCATGCCGCGGAACTGCCGCGCCCCGAGCCCGAACCGCAGAGCGACACCTGTCTGGAGTGCCTCGCGGTCGGCAGCCATCCCGTGCAGCTACGGCTCTGCCTGGTCTGCGGGAACGTGGGGTGCTGCGACTCCTCGCCATACCAACACGCCACGCAGCATTTCAAGAACACCGATCATGAAGTCATGAGGAGTATCGAACCCGGGGAGAGCTGGCGGTGGTGCTACGTCGACGGTTCGATCGTCTGACGCTTGGGTACGTCAACCCTCCGCCGGTTTCTTGTATTTGAGGGCGGCGCAGGTCCGGCGACTTTCCGTGCTCATGGACTTACCATGAGTGACACCCGTCGGACGGGGGTCCGGCGACAGGGCACTATGGATCGCGATAGCGTCGCCAGTCCAGACCGGCTGCGTACCGACTACGTACCGCGAGGCTTCGGGACGTCCCTTGTCCGGAGCCCTGAAGAGCTTGTGCCACCTTGGAGGTGAGGGTGTCCCAGATCGCAGGCGAGCCCGGGACCCAGGACTTCGTGGAAGTCCGGCTGCCCGCTGCGGGTGCCTACCTGTCCGTGCTGCGTACGGCCACGGCCGGCCTCGCGGCGCGCTTGGACTTCACCCTCGACGAGATCGAGGACCTCCGCATCGCGGTGGACGAGGCCTGCGCGATCCTGCTCCAGCAGGCCGTGCCCGGCTCCGTCCTCAGCTGCGTCTTCCGGCTTGTCGAGGACTCCCTGGAGGTGACCGTCTCGGCGCCGACCACCGACGGGCGGGCACCGGAACGGGACACCTTCGCCTGGACGGTGCTCTCCGCACTGGCCGGAAAGGTCGACTCGACGGTCGCGGAGGACCGTACGGTCTCCATCAGCCTGTACAAACAGCGCGGCGCGGGACCCGGGCCGGCGTGACGAACGGGGAAGGGCCGGTGCGTGACGAGGGGCGCGTCCCACGGGACGCGCGGCCGGAAGGATCCCGGCCGGCGGGACCGCGGGACGGGCACGGGGCTCCGGTGGAGCCCGTGCTCGCCCCCGAGGGCATCCCGGAGCAGCAGGCCCGTCCCCACCCGGAGGACGGACTTGACGGCCAGAAGGCCGCGGCGGAGCAGGCGCAGGCAGAGCGGGCGGCCACGATGAGCGAGCAGAGCGAGCAGCAGCACACCGAGAAGACGGACCAGACCGACCAGACTGAGCGGACGACCGAGCGGACCGAGCAGACCGAGCACAGCGAGCACACCGAGCAGAAGCAGCACGATCCCCACGACCGCAGTGGTGCGCGGCTGATGTTCGTCACGCTGCGCGAGCTGCCGGACGGGTCGCCGGAGAAGGCGGATCTGCGGAACCAGCTGGTGCGGATGCACCTGCCGCTGGTGGAGCATCTGGCGAGACGATTCCGCAATCGCGGCGAGCCGCTGGACGATCTGACGCAGGTCGCGACGATCGGTCTGATCAAGTCGGTGGACCGGTTCGACCCCGAGCGCGGGGTCGAGTTCTCGACGTACGCGACGCCGACGGTCGTCGGGGAGATCAAGCGGCACTTCCGCGACAAGGGCTGGGCGGTGCGGGTGCCGCGGCGGCTCCAGGAGCTGCGGCTGTCGCTGACGACGGCGACGGCGGAGCTGTCGCAGCAGCACGGGCGGTCGCCGACGGTGCATGAGCTGGCCGAGCGGCTGGGCATCTCCGAGGAGGAGGTCCTGGAGGGGCTGGAGTCCGCGAACGCGTACTCGACGCTCTCCCTGGACGTCCCGGACACGGACGACGAGTCACCGGCCGTGGCGGACACGCTGGGCTCGGAGGACGAGGCGCTGGAGGGCGTCGAGTACCGCGAGTCGCTCAAGCCACTGCTGGAGGACCTGCCGCCGCGCGAGAAGCGGATCCTGCTGCTCCGCTTCTTCGGCAACATGACGCAGTCCCAGATCGCGCAGGAGGTCGGCATCTCCCAGATGCACGTCTCCCGCCTCCTGGCCCGCACGCTGGCGCAGCTGCGCGAGCGCCTGCTGGTCGAGGAGTAGGACAAACATCATCCGGTACGGCTCCGAGGCACCCCGCCCCCGCCCTCCGGGGCCGGCCCGGTGGACACCCACCGGGCGGCGGGGGGCCGAGCGGGTCCGCACGGCGCCCGCC
>NZ_WWJY01000509.1 GCF_009865405.1 Streptomyces sp. SID3212 | reverse complement strand
ACGGCGGCCCCGACGCCCCCGGAGCCCTCCCCGCCGTCCCGGGCGGCGCCCGGCTCGCGTACGTGATGTTCACCTCCGGCTCCACCGGCCTGCCCAAGGGCGTCGGAGTCACCCACGCCGACATCACCGCCCTCGCGGCCGAGCGGACCTGGGCGGACGGCGCGGCCGACGCCGTCCTGCTGCACTCCGCGTACGTCTTCGACGCCTCCACCTTCGAGATCTGGG
>NZ_WWJY01000508.1 GCF_009865405.1 Streptomyces sp. SID3212 | reverse complement strand
GTGCGGCGGCGAACCGCTGCCGCGCGCCCTCGCCGCCGACATCACCGAACGGTGGGGGGCCGAGGCGCACAACTTGTACGGACCGACCGAGGCGACCGTCGACGCGACCGCCCACCGGGTCGGCGATCGGGACTCCGGCCGTCCGGGGACGGGCCGCCCGGGCACCGCCGGACACACCGACCCCGGCACACCGTCCGAGACCGTGCCCGTCGGCCGCCCCGTCGACACCATGCGCGCCTACGTCCTCGACGGCCGGCTGCGGCCCGTACCGCCGGGCGTCACCGGGGAGTTGTACCTG
>NZ_WWJY01000507.1 GCF_009865405.1 Streptomyces sp. SID3212 | reverse complement strand
CCGCGAGAGCGCGGGCGCGGCCCGGCGCTGCGCGCGGGCGCTCGCGGAGGCGGGGGAGGACACGGACGACGCGGTGGTACGGGAGTGGGGGCGACGGCTCGGCGCCGCGCTGGGCGAAGACGACGCGGGCGTACGGGCAGGCGTAGGTACGGGCGTAGGGACGGGCGTCCGGGGAGGCGTAGGTACGGGCGTAGAGACGGGCGTCCGGACAGGCGTAGGCACAGGTGCAGGGACAGGCGTAGGGACAGGCGTCCGGACAGGCGCAGGGACAGGTGCAGGGACAGGCCTAGGGACAGGTGTACGGATCGCCCTCGGCCTCCTCCTCGACGCCGGCGCCCTGGACCCGGCCGGCCGCGCGGTGGCACACCGCGTACGCGGCCGGGTCCTGAGCGCC
>NZ_WWJY01000506.1 GCF_009865405.1 Streptomyces sp. SID3212 | reverse complement strand
GGGGTCGGAGGAGGTGCGTGTGTCCGGACGTAAAGCGTGTTTTGTGGCGCGTGGCTACCGTGAATGTTCGGGGTTCCCGAAGGCGCCGTAAAACATGCAGTCCGGACATACGTGCCTCCGGAGGCCCCGGCCCCCGTCACCACGACAAACCCAAGCCCGTCCGGCGATTGAGGACATCAGTAAGCGCAACCAAAAACCGGGCACGCGCAGTCAAGAACGCAGCGTCGGCCGCGCCACCACCCCCACCGCCCGCCGCCGAGGCGCCGCCGTGCCCGTCCAGCACGTGCCTCGGCGTGACAGCAGGCGGCGTAGCCAGAGCTCCGTGGAGACCAGGTCCGCGAGGCCGTCCAGCGGCACCGGTACCCCCTCCGCCGCCGCGCGCAGCGCCTTGCGGACGACGCGGGCCTCGATCAGGCCCGCGTCCGCCAGGAGCGGCGCGTCGAAGAGGGCCAGCAGGTCGCCGATGGCCAGGCGCAGGCCCGCCCGGGTCGCCGCCGCCGTGCCGGCCCGGGACGTCGCGCCCCAGCCGGGCGGCAGGTCGTGGATGCCGGCGCCCGCGAG
>NZ_WWJY01000505.1 GCF_009865405.1 Streptomyces sp. SID3212 | reverse complement strand
GTACGGGGGTCGTAGAGGTCGGTGGCGTACTCGATCAGGATGTCGAGGCCGTCGGGGGCGCCGTCCGCCGTGCGCCGCTCGGCGAAGGCGAAGGTGAGGTCGAACTTCGCGACGGACACCGGCGGGAACGCGAACTCGCTCTCCAGGCCCGCCAGTCGGGGGGCCTCGTTGCTCGTGTCGCCGACGGTGAGCATGACCTGGAACAGGGGGTGGCGGGCGGTGGTGCGCTCGGGGTTGAGGGCTTCGACCAGCCGGTCGAAGGGGAGGTCCTGGTGCGCCCAGGCGGCGAGGTCGGTGTCCCGGACGCGGGACAGCAGGTCGCGGAAGGTGGGGTTGCCGGTCACATCCGTGCGCAGGACCAGGGTGTTGACGAAGAAGCCGATCAGGCTGTCGAGCTTCTGGTCGGTGCGGCCGGCGACGGGGGAGCCGAGGGGGATGTCGTGTCCGGCGCCGGAGCGGGAGAGGAGGGTGGCGACGGCGGCCTGGGCCACCATGAACAGGGTGCTGCTGGTGTCCTGCGCCAGCGACATCAGGCCGGAGTGCAGCGCGGCCGGGCAGTGGACGACGTGCGTCCGGCCCTGGTTGGACGGGGTCGCGGGGCGGGCGTGGTCGGTGGGAAGGGTGGCCTCCTCGGGGAGGTCGGCCAACGTCTCGCGCCAGTGGTCGAGTTGGCGCTCCTCGTCGTTCTCCAGCAGCCGCTGCTGCCAGAGGGTGTAGTCGGCGTACTGGACGGGGAGCGGCTCCCACTCCGGCGCGAGGCCTTCGGCGCGGGCCGCGTAGGACGTGGCGAGATCCTGGAAGAGCGGTCCGTTGGACCAGCCGTCCGAGGCGATGTGGTGGACCACCAGCGACAGGACGTGCTCCTCGGCACCGAGCCGCAACAGCGAGGCGCGGTAGGGCAGTTCGGCGGCGAGGTCGAAGGTACGGCCGGCCTCGGCGGCCAGCAGCGCGGGCAGTGACTCCTCGGTGGCCGGGACCAGCGGGAGGCCGGCGGCGGTCGCGGGCAGGATGTGCTGGTGCGGGGTGCCCTCGCGGGTGGGGAAGACGGTACGGAGCGTTTCGTGGCGTGCGGTGAGGTCGGTGAAGGCGAGCCGCAGGGCCTCAGGGTCGAGCGGGCCGGTGAGCCGCAGGGCCAGCGGGATGTTGTACGTCGCGGACGAGCCCTCCATCTGGTCCAGGAACCAGAGCCGTTGCTGGGCGGAGGAGAGCGGGATCAGCTCCGGACGCTCCCCGGACAGCAGCGCCGGACGCCGCTGCCCGCTGCCCTCGGCCGCGATCCGCTCGGCCAGCTGCGCGACCGTCGCGTACTGGAACAGGTCCCGGATGGTGATGCCGGTGTCCCACACCGCCCGGATGCGGCTGATGAGGCGGGTGGCGAGCAGCGAGTGCCCGCCGCGCCGGAAGAAGTGGTCGTCGATGGTGACCGACGGCAGCCCGAGGGTGGCCGCGAAGAGCCCGCACAGGACTTCCTCGGCGGGGGTCCTGGGCGTACGGCCGTCGGTGTCGCCCTGGTGCCGCGGCGCGGGCAGGGCGCGGCGGTCGATCTTGCCGTTGGTGGTGAGGGGGATCTCGTCCAGCACCAGAAAGGCGGACGGGACCATGTACTCCGGGAGCGAGGCGGAGATCTCCCGGTGCACGGCCTCGGTGTCGATCGTGACGCCGTCGGCCGCGACGAGGTAGGCGACGAGGCGCTTGTCGCCGGGGCGGTCCTCACGGACGCTGACAGTGGCCTGGCCCACAACCTGAAGGGCCGTCAGGGCGCTTTCGATCTCGCCGAGTTCGATGCGGAAGCCGCGCAGCTTGACCTGCTGGTCGGCCCGGCCGAGATACTCCAGCGAGCCGTGGTGGTTCCAGCGCGCGAGGTCGCCGGTGCGGTACATCCGGGAGCCGGCCGGACCGTACGGGTCGGCGGTGAAGCGCTCGGCCGTCAGCGCGGGCCGGTTGAGATACCCCTGCGCCAGACCCGTGCCCGCGATGTACAACTCGCCCGGCGCGCCCGGCGCGACGAGCTGGAGCGCCCGGTCCAGGACGTACAGGCGGTGGTTGTCGAGGGGTTCGCCGATCGGGATCGCCCCGGCGTGGTCGAGGGGTCTGTGAACACGGTGGGTGGTGGCGAAGGTGGTGGTCTCCGTCGGGCCGTAGCCGTTGACGACGGTGGTGTCCGGGCAGTGCTCGTGGATCCTGCGCACTGCTTCCGGCGGCACGACGTCGCCGCCGGCCCACACTTCCCGTACCCCCGCGAAGGCCTCGGGCGCCTCCTC
>NZ_WWJY01000504.1 GCF_009865405.1 Streptomyces sp. SID3212 | reverse complement strand
CCCCTCCACCACCCCCACCCCCGCTCCCCGGACCACGTCAGCTGTCTTCACCGGTGCGTCCGATCCGTTGCTGTCGGCGCAGACCTCAATGGCGGGTCCGTCGGTGGCGCGCCAGGGCCGCAACTGGACCGGCAAGCCCGTCAGCCGGGTGCGGCCCGACCGGCTACGGGTCATCGAGACGCGGCCGGGCGTGCCGGCGAAGATCGTGTCCGAGGCGGACGCGCCCTGGCCCGACTCCGCGTACGTCGTCGCGGCGGACGGCGACCCCGGCGGGCTGCGTGTGTCCGACGGCCGGGTCCTGGACACGGACACCCTGGCCGAAGTGCTGCTCGCCGACCCCGAGTTGGCCCCGCTGCCGGAAACCGTACCGCTGCTCCTCGCCGTACCCTTCGCCCAGCGCTCCCTCGATCTGCAACGGCTGGCGAACCGGCTGGGCCGGCCGGTGGTCGGCCCCAGCGGTGACGGACGCCTCGTCCGTGACGGGTCGAAGAACGAACACCTCCCCGTCCTGGTCGACCGCGCCGCCGACCAGCCGATCGGCGTCTGGGCCCCCTTCGATCCGGTGGCCACGACGCCGCCCTTCGAGGACCGTCAGTGGACGGCACTGGACGGGACCACGTTCCGGGACAGCGACGTGGACACCCGCCCCCTGGTCTCCGCCGGGCACAGAAAGCGGTTCGGCCAGATCTCGGTGCGGGGCGGACATCTGCGCGAGTTCGAGCACCGGTTCACGTCGTACGTCGACATGCGGCGCCTCGTGCACAAGATCCCGGCCGGGGCCGACCACCAGGACGGCGAGACCGAGGAGTTGACCCCCGAACCGGCGGTCTACGTCTACGCCGCCCACGGGAGTCCTGGCCGTATGACCCTCGCCCTGCGCGACGGCAGGACCGTGTGGCTCGGCAAGCAGGACGCCTCGCGTTACGTCGCCGGGCTGCCCGAGGTGCGCCAACTGCCCCCGGGCCACCGGCTGCACCTGGAGATCTGCTGGAGCGCGTCGGACGGCGACCCGCGCCGACAGCAGCCCGCTCACGGTCCGGCGCCCCACGTCGACGACCCCTGGGGGGACGTCCCGTTCGGTCAGTACGCGGCCAACGCCAGCAGGCTGGAGACCACTTCGGCGACGCGACAGACCGGCATGACGAGCAAGGACCGCGTGCTGATCGCCGGGGCCGACGGGGAAAGAGGGCGTCGCGTCACGTTCCCGCCCGAGCCGCTCGAACGCGAACTGGACGGGTTGGCGCGTGACGCCGGTCTGCACACGGACCCGGGTCCCGTACCGCCGGAGACACGCGCCACCACCCTGCGGCTGGTACGGGGACTCCGCAGCCTCTTCGGCAACAGCGTCGAGACGGACCGCGGCGTGCCGGGCGGACGCTACGGACGACTGCTCGGCGGCATCGGCGCCCTGGAGACGATGCGCGCGAACGACCCCTCGCTCAGCGGGGTCACCCCCCTGCGCGAGGACATGGTCACCTTCTACGCCCAGCAACACAGCGGGGGCATCGCCGACACCGCCGCCTTCGAAGCCCTCCTGGACTTCGCCCGCGCCCGCGTCCTCGCGAACCCCGGCGCACAGCTCAGCACCGAGATACCCGCACCCGCCCTCACCGTCACCCTCAACGAACTCCGCACCTCCGGCGAAGCCCTGCTGCGTACCGTCCAGTCGCTCCCCTCGGCGGCTGCGGCGACCCCCGGACAAGTGGCCTCCACCCTCTGGGCGATGGTCCGGACCGGGAAGACGCTCTTCAACGAGATCCCCCCGGCCGACCGGAAAGCACACGCCCGTAGCGTCCTCCACCTCAACACCACCGACACGTGGGACCTGCCGAAGCAGATATCCCTCTGGGCCCTGACCGCCAAGGCCCTCACCGAGGGGCTGGACGTCACCGACCCCAGTCTGCTGGCCGCCTACCACCTCACGCAGACCGGTGCGTTCGGACCGGCCGCGCTGCTGTGGCAGGGGGACAGCGTCCAGGGCGTCTACTGGAGCGACATACCCGCGCCCGCGGGGATCAACTGGCGCAGCGTGGACCGGACGACACGAGGGCCGGACGGGACCACCACCGTCGAACAGGTCGTGCCGGAATGGGCCGGCCCGGGGAAGCCCGATCCCCTCCTGAACCTGGTCGACGTCGACCGGGCCGGGAACATCGTCCTGCACCTGCCGGGCCGTCCCGCGCTCCCGGTGTCCGACGACGAGTTCCTCGCACTGCTCGACCTGGATCCGCGCCTGCGTACCACCCCGTTGGCCACACCCGTCCTCTTCCTCACCTCCGGCCCCGGAACCCTGAGACCCGAACTGGTCCAGCGATTCGCCCAGCGCACCGGCCGCCCCGCCTTCAGCTACAGCGCACCCCTCACCCTCACCGCCACCGACCCGTCCGCCCCGCTCACCATCGTCGCCGCCCTCGACCCGGCCACCCAGGCCCCCGGCCGGTGGACCAAGGCCACCCGGCAGCCGGCCAACGGGTCCGGGCAGTCCACCACCCCCTCGGGCTCCATCAGCATCCTGGGCCCGTCGGATCCGCCCGATCAGCCCGATCCGCTGCTGGCGGCCGAGACCCTGATGGCGGGTCCGTCGGGCGCGCGGCAGGGCCGTAACTGGACGGGCAGGCCGGTGACCCGCGTACGGCCCGGCAAGGTGCGGCTGTACGAGGTCCGGCCCGGTCGGACACCGCTGATCGTGTCCGAGGAGGACGCGCCGTGGCCCGATTCCGCGTACGTCGTCGCGGGCCAGGGCGAGAACGGGGGCGTACGGGTCCCCGACGGCCGGGTGCTGGACGCGGAGGCACTGGCCGAAGTGCTGGCCGCCGACCCCGAGCTGTCCGCGTTGCCGCAGGACGTGCCCGTGGTGCTGGCCGTCCCGGACATGGGCCGCGGGTATCTGGACGGGGTGGCCCGAAGGCTCGGCCGGAAGGTGTGGGCACCCAGTGGTGAGGGTCGTCCGATCCCCGACGGCACGGGTGACGGGCATGTCCTGGGGCTGGTCGACCGGGACGCGGATCTGCCGTACGGCGCCTGGGTGCCGTTCGATCCGACGCCCAGGACGGCGGCGCCGTACGAGGACCGCGAGTGGACGGCACTGGACGGCACGACGTTCCGTGACAGTGACGTCTATACGCGACCGCTGGTCTCGAAGGACCACGAGCGGTACGGGATGATCTCGGTCCCGGACCGCGACGCGCTGCGGCGCCGGGAACAGCGGTTCAAGACCTTCCGCGAGATGCGGCGGCTCGTCCATCTGGTGCCCGCCGGTGGCGACCGGCACCACGGGGAGTCCGAGGAGGTGACCCCGGATCCGGCGATCTACGTGTTCGCGGGTCACGGGAAGCCCGGCCTGCTGGCGCTCACGCTCCGCGACGGGAGGATCGTACGGCTGGGCAAACTGGACGGCGCGCGGTACGTCGCCGGGCTGCGCGAGGTACGTGAGCTGCCGCCGGGGCACCGGCTGCACGCGGAGGTGTGCTGGAGCGCCTCGGACGGCGACCCGACGCGGCCTCCGCTGGACACCGCTCCGGCGCCCCATGTCGATGATCCGCTGGAGGACATCCCGTTCGGCCATGTCCTGGCGAACGAGAGCCACTTGGAGACGTCGGCGGCCACCCGGTCGACCGGTCTGAACGACGATGCCCGGGTGCTGCTGGACGGCGCCGGCGGCGAGCGGGGGCGCCGCGTCACCTTCCGTTTCGACCCGTCGGATCCCCAGTTGGACCAGCTGGCCCGCGACATGGATCTGCACCAGGGGCCGGGTGAGGTGCCGCCGGAGACGCGCGCGACCACGCTGCGGCTGGTACGGGCCCTGCGGACCACGCTGGGCAACAGGTTCGAGGACAACCCGTTCCGGTACCGGCAGGCGCTCAAGGGCATCGGCGCGCTGGAGACGATGCGCGCGAACGACCCGGAGCTGAGGAACCGCACCCCGATCCGTCTGGACATGCTCGATTTCCTGACCCGGGCGTACACCGGGAAGCCGCCGGACGCGGCCGGTCATCTGGCCCTGCTCGCCTTCGCCCGCCAACAGATCGCGGCGGATCCGCGGGCCGAGCTGAGCAAGGCGATCGATTCACGTGCCCTGCGACTGGCCCTCGGTCAGTTCTCCACCAGCGCTGAAGCGGTGGTGCGTGCCGTGAAGGCCCTGCCGGGCCGGACGCCGGTACGGCCCCAAGACGTCGCGTCGGCCCTGTGGGCGACCGTTCGCGCCGCGCAGCGGATCGGGCAGGTGCCGGGGCCGGACCGGGAGGCGTTCGGCCGCAAGGTGCTCCATCTGCCCGCCACCGGGACCTGGGACCGGGCGGCGCAGCAGACGCTGTGGGAGTTGACGGCGAAGGCGATCGCCGAGGGAACGGACGTCACCGACCCGGACCTGCTGGCCGCCTACCACCTCACGCAGACCGGTGCGTTCGCGCCGGCCGGACTGCTGAGGCAGGGGCAGAACGTCCAGGGCGTCAACTGGAGCGGCACCCCCGCGCCGGCGGGGGTCGACCGGGGCGGCGTGCGCCGGATGACGCTGGGGCCGAGCGGGACCAGCGTGCAGCAGACCGTGCCGGACTGGGCCGCGCCGGGGAGGCCCACTCCCCTCCTGAACCTGATCCATGTGGACCAGGCCGGGAACATCGTGCTGCACCTGCCCGGCCGTCCCCCGCTCCCGGTGTCCGACAACGAGTTCCTGGCACTGCTCGACCTGGACCCGGCCCTCCGTACCACCCCGTTGGCCACTCCTGTCCTGTTTTTGACCTCGGGTCCCGGGGCCCTGAGGCCGGAGCTGGTCCAGCGGTTCGCCGACCGGACCGGCCGCCCCGCCTTCGGCTACAGCGCGCCCCTGATGCTGACCGCCACCGACCCGTCGGCCCCGCTCACCGTCCTCGCCCTCCTGGACCCGGCCACGAAAACCCCCGGCCGGTGGACCGAGGCCACCCGGCGACCGCCCTCGGCCGCGCCGCCCCCGGCCTCGGCCGATGCCGACATCTTCGCCCCCACCGACGCTGCCCCGCAGCCCGTGGACCCGTTGCTGTCGGAGCGGACCCTGATGGCCGGTCCGTCGGGTCCGGCGCACGGGCGGAACTGGACGGGCAAGCCGGTGGGCCGGGTGCGCCCCGATCGGGTACGGGTCGTCGAGACGCGGCCGGGTGTGCTGGCGAAGATCGTGTCCGAGGAGGACGCGCCGTGGCCGGACTCCGCGTACGTCGTCGCGGCGGACGGCGACTCCGACGGGGTACGTGTTCCCGACGGCCGGGTGCTGGACACGGAAGCCCTGGCCGACGTGCTCCTCGCCGACCCCGAGTTGGCCCGGCTCCCGAAGAACGTACCGCTGCTCCTGGCCGTACCCTTCGCCCAGCGGTCCCTGGATCTCCAGTCGCTCGCGACCCGGCTGGACCGGCGGGTGATCGGTCCCAGTGGTGAAGGGCGTCTGGTCCGTGACGGGTCGAGGAACGAACACCTCCCCGTCCTGGTCGACCGGGACGCGAAAAAGGCGTTCGGTCTCTGGGTGCCGTTCGATCCCCTGCCCACGACACCACCGTCCGAGAACCGGGAGTGGACGTCGCTGGAGGGGATCACCTTCCGGGACAGCGACGTGGACACCCGCCCCCTGGTCTCCGAGGACCACGAGCGGTTCGGCCAGATCTCGATGCGGGACGGCGAGAGCCTGCGGAGGTCGGAGCAGCGGTTCACGTCGTACCTCTACATGCGGCGGATCCTGCACAAGGTCCCCGCCGGCGCCGGCCTTCAGGACGGCGAGATCGAGGAGATCACCCCGGATCCGGCGGTCTACGTCTTCGCCGCACACGCGAAACCCGGCCGGATGGCGCTCGCCCTGCGCGACGGCAGGACCGTGCGGCTGGCCAAGCAGGACGCCTCGCGTTACCTCGCCGGGCTGCCCGAGATACGCCGACTGCCCCCGGGCCACCGGCTGGGCCTGGAGATCTGCTGGAGCGGGGCGGACGGCGACCCGCGTCACAACCATCCCTCGACCCTGCCGGTGCCCCACGTCGACGACCCCTGGGGCGACGTGCCGTTCGGTCAGTACGCGGCCAACGCGAGCAGGCTGGAGACCGACGCGGTCACCACGCAGACCGGGATGGACGGCGCCCGGCGCCTGATTGTCGCCCCGGCCGACGGGGAGAAGGGACGCCGCGTCAGGTTCCCGCCCGAGCCGCTGGAGCACGAGCTGGACGGGTTGGCGCGTGACGCCGGTCTGCACGCGGGCCCGGGTCCCGTACCGCCGGAGACACGCGCCACCATGCTCCGGCTGGTACGGGGACTGCGCCGCCTCTTCGGCAACGGCGTCGAGCAGGACCGTGGCGTGCCGGGCGAACGGTACGAGCGGCTGGTCAAGGGCATCGGCGCACTGGAGACCATGCGCGCGAACGACCCGGCACTCAGCGGGGTCACCCCCCTGCGCGAGGACATGGTCACCTTCTACGCGCAGGAGCACAGTGACGGCATCGCCGACCCGGCCGCCTTCGAAGCCCTCCTGGACTTCGCCCGCGAGCGCGTCCTCGCGGACCCCGACGCGCGGCTGAGTACGGAGATACCCGCACCGGCTCTGAAGGTGACCCTCGCCGAACTCGCCACGTCGGGCGAGACCTTGCTGCGTTCGGTCCAGTCACTCCCCTCGGCGGCGGCGGCAACTCCGGGCCAGGTGGCCTCCACCCTCTGGGCGATGGTCCGCGCGGGGAAGATGCTGTTCCACGACATTCCCCCGGCCGACCGGGAGGCACACGGCCGGGGCGTCCTCCACCTGACGGACGCGGACCCGTGGGACCTGCCGAAGCAGAAGAAGATCTGGGCCCTCACCGCCAAGGCCCTCGCCGAGGGGCACGACGTCACCGACCGCGACGTGCTGGCCGCCCACCACCTGAGGGGTTTTGCCTTCGTCAAGGTCATTCTGCTGCGGCAGGGGCAGGTCATCCAGGGCGTCAACTGGAGCGACAGGCCCGCGCCCGCGGGGATCGACTGGCGCAGCGTGGACCGGACGACGCCGGGGCCGGACGGGACCACTGTCGAGCAGGTCGTGCCGGAGTGGGCCGGCCCGGACATGCCCGCCCCCGTCCTCGTCCTGATCCATGTGAACCAGGCCGGGAACGTGGTCCTGCACCTGCCCGGCGGGCCTCCGATCGAGGTGTCCGACGACGAGTTCCTGGAACTGCTGAGGCTGGACCCGGCGCTGCGGAGCACGGCGCTGGGCACTCCCGCGCTGTTCCTGACCTCCGGTCCCGGGGCCCTGAGGCCGGAGTTGGTCCAGCGGTTCGCCCAGCGCACCGGCCGCCCCGCCTTCGGCTACAGCGCGCCCCTCGGCCTGACCGCCCCCGATCCCTCGGCCCCGCTCACCATCGTCGCCGCCCTCGACCCGGCCACCCAGGCGCCCGGCGAGTGGATCAGGGCCGACCGGCGGACGACGGGCCCGTCCGGGGAGTTCACCGCGTCCTCGGGCCCGGCGACCATCTTCGGCCTGTCGGACCCCACGGAGCCGGTGGAGCCGGTGGAGCCGGTGGAG
>NZ_WWJY01000503.1 GCF_009865405.1 Streptomyces sp. SID3212 | reverse complement strand
GTCGTGGAGAAGACCTCCGTCCGCTCCGCCTCGGTCAGGCCGTCCGTCACCGTGCGGGCCGCGTCCAGGACCTCCGCGTACGAGGCCGCCAGGCGGGAGACCGGCCAGTCGGAGCCGAACATCAGGCGGGTGGGGCCGAAAGCGGTGAGGACGATGTCGGCGTAGGGGCGGAGACCGTTGGGGGTCCAGGAGTCCCAGGACGCCTCGGTCACCATGCCGGACAGCTTGCAGACCGTGTTGGGCCGGGCCGCCAGCGCCTCGACGTGGTCCGCCCAGGGCTGGATGGCCCCGGAGGCGATCGGCGGCTTGCCGAGGTGGTCGAGGACGAAGGTGAGGCCGGGCAGCAGCTCGGCCGCCTTGGTGGCGGCGGGCAGCTGGGAGACCTGGACCACCAGGTCGTACACGAGTCCCTCCGCCGCGACGGCGGCCAGTCCGCGCTGGACGTCGGGGCGCAGCAGCCACTCCGGGTCCGCCTCGCCCTGGACCTGGTGGCGGATGCCGACGAGCCGGTCGCCGCCGGGCAGCGCGCGCAGGGCCGCGAGGGTGTCCGCGACGTCCGGCGCGGTGAGGTCGGTCCAGCCGACCACCCCGGCGACGAGGTCACTGGCGTCCGCGATCGCGAGGAATTCCGGGGTCTCCTCGGCGACCGTGACGGTCTGGACGACCACGGTGGCGGTCACCCCGGCCGCGCGGGCCTCCGGCTCCAGGTCGGCGAGGGTGAAGTCGCGGCGCAGGGGCGCGAGGGCGGGTCCGGTGATCCAGTCCTGGTCGCGTACCGACAGGTCCCAGAGGTGGTGATGGGCGTCGACGACGTTCGCGGGCGGGGTCATCATGCGTCAGAGCTCCCAGACGACGGGCAGGCCGGCGTCGGCGCCGGCCGCGGAGTAGTCGTGCACGGTGTCGAGCAGCTCGGCCATCCTGGCCTGCCAGGCGACGTTGACCGGCAGCTGGTCGAGCGCGGCGAGGAGGCGGGCGTAGTCCTCGCACTCCACGACGTGGAACAGGTCGGTGCCGCTGCGCCAGATCGTCCACGAGGTGGCCCCGGCGGCGCGGATCGCGGCGGTCAGCGCCGGGGGCACCTCCCGGTGGGCCGCCTCGTACTCCTCGACGCGGTCGGCGCGCACGGACGTGCGCAGGGCGACCCTCACGCCTCGGTCCCGTCCTCGGCGAGCAGGCCGCCCGCCCGCAGCTCCGCCCACAGGTCCTCGGGGACGTCCCGCGCGAGCTGCTCGGCGGCGTCCCGTACCTCGGCCGCCGAGCGGGTGCCCACCAGGACACTCGCGACGGCGGGGTGCCGCAGCGGGTAGTGCAGGGCGGCGGCGCGCAGCGGCAGTCCGTGACGGC
>NZ_WWJY01000502.1 GCF_009865405.1 Streptomyces sp. SID3212 | reverse complement strand
CGTTGAGCTCGGTGACGCCGGCCTCGGCGGTGTGCCGGAGCGCGGTGCGGACGCGGGCGCCGGCTTCCGCGGCGGCGCGGAGGAGGCCGTGACGGTCGGCGCGGGTCAGCGCGTCGGGGGCGTCGAGCAGCGACTCGTCGAGCATGGGAGTGGGCCTCCGATCGCCCCTGCGGGGTGCGCGCTTGTTCTTGGGGCGCGTGGTTCTGGTGTGCGTGGTGTGCGCTTTTGCGCTTTGCGCGTTGCGCTTTGCGCGTTGCGCTTTGCGCTTTGCGCGCCGGTGCGCGGTTCAGGCGGGGCGGCGGGCCTCGTCGACAAGGAGTACGGGGATGTCGTCCCGTACCGGGTAGGCCAGGCCGCACTCCTCGGAGGTGCAGACGAGTTCGGGGGTTTCGGCGGTGGTGCGGTCGTTCAGCGGCGCGTGGCAGGCCGGGCAGGCGAGGATTTCGAGGAGGCCGGCTTCGAGCGGCATGGGGGCGGGGTCCCTTCGGGGGTGGGTTCGTCTGGCCATGTCAGCGTACCGCTGGGGGTGGGGCGGTGTACGGGGTACGGGGTGGGCGCGCTTGGTCTTGGGCGGGGTGGGGTGTGCGCGCGGCCGTGGCGTACGGGTCCGTCCTCAAGCGCCGGACGGGCTGGAGCCCGTGCTCGGCCGGGAGCGGAATGGTCAGGCTCGTCCCTGTGGACGGGTCCGTCCTCAAACGCCGGACGGGCTAGGGGGCCTACCTGGGCCGGGAACAGGATCGCCACGCCCTCCCGTGCACGGGTCCGTCCTCAAGCGCCGGACGGGCTTGAGTGGCCGCCGGGCGGGCTGGGGGTGCCGGACCGGGCCCGGAACAGGATCGCCGCGCCGCCCCCGTGCCCAGGTCCGTCCTTAAGCGCCGGACGGGCTTGAGTGGCCGCCGGGCGGGGTGGGGGTGGTGTC
>NZ_WWJY01000501.1 GCF_009865405.1 Streptomyces sp. SID3212 | reverse complement strand
CCCGCTGCGGCGGCTGCGGCGCGGCGGGCCGGTCACCGGTGACGGCGCGCTCGTGCTGCTGGTCGCGGCCCTCCTGCTGGCGGTGGCCGCCGCCGACCTGTCCGGGATGAGCAAGGCCGAGACGGAACGCATCTGGCTGCCCTTCACCCTCTGGCTGCCGGTGACCGCCTCCCTGCTGCCGGTCCGCGACCACCGGCGCTGGCTGCTGGCCCAGGCCGCCACCGGACTGGCCGTCAATCATCTGCTGCTCACGTTCTGGTGAGCGAAATCGTGGGCCGGGAAATGCGGACGTCAGTTTTCCGTAAGCGTTGATCCCCTTCACCTCGTCACGGAAACAGCGTGGAATACGGATATGCGTATCCCGCCTTTCCTCCCCCGATTCAGGGGCCGATCGCACGACCCGCGCACGGCGACGGCGGTGGGCCGGTGGCTCGGACTCGCGATTCTTGTCTGCTTCGTCACGGGCGTCACCAGTCATTACCTTCAGCAACCGCCCGGCTGGGCGGCCGGACACCTCCCCACCAGGCCCGTCTCCGGATATCGCGTCACCCAGAGCCTCCACGTCATCAGCGGTATCGCCGCGATTCCCCTGCTTCTGGTGAAACTCTGGACGGTCTATCCGAGGCTTTTCGAATGGCCTCCGATCCGTTCCGTCGCACACGCGCTGGAACGGATCTCCATCGCCGTTCTGGTCGCGGCCACCCTGCTCGAACTGTTCATGGGACTCCTCAACACCATTCAGTGGTATCCCTGGCCCTTTCCCTTCCGTGCCGTCCACTGGGCGCTGGCGTTCGTCATCATCGGCGCGCTTCTCGTCCACCTCGCCGTGAAGGCACCCGTGATCGCCGCGCACTGGCGCCGTACCTCGCCGGCGACGACGAGCCTCGACGCGCGGGACCCGGCGGGCGACGTGGTCACGGCCGGGGCCGAGCGGCGCTCACTGCTG
>NZ_WWJY01000500.1 GCF_009865405.1 Streptomyces sp. SID3212 | reverse complement strand
GGTCCGAACAGGGCCGCCAGAGCGTGGAGGTGGTGGTCACGGCGGCGGCGCTGGCGCTGCTGGTGCTCAGCGGGTTCTCGCCGGTGGAGGTCAACTCCCTGACGACCCAGCAGCAGGAGAACCGGGCGTCGGTGATCGTCACGCTCCTCGTCAACTTCGCGTTCGTGCTGATCGCGGCGTTCAAGGGCAAGCTGCGCATGGCGCTGGTCGGCACGCTGGTGCCGTTCGTGGCGCTGACGGGCGCGATCCGGCTGGCGCGGCCGGGCTCGCCCTGGGCCAAACGCTTCTACCGGGAGCGCCACAAGAAGCGGGCGAGAAGCACGTTGCGCGCCTACCACCACGACAAACGCTGGGTGGGCCCGCGACGCCGCTTCCAGGACCTGATCGGCGGCGCCCCCACCCCGGACCCGGCGCGGACCCCGCGCTGAGGGGTCCGCGTGCGCCGGTACGAGGGCGGGCGCGAGGTCAGTTGGTCTCTTCCTCCGCCTCGTCCTCCGCGTCCTTCTCGGGAGCGGGGGACAGGGGCGCCTCCGGCAGCTCCGCCGCCAGGGCCGCCGCCGCCTGGACCAGGGGCAGGGCGAGCAGCGCCCCCGTACCCTCGCCGACCGTCACGCCCTGGTCGAGCAGCGGCACCAGCGCCATCCGGTCCAGCGCCTTCGCCTGGGCGGGCTCGCCGCTCAGGTGACCCGCCAGCCACCAGTCGGGCGCGCGGAACGCCGCCCGCTGGCCGACCAGCGCACACGCCGCCGACACCACGCCGTCCAGGACCACCGGCACCCGGCGCACCGCGCTCTGGAGCAGGAAGCCCGTCATCGCCGCCAGGTCCGCGCCGCCCACCGTCGCCAGCAGCTCCAGCTGGTCGCCGAGGACCGGCCGCGCCCGGCGCAGCGCGTCCCGGACCGCCGCGCACTTGCGCATCCACGCCAGGTCGTCGATGCCCGCGCCACCGCGTCCCGTGACCACCGAGGCGTCCGTGCCGCACAGGGCGGCGATCAGGGTGGAGGCCGGAGTCGTACCGCCGACGCTCAGGTCGCCCAGGACGAGCAGATCCGTACCTGAGTCCGCCTCCTCGTCGGCGATCCGCATGCCGAGGCGTACGGCCTCCTCGGCCTCCTCGACCGTCAGCGCGTTCTCGACGTCGATACGGCCGCTGCCGCGCCGCACCCGGTGCCGTACGACCTCGTCGGGCAGCAGCCCGGGTTCGCAGTCCAGGCCGGCGTCGACGATCCGCACCGGCACGCCCGCCCCGCGGGCCAGCACGGCGGCGGGGCTCTCGCCCTCCAGCATCGCCCGCACCAGCTCGTGCGCGCTGCCGGCGGGGCGTCCCGAGACGTCCAGCGAGGCCACCCCGTGGTCGCCGGCGAACACCACCGCGCGCGGCTGCCGGATCGCCCTGACCGGGACCGACCCCTGCGCGGCGGAGAGCCACTCGCCCAGCTCGTCGAGGCGCCCGAGGGCCCCGGGCGGCACGACCAGCCGCTCCCGGCGTTCCTCGGCGTCACGCCGGGTACCGCCGTCGGGGCGCTCGATCAGATCGGAGAAGTCGTCGAGATTAAGCGAGCTCATTGCCCGAACATTAGCGAACGGGGCCGTCGTTGACCGGCGGTGGGATCGGGGGGCGCCCGCGTCTCGGCCCCGGGGCGCCCCCGCCTCACCCCCGTAGCGTCAAGGACTGCCCCGCCACCACCAGCAGGACGTGTTCGCACTCCTCGGCGACCGCCGCGTTCAGACGGCCCAGTTCGTCGCGGAACAGGCGGCCCGAGACGTGCGCGGGGACGATGCCCGAGCCGACCTCGTTCGTCACCAGGACCACCGTGCGCGGGGTGGCGCGGACCGCCGCGACCAGCTCCGCCGTCCGTTCCCGCAGCGCCCGGCGGCCCCCCGGCTCCCACGCCTCCTCGTTCCACGCGTCCACCCGGTCCATCGCGTCCGTCAGCCACAGCGACAGACAGTCGATCAGCAGCGGCGGCCCCTCCCGCGCGAGCAGCGGCACCAGGTCGCGGGTCTCGACCGTCCGCCAGCTGCCCGGCCTGCGCTCCCGGTGGGCCCGTACCCGCGCGTCCCACTCCGCGTCGCCGTCCCGGCCGCCGCCGGTCGCCACGTACACCACTCCGGGGAACGTGGCCAGCCGCCGTTCCGCCTCCCACGACTTGCCCGACCGGGCCCCGCCCGTCACCAGCGTGCGGCGCGGCACCTGGGGCACCGCGCGGTACGCGCCGACCGTCACCGTCGTCCCGTCGG
>NZ_WWJY01000049.1 GCF_009865405.1 Streptomyces sp. SID3212 | reverse complement strand
GCCCCGGGTCCGGCGTGGCGGTCGGGTGGGGCTTCGCGTCGCGTGGGAGGCGCGGGGTGCGGGTCGGGGTGGGGAAGCGGGGTCACGCCCGTCACGTTAGGGCCGTGGCCGGGCGGATCGGGGTGAGCGGCGGGTCGCGTCACCGATCCGTCAGATCTCCGGCGTGAGCCTCACACGTCTCTCTCGGGCTTCTTTCCGGCGTCAGCCTTTTGTCATGAGTCGCAACCGGGCCCGGCGCTCCCCGCCCCCTACGGTCGCTGCCATGGACGTCCCTCTGCCGTCGTGGCGCAGCCCCCTGCGCGGGCCGTGGCTGACCTCGGTCCTCGCCGTGGTCCTGCTGGCCGGCATCCCCGTGCTGTGGGTCACCGGCCTGCTCTCCTACGCCGCGTACAACCCGGATCTCGCCCCGGTCAACGACAAGACACCGGACAAGGGGCTGCTCGGTTTCTACCTCTTCCCCTGGCCGACCGACCCGTACTGGCTGTACCGCGTCACGCAGGGCGTCCATGTGACGCTCGGGATCGTGCTGGTGCCGGTGGTGCTCGCCAAGCTCTGGTCGGTCGCGCCCAAGCTGTTCGTCCTGCCGCCGGTACGGTCGGTGGGCCACGCGCTGGACCGGCTGTCGCTGCTCCTGCTGGTCGGGGGCGGGCTGTTCACGTTCGCCACGGGGGTCCTCAACATCCAGTTGGAGTACGTCTTCCCGGGGTCGTTCTATCCGCTGCACTTCTACGGGTCCTGGGTGTTCTTCGGCGCGTTCCTCGCGCACGCGGTCCTCCGGCTGCCGCGTGCGGTACGGGCGCTGCGCGGCCACGGGCTGCGCGCGGAGCTGCGGACCCCGGCGTCCCGTACGGCACCGGAGCCGCCCGATCCGGAAAGCGGCCTGGTCTCCCGCGACCCGGCGCCACCGACCGTCTCGCGGCGGGGTGCGCTGGGTCTGGTGGGCCTGGGCTCGCTGGCCCTGTTCGTGGTGACGGCGGGGCAGAGCATCGGGGGTTCGGTGCGCGGTACGGCGCTGCTCGCCCCGCACGGGCGCGATCCGGGCCCGGGGCCCAACGGCTTCCAGATCAACAAGACCGCCGAGTCGGTGCGGTTGAGGGCGCGGGACATCGGTGAGGACTGGCGTCTCGTCGTACGCGGCGGTGGCCGCACGGCGGTGTTCACCCGGGCACAACTGGAGGGGCTTCCCCAGCACCGCTCGTCGTTGCCGATCGCGTGTGTCGAGGGGTGGTCGACGTCCGACCAGCGGTGGGAGGGGGTACGGCTGGTGGATCTCGCGGCCCTGGTCGGCCTGGACCACCGCCCGCCGGGTGTCTTCGTGGAGTCGGCGCAGCCGCACGGTTCGTTCCGCTCGGCGGCGCTGCGGGACAACCAGGTGCGCGACAGCCGCTCGCTGCTCGCGCTGCGGGTCAACGGGGCGCGGCTGTCCGTGGACCACGGCTATCCGGCGCGGATCATCGTGCCGGGGGCGCCGGGTGTGATGAACACCAAGTGGGTCACGCGGCTGACCTTCGGGGAGGCGGCGTGGCAGGCGTGAGGAGGCCGGTACGGGAGGCGGCCTCGGCGGCCGGGGCGCGCTTCCGGCGGGTGTACGGCGAGTCGCCGCTCCACCTGGTCGTCCTGCTGACGTCGTTCGTCATCTGCTGTTACGCGGGGGTGCTGCTGTTCGACAGGGACGACTGGGGCGGGATCCTGATCTGGTTCGTGGGCGCGGCCGTGCTCCACGATCTGGTGCTGGCGCCGCTGTACGCGTTCCTCGACCGCGTGGTGCGTTCCGCGCTGCGGCGGCGGCCGTCCCTGCCCCGTACGGCGGTCAACTACGTGCGCGTCCCGGCCGCCGTGTCGCTGCTGTTGCTGTTGGTGTACTGGCCGTTGGTGACGCGGGCCTCGCCGTCCTACGAGGCGGCGACCCGGCTGGACATCGGGGTGTTCCTGGGGCGTTGGCTGCTGATCACGGCGGCGCTGTTCGTGGCGTCGGCGCTCTGGCTGGGGTGGCGGACGTGGTACGGCCGGCGGGCGCGGGCACGGGTCCGGGTCCGGCAGGGCCCGCCCCGCCGGACCGGGTGATCCTCAACTGCGGTGCGTGGGAGGGGCGGTGGGCCGCTCAGTCGTGTGCCCGGTGGTCGGGGCGGAGCCGTACGGTACGGATCTCGAAGGAGCGGAGCCGCAGCGGCACCGCCGTGTCCTCGGCGGCGAGGGTCAGTTCGCGCTCGGGGTGTTCCAGCAGGTCGCAGCAGAAGGCCCCGGCCAGGGGGAAGGCCGCCGAGAGCGTGGCGCGCGCCGCGCCGCCGACCGCTTCGTAGAGGCGGACGACCACATCGCCACTGCGGTCGTCCGCGAGCTTGACCGACTCGACGACAACGTCGGGGTTGTCGACGGCGAGGATCGGCGCGGAGCCCGAAGTGGCGGGCCGCAGGGGCAGGTTGAGGGCGTAGCCGCCCGCCATGGCCTCCTCGATTCCGGCGCCCGCGAGCAGGGCGTAGCCGAAGGAGTGCCTGCCCCGGTCGGCCTGCGGGTCGGGGCTGTGCGGGGCGCGCAGCAGCGAGAGCCGTACGGTGGTGGTCGTACCGCCGTCCTGCCGGGTCTCGCGGCCGAGGTCGTGGCCGTACGTGGAGTCGTTGAGGAGCGCCGCGCCCCAGTGCCGCTCGCCGACGTGCACCCAGCGGTGGGCCCACAGTTCGAAGCGGGCCGCGTCCCAGCTGGTGTTCTCGTGGGTGGGCCGCTGGACATGGCCGAACTGGATCTCGGCGCTCTCCTGTTCCGCGTGGACGTCCAGTGGCCAGGCCGCTTTGAGGACGGCGTCGCGCTCCTGCCAGTCGATGTCCGTACGGACCGTCAGCTGCCTGCTCTCGGCGCCCAGTTCGAGGTGCTGCACGATCCGGGAGTCGCCGAAGGCGCGCTCGACGCGCACGGAGGCGAGCAGCGGGCCGCTCTCGGCGAGGACCACGGACTCGGCGTCGGTGAGGTCGCGCACGGTGTCCCGGTAGAAGTGGTCGATGTTCCAGGCGCTCCACAGGTTGGGGTCGTCGGGGTGCAGTTGGAGCAGGTTGCCCGCCGCGCCCGGGGCGATGGCCTCGCGCCGGGCGGTGTGGTCGTACACCGACCTGACCAGGCCGTCGTGGTCGATGCGTACCCGCACCAGGCCGTTGTCCAGGACGATTCCGTCCGGTGCGGTCCTGGCGGTGACCGGGGCCGTGGGGGCGGTGACCGTGGGTCCGGCGCCGAGGGCGGGTGTGTCGGCGAACACCGCGCGCCGCCCGTCGGACAACCGCTGCGTACCGGGGACCTCCGGCAGTCCAGGATCCCCGGCGGGCAGGACGACCACCTCGCGCCGGGCGAACGGGCCGGCGTTCAGGAGCAGTTGTTCTCCCGTGGCGGTGAGCGCCCCGGCCGCCTCCGCGATGATCTCCTCCAACTCCTCGCGCACCGCGCCGTACACCTGCTCGGCCTGCTGGTGCACCCAGGCGATGGAGGAGCCGGGGAGGATGTCGTGGAACTGGTTGAGCAGGACGCGCTTCCACAGGGAGTCGAGCCGGTCGTACGGATACTCCGCGCCGGACCGCACGGTGGCGGTCGCGGCCCACAACTCCGCCTCGCGCAGCAGCGATTCACTGCGGCGGTTGCCGCGCTTGGTACGGGCCTGGCTGGTGTACGTGCCCCGGTGGTTCTCCAGGTACAGCTCGCCCCGCCACACCGGGAGGTCACCGTACTCCGCGTACTCGGCGCGTGCGGCGGCGAAGAACGCGCCGGGCGCGGTGATCTCCACCTTCGGGGAGCCTTCGAGGTCGCGGAGCCTGCGGGCCTTCTCCAGCATCGAGCGTGTGGGACCGCCGCCGCCGTCCCCGAAGCCGAACGGGGCGAGGGAGCGGGTGGCCGCGCCCTTGTCCGTGAAGTTCGCCTCGGCGTGGTGGAGTTCGCCCGCCGTCAGTTCGGCGTTGTACGTGTCGATCGGCGGGAAGTGGGTGAAGATCCGGGTGCCGTCGATGCCCTCCCAGTCGAAGGTGTGGTGCGGCAGCCGGTTGGTCTCGTTCCAGGAGAGCTTCTGGGTCAGGAACCACTTCGCCCCGGCGAGCTTCGCGAGCTGCGGGTAGGCGGCGGTGTAGCCGAAGGAGTCCGGCAGCCAGACGCCGTCCTGCTCGACGCCGAACTCCTCGGCGAAGAAGCGCCGTCCGTGGATTAGTTGGCGGGCGAGGGCCTCGCCGCCCGGCAGGTTGCCGTCGGCCTCGACCCACATGCCGCCCACCGGGACCCAGTTGCCGGCCGCGGCGGCCTTCTGGATCCGGCCGAAGATCTCGGGGCGCCGCTCCTTGATCCAGGCGTACTGCTGCGCCGAGGAGCAGGCGAAGACCAGTTCGGGGTACTCCTGGGCCAGGGTCGTCATGTTGGTGAAGGTGCGGGCGCACTTGCGCATGGTCTCGCGCACGGGCCAGAGCCACGCGGAGTCGATGTGCGCGTGGCCGACGACGGCGATCGTGTGCGCGGAGGCGTGGGCGGGGCGGGCGAGCACGTCGGCGAGGTGGTCGCGGCCGGCCTGCGCGGTGCCGGCGACGTCGCGTGGATCGACGGCCCCGACCGCGCGGTTGAGGGCGCGCAGGATCTCGTGGCGCCGCGAGGAGTCCTCGGACAGCTCGCGCATCAGCTCGTCGAGCACCTCGACGTCGTGGATCAACTGCCAGACAGCCTCTTCCCGTACGGCGATCTCGGCGGTCCGCAGCACGTAGAGGTGCTCGTCGCCCGCGGTCTCCCGCGAGCCGAAGTGGGTGCCGTGGCCCCGGCTGCCGACGATGTTCGGGTTGGCGGCCAGCTCGACCAGGAGGCTCACGGGGTCGCCGCCGGTGGCGGAGGCGGCCAGCAGGACACTGCGGCTGTACGGGTGCAGCCCCTGGAGCGGGGAGCCGTGCCGGTCGTGCACCAGCCCCTCGGCCTGGCCGCCGGGTCCGCGCGTCAGGTCGAAGCCCAGGTCGAAGACGGCCTCGACGCGGCGGCCCGTCCAGGCGGCGGGGATCTCGGCGGTGGCCCGCAGCCAGGTGGTGGACCAGGGGCCGCCCCAGCTGTCGCCGAGCCGCAGGGGGCGGTACGGCGCGGCCAGCGCCTCGGCGACCGGCACCGGCTCCCCGGGCACCTCCCAGGCGTCGAGGGTGAGGTCCCGGGCGTCGCTGTAGAGGGCGGGTCGCAGGCTCCTCTCCAGGAACGCGGTCACCCGTGCCTCGATGACGCGGCGGTCGTCATGCACGGTTGGACTCCTCCGGCTCCTCCGGCTCCTCCGGTGCGGGCAGCCGTACGGTGTCGCGGATCCCGTCGGGCCAGGACACGACGGCGGTGGCGACGGGCCCTTCGAACCGGCCGGTGACGTCCGGGACGTCCCGCGGGTCCGGCGCGGCGCCCCCCAGGTGGACGGCGGCGGCATAGAGGACACCGGACTCGACGGACCCGCCGGTCCACAGCACAGGCGTGGCGGAACGGGCCCCGAAGGCGTTGCTGTCGACGGAACGATGCGTGGCGGCGAGGTCGAACCCGCTCAGCCCGAGAACACCGGAGACGAGCCCGTCGACACCGACGACGGTCGCGGTCGGCCGGTCGGGGCTTTCCGGCCCGTCCGGCGTCTCGTCCCCGCCACGCGCTTCCACGCCACTCGGCGCCCCGGGGCCGGCCGCCTGCTCACGACCGGCCGGCGTCTCGAGCCCGTCCGGCGATTG
>NZ_WWJY01000499.1 GCF_009865405.1 Streptomyces sp. SID3212 | reverse complement strand
CGGCCGGCCCGCTCGCCGCGAGGGCGGGGCCGCCGCCGGCGAGGACGGTGCCCATCAGCAGGGCTCCGGCCGCCAGACCGCCGCTGAGGCCTCTCGCTCCGTGGTGCTTGGACGGCGTACGGGACGAGCCGCTCATACGGTCTCCACTTGTCTCGGCGTGAGCGCGCACCCGCACGGGAGCGGCGCTGCGGGGGGCGCGGACATCCACTCATCCCTCCGGGCCTGCGGGGTGACGTGAACCTGTCGGGCGAGCGACGCGTGGGTGAACGCTCGCGTCCGGCGCTGCCAAATGCCCTTCAGCGTAGAGCAGTTGCCGCCGCCTCGGCCGGGGAACGGCCGAGGCCGCCACGACGGTGGGCCCCGGGGTCGCGGGGGATATGTCCGGTGTGCGGTTACATCTCCGGAGTGGAACGACGTCCTCGTCCCGGGAGGTGGCGCCTTGTCCGACCCCGTCAGTGCCCCCGAGAGCGCCCCCGACCCTCCGGGCCGGCGCGACGAACCGCTCCAGCGGCTGCTGTTCGGCGGTGTGTACGGAACGGTCCTGGCCAGCGCGCTGGCCGCCGCGCTTGACCACGACACCGGACCCGACGACCCGGGCTATGACGCCCTGTGGATCATGGTGGCGGCGCTGGTCTCGGCGACCGGGCACGGATACGCCCACGCGATCGCCCACCGTACGGCGGACGAGAAACCCGTCACGGCGAGCACGGTCCGCTCGGTGCTGACGGAGTGGCCCCTGGTCGCGGCGGCCCTCCCGACCGGGGCGGTGCTGCTGGGCTCGTACTGGGGCTGGTGGGGGGAGAACGCGGCGATCGACGCGGCCCTGACGATCAACACGGCGGCGTTGTTCGGCTGGGGGCTTTGGGCGGCCAGGACGGCGGGTCGGGGGTGGTGGTCGGCGTGTCGGGTGGGGGCGGTTGATGTTTTGATCGGGCTGGTGATTGTGGCGGCGAATGTTCTGACGAAGTGAGTGGTCGTGGCGCGGCTTACCGATTGTCCTCAATCGCCGGACGGGCTTGATGGTGCCGCTGCGGCCCGGTGGGCTGGGTGCGGGTTGTTGCCGGGGGCCGGGCAGGGGCCGTGTCCTGCACTGCATGTTTTACGTCGCGTTCAGGGACTCCGGACATTCACGGTAGCCACGCGACACAAAACACGCTTTACGTTCCGGACACGACCCCTGCCCGTCCCCCTTCCAGGCCCGCGCCAAGACAACCCCCGGCCCGCCCCGGGTCGTTAAGCCTGTCCGGCGATTGAGGACATCCTTGACCCGCACCCAGCAATGGGCCCGGGGCAATTCCAGCCCGTCCGGCGTTTGAGGAC
>NZ_WWJY01000498.1 GCF_009865405.1 Streptomyces sp. SID3212 | reverse complement strand
GGCTGCTCGGCGCGGCCGTGGGCGCGTACCGGGCGGCCGGGCAGATCCCGGACCCGGACGACGCCGTCGAGCAGGACGCGCTGCGGGAGCGGTTGATCGCCGCGCTCGGCGCGGACGTGTTCGACGTCGAGTACACGGCGGGCGCGGCGCAGGACGCCCGCCGGGCTCTGGCGCTGCTGGCCGTCTGAGAGACCGCGGGGTCCCCGGGACCCCGCCGCCGGGCCTTGACGGGAACGATCATCGTGCGTTCTCCTCGGGAAGAAGCCGGACCGCGCACGTTCCGGACACCTGTTGTGGAAGGAACGACATGCCGGCTGCGTTCTTCTCGGCCCTGGACCGTCTCGAATGCTCCAGGACCGGCACGGTGAGCGATCCCGACGTGGTCCAGGGGACCTCGGCGGTGGGCGCCCCGCTCCTGGCGCGCTACGACCTGGAACGGGTACGGGCCACCGTGACCCGTGAGGAGATCGCGGGCCGCGCCCCCGACCTCTGGCGCTACCACGAGCTGCTGCCCGTCCGCGACCGACGCCATGTGGTCTCCCTCGGCGAGGGCATGACCCCGATGCTCGATCTGCCGCGCTACGGCGCGAGTGTGGGCGTCCCCGGGCTGCGGATGAAGGACGAGGGGCTCGTCCCGACCGGGAGCTTCAAGGCACGCGGCGCGGCCGTCGGTGTCTCCCGCGCGGCCGAGCTGGGCGTGACCGGGATCGCGATGCCGACCAACGGGAACGCCGGCGCCGCCTGGTCCGTCTACGCCGCCCGCGCCGGGATGCGCAGCCTGATCGCGATGCCGGTCGACGCCCCGGAGATCACCCGTACCGAATGTGTGGTGTCCGGCGCGGAGCTGTACCTGGTGGACGGCCTCATCGGGGACGCGGGCAAGCTGGTGGCCGCGGCGGTCGCCGAGCGCGAGGGCTACCAGGAGGTCTCCACGCTCAAGGAGCCGTACCGCCTCGAAGGCAAGAAGACCATGGGGTACGAGATCGCCGAGCAGCTGGGCTGGCGGGCGCCGGACGTGATCCTCTACCCGACCGGCGGCGGGGTCGGGATCATCGGCATCCACAAGGCCCTGCTGGAGATGCGGGAGCTGGGCTGGCTGACCGGGGACCTGCCGCGGCTGGTCGCGGTGCAGGCGACGGGGTGCGCGCCGATCGTGGACGCGTTCGCGCGCGGCGACCGGGAGAGCGTGGCCGCCGTGGACGCCCGTACGGTCGCCTTCGGCATCACCGTGCCCAAGGCGCTGGGTGACTTCCTGGTCCTGGACGCCGTACGGGAGACGGAGGGCACCGCGATCGCGGTGACCGACGAGGAGCTGCTGGCCGCGCAGTCGGCGGTGGCCCGCGCGGAGGGCGCGTTCGTCTGCCCCGAGGGCGCCGCGTGCTTCGCCGCCGTGGAGCAGCTGCGCGCCTCCGGCTGGCTGGGCGGCGACGAGAACGTGGTCGTGCTGAACACGGGCAGCGGGCTCAAGTACCCGGAGACCGTCCCGGTGGACGTGCCGACGCTGCCGGTGCACGGGCGGATCCC
>NZ_WWJY01000497.1 GCF_009865405.1 Streptomyces sp. SID3212 | reverse complement strand
GCGAACGCGGGCGGGGCGAACGACGGCGCGGGGGCGGCTTGCGGCTCCGGCGCGGCGGGCTCCTCCTCGGCGACCTCGCCGCCGAAGTTCTTGAGCAGCGCGTCCAGTCCGCCGTCGAAGCCCTGCCCGACGGCGGCGAAGCGCCACACGTCCTTGAGGTAGAAGTCGCCGAGCATCACGGCGCGTTCGGTGGTGAACTCCGAGCCGTTGAACGCGTACCTGACCACTTCCTCGCCGCCCGCGACGATGCGGATGTATCCCGGGGCGACCTGGGACATCTGTCCGGCGCCGTCGATCGTGGCGGTGAACGAGAGCTTGTGGATGCTCGCCGGGATCCGGTCGAGCGTCACGCGGAACGATTCGGTGTCGCCCGCCTGCGCGCCCAGCAACTGGACTGATTCCTCGGGGGACTTCGGCTGGTTGAAGAAGATGAAGTAGCGGTCGTCCGAAAGCTGTTCGTCGGCGTCGAGGCCGAAACAACTGATGTCGAAGCTCAGTCCGGGAGCGGTGATCTGCACACCTACGTACAGATCCGTCCCCGGAGTGAGATCACTGATCTTGGCCTTGTGCCCGCGTTGGAATTCCCTCGCCATGCGTAACGACCGTCCCCCATCCCGAATGAAATACGTCGCGCCAGGCTAACGGCTGTGTCCGACATTGGACCGAGCCGGTACGCATTCGGTACAGGATCGGGCAGAGACGCGGATCATGGCCGATCGGCCGTCCCGGCCGATCAGTCGTCGCGGCTGATCAGTCGTCCCGGCTGATCGTCCCGGCCGGTCAGTCGTCGCGGGTCGACGGCGAATGGGGCAGCCGGTCCGCCGCCACGACGCCCTCCAGATAGCCCCGGGCGCGTTCGGTACGGGGGTAGGCCTCCAGCAGCCGCCAGAAGCGCGGCCCGTGGCCCGGGACCAGCAGGTGTGCCAGTTCGTGGACGAGGACGTAGTCGACGACGTACTCCGGCATGCCCTGGAGCCGGTGCGAGAGCCGGATGCTGCCCTCGGCGGGGGTGCACGAGCCCCAGCGGGTGTTCTGGTTGGTCACCCACCGGACCGACACCGGCCGGGCACGGCCGTCGAAGTACTGGCCGGACAGCCGCTCGGCCCGCTCGATCAGGGCCTCGTCGCCGATGACCCGCTTGCTCTCCTGGGCGGCGAGCTTGTCGAGCATCACCGTCACCCAGCGCCGCTCCTCCGCCTCCGACATCCGGGCGGGAATGAGCACGATCGTCCGGTCACCTTCGCGGTACGCCGAGACGGTCCGGCTCCGGCGGGCGCTCCGGCGCACCTCGACGGCGCTCGTCGCCGTGAGGCGGGATGAAGGATCGGCGGACACGCCACGACGTTACCCGCTGTATGTGCGGGAAGTCCCGCCTCCCGGTCGGTCCTTTCTTGATCCACCGAGTGGCGTCCGCCATTTGAACGACGATATCCCGCGCCTGTGGATAACTTTTCACGCCGGGCGGCGGTTCCTTGCATTCTGGAAACGGCCGGACGAACGGGAAACGGGCCGGGGCGGGAGTTCGGGGAGCCGGAAAGAGACGGGGGACGGCGAGATGCATCCAAGGGTGAAGACCGCGCTGCGGCGGGCCTGGCGGGAGCGGCAGACGGTCCAGTTCGGGGTGACCCCGGCGCACGCGGTGCTGGTGGGGCCGGTCGACACCGCGACGGGGAGCTTCCTGGAGCTGCTGGACGGGACGCGGGGGCTGCCGCTGCTGCGGGAGGAGGCGCGGGCGATGGGGCTGCCCGACGGCCGGGCCGACGCGCTGGTGGAGCGGCTGGCCGCG
>NZ_WWJY01000496.1 GCF_009865405.1 Streptomyces sp. SID3212 | reverse complement strand
GCCACCCGCTCGCCACCGCACGCGCGTGCCGCGTCCAGCGTGTCGGGGCCGCTGACCACCAGGTCCGCCGAGGCCGGGTCGCCGCCGATCTCCACGGTCACCCCGACCGAGGCGCAGGCGAGCAGCCACACCGCGCTCTGCCAGTGGGCGGGCAGCAGCAGCGCGAGCCGGTCGCCCGGCTCCGCGCCGAGGTCGCCCTGGAGCAGATTGGCCGTCTTGGACACCCAATTGGCGAAGGTCGCGACGGACAATTCGACGCGCTCTCCGGTGGCATCGTCGTAGAAAGTGACCAAGGGGCGGGCGGGATCCGTGGCGAGCGCGGATCGCAGCAGGTCGGCAGGGGTGCGGTCGGTGGCGTTCACCCGGGAAAGGGTACGTGGCCGGGCGAGCGGCCCGCCGCCGTACCGGTGACGGCGTCCACCGGTCGGCCCGATGGCCCGTCAGTTTTCCGCGGGTTTCTGAACGGGCGGCGGTGACAGGACACGCCGACGATCTTCACATGCGTGCCTACCTTGCTTCTTCGATCGGCGTCGCGTGCACCGCCGCGCTGGTCCTGCCCCTGTCGCTCCCGTCCGGCGCGGTCGCCTCCCCCCAGGCCCCCGTGCCCCACCCGGCCGTCTCCCGGGCCGCCGCCCCCCGTACCGTCCCGTCCGCCGGCGCCACCACCCCCGCCGTGGCGGGCTCCACCCGGTCGCTCCCGCTGACCACGCTCGCGACGGACCGCGCGTCCGGCGCCGCCTCGGTCCAGGGCCTGGCCCGGCGGGACGTACAGCCCTTCTCCCTCCTCGGCGTCGTCTGGGACAACGCCGACGACGAACTCAACGGCACGGTCCAGGTCCGCACCCGCGCGACCGGGACGCACGTGTGGTCCGGCTGGCTGGACCTGGAGACGCACAACCAGGAGCACGGCGCCGACCTCGGTACGGAGGAGCGCTCGGCGGCCACCGTCCACGGCTCCACGGCCCCGCTGTGGGTCGGCAACTCGGACGGTGTCGAGCTGCGCGTCCGTGCCGTCGAGGAGGCGGGCCCCAAGGGTCCGGCCCGTCCGCTGCTGCCGCGGGGACTGCGGCTGGAGCTGGTCGACCCGGGCGGCGAGCCGCCGGCGGCGATGCCCGCGTACGGCCCGCAGGCCGGCCGCCCCGGCAGCCCGTCGGACACCCCTGACACCCCGGCGGTCCCCGGCACCGTACCCGGCACGGCGGGTACGCCCGTCGAGGAGGAGCGCATGCCGGTCGCCATGACGGCGGGGGACGCGGCCAGTTCGGCGGTCAACGCGGACCTGGCGGAGCTGGGCGCGACCGAGATCACCGCCCAGTCCAAGGCGCAGACCGAGGCCGACCTCGCCGACCAGGTCGGCTTCGCGAAGCCGTACATCGGCGCCCGTCCGCGCATCATCACGCGCAAGGGGTGGGGCGCGGACGAAAGCCTGCGCGAGCGGAAGTTCGGCTACACCAAGTCGGTCAGGGCCGCCTTCGTGCACCACAGCGCGACGGGGAACAACTACACCTGCGCGCAGGCGCCCTCCGTCCTGCGCGGTATCTACCGGTACCACGTCCTGAGCAGCGGATGGCGCGACATCGGCTACAACTTCGCCATCGACAAGTGCGGAAACATCTACGAGGGACGGGCCGGTGGCGTGGCCAAGCCGGTCATGGGCGCGCACACGCTCGGTTTCAACACGAACAGCGTGGGCATCGCCGTTCTCGGAACGTACAGCAGCACCAAGCCGCCGGCGGCCGCCACGACCGCCATCGCCAAACTGACCGCGTGGAAGCTGGGGCTCTACGGGGTCAACCCGCGCGGCAAGTCCACGCTGACGTCCGGGGGGAGCAACAAATACAAAAAGGGCACGAAGGTCGCGCTGAACTCCATCTCCGGTCACCGGGACGGCTTTGTCACCGACTGCCCGGGGAGCCGGCTCTACGAGAAGCTCGGCACCACGCGGACGACATCGGCCAAGTACCAGGGCCGCTGAGGAACGTACCGAACAGGCTGCACGCAGCTGCCTACACTGGCCGGTCATATGTATGACGTCGCGTATGCGGTGCCGGCCCCAGCAGGAAGCAGAGACGACACGGTGACAGAAGCGATCCTCCTGGTCGGGGGCAAGGGCACCCGGCTGCGGCCGCTCACGGTGCACACACCCAAGCCGATGGTGCCGGCGGCGGGCGTCCCGTTTCTCACGCATCAGCTGGCCCGCGCGCGGGCGGCGGGGGTCGAGCACGTCGTCCTGGCGACCTCGTACCTCGCGGAGGTCTTCGAGCCGTACTTCGGTGACGGCTCGTCGCTCGGACTGCACCTGGAGTACGTGACGGAGCGCGAGCCGCTCGGCACGGGCGGAGCCATCCGCAACGTCGCCGGCCGGCTCCGCTCGGGCCCGGACGAACCGGTCCTCATCTTCAACGGGGACATCCTGACGGGCCTCGACATCAAGGCGCTCGTCCGGACGCACGAGGTGTCGGGGGCGGACGTCTCGCTTCACCTGACCCGGGTCGAGGACCCGCGGGCGTTCGGCCTGGTGCCGACGGACCCGGGCGGGCGGGTGACGGCGTTCCTGGAGAAGCCCCAGACGCCGGAGGAGATCGTCACCGACCAGATCAACGCGGGGGCGTACGTCTTCCGCCGCTCGGTCATCGACTCCATCCCGGCGGGGCGGCCGGTCTCGGTCGAACGGGAGACCTTCCCGGACCTCCTGGCGTCCGGCGCGCACCTCCAGGGCATGGTCGACTCCACGTACTGGCTGGACCTGGGGACCCCGCAGGCGTTCGTACGGGGCTCCGCGGACCTCGTCCTGGGCCGCGCCCCGTCCCCGGCGGTCCCGGGCCGCCGGGGCGACCGCCTGATCCTCCCGACCGCCTCGGTCGCCGCCGACGCGAAGCTGACGGGCGGCACTGTGGTGGGCGAGGCGGCGGTGATCGGTGAGGGCGCCCGCGTCTCGGGCAGCGTGGTGCTGGCGGGCGCGGTGATCGAGGCGGGCGCGGTGATCACGGACTCGCTGGTGGGCGCGGGGGCCCGCGTGGGCGCCCGCACGATCCTGTCCGGCGCGGTGATCGGAGACGGCGCGGTGGTGGGCCCTGACAACGAGCTGCGCGAGGGCGTAAGGGTCTGGTGCGACGCGATCCTCCCGGCGTCATCGATCCGCTTCTCGTCGGACACGTAGCGACTGCCGCGGCCCCTGGCGGCCGGTTGGTTGTCCTCAATCGCCGGACGGGCT
>NZ_WWJY01000495.1 GCF_009865405.1 Streptomyces sp. SID3212 | reverse complement strand
GCGCGGGCGTAGATGCCGGGGGAGGCGTGGCCCTGGATGTAGAGCTGGTCGCCGCTGCCGTCCCCCTCCTTGCCCTGGAAGAAGTGATTGAAGCCCGTCTCGTAGAGCCAGGCGGCCGAGGCGAAGGTGGCGATGTGGCCGCCGACGCCGTAGCGGGCTCCGCGGGTGACCATCGCGGCCGCGTTCCAGCGGTTCCAGGCGGTGATCCGGGACTCCATCGCCTCGTCGCCGTCGAAGGCGGGCTCGGCGGCGGTGGGGATGGTGTTGACGTAGTCGGACTCCAGCAGGGCCGGTACCCGGACCCCGGCGGTCCCGGCGTGCTGGAGGGTGCGGCGCAGCAGGTACGCGGCGCGGTGGGGGCCGGCATGCTCGGTGACGGCGTCCAGGGAGGCCGCCCATTCGGCGGTCTCCTCGGTGTCACGGTCCGGGAGCTGGTCGAGCTCGCTCGGAAGCTTGCCTACGGGGTCGGGCATGGTCGCCGCCTTCCGGACAGGAGGGGGGTGGAGAAAGGCCTTGTCTGGCAGGACAGGGCGAAGGACTGGGTGCAGCCCGTGTTCGACTGTAAATCGCTGATCGATGATCGATCAAAGGGGTACGGGGTAAAACTTCACGTTCTGAAGAAAGTGGCATCCGGTGCCGTGGACCAGGGCACCCAGTGACGCTCGATAAGTCGCATCAAAAGGGCATGAATCAGGCGCGCGGCGCACATCCGAGCACATGCACCTTCACCAGAGCGCCGATGGTCGGATCCCGCCGCCGGAACGCCTCGACGAGATCCTGGTGTTCCTCCGCGTACGACTTCTGTACGGTGCCGAGCCAGCGGATCGACAGCGCGGTGAACACCTCGATGCCCAGCCCTTCCCAGGTGTGCAGCAGCACCGCGTTCCCGGCGGCCCGCACCAGCTCCCGGTGGAAGCCCACGGTGTGCCGCACCTGCGCCGTCCCGTCGGCCGTACGGTCCGCGTCGTACAGCGCCGCCACGTGCGGCTCCAGCGCCGAGCAGTCCCGGGCCAGCCGCTCCGCCGCCAGCTCCGCGGCGATCTGCTCCAGGCCGGCCCGTACGGGATAGCTCTCCTCCAGGTCGGCCGCCGTCAGGTTCCGTACCCGTACGCCCTTGTTCGGCGCCGACTCGATCAGCCGCAGGCTCTCCAGCTCCCGCAGCGCCTCCCGTACCGGCGTCTGGCTGACCTGGAGCTCGGTGGCGATCCGCCGCTCGACGATCCGTTCGCCCGGCTTCCAGCGACCGCTGACGATCCCCTCCACGATGTGCTCGCGGATCTGTTCGCGCAGCGAGTGGACGACGGGCGGAGTCATGGGAGGCGCTCCTCGGGGACAGGGTCGATGGGTAGACGATACGGCGGCGCCCCCGCCCGGAGTGATCCGGACAGGGGCGCCGTCGCCGTATGGGTGTCTCCGAGAGCCTTACAGGCCGAGTTCGACCTCGAACTCGCCGGCTTCCAGGATCGCCTTGACCGCCGTCAGGTAACGGGCCGCGTCGGCGCCGTCCACCAGGCGGTGGTCGTAGGAGAGCGCGACGTACGCCATGTCGCGCACCGCGATGGTCTCGCCGAGGTCCGGGTGGTTGATGACCACCGGGCGCCGGACGGTGGCACCGATGCCGAGGATCGCGGCCTGGTTCGGGGGCACGATGATCGTGTCGAACAGCGCGCCGCGCGAACCGGTGTTGCTGATGGTGAAGGTGCCGCCGGCCAGGTCGTCCGGCGTGATCTTGCTGGCGCGGACCGCCGCCGCCAGCTCCGCGGTCTTCTTGGAGATGCCGGCGATGTTCAGGTCGCCGGCGCCCTTGATGACCGGGGTCATCAGACCGCGCTCGGAGTCCACCGCGATACCGATGTTCTCGGTGTCGAAGTAGGTGATCGTGCCTTCGCCCTCGTTGATCCGGGCGTTGATGACCGGGTGGGCCTTCAGCGCCTGGGCCGCCGCCTTGACGAAGAACGGCATCGGCGAGAGCTTGACGCCCTCGCGGGCCGCGAACGACTCCTTCGCCTGGTTGCGCAGACGCATCAGCTTGGTGATGTCCACCTCGACCACGGTGGTCAGCTGCGCCTGCTCGTGCAGGGCCTTCATCATGTTGTCGCCGATGACCTTGCGCATCCGGGTCATCTTGACGGTCTGGCCGCGCAGCGGGGACGTCTCCAGCTTCGGTGCCTTCGACGCGGCGGCCGGGGCCGGCGCGGCGGGGGCGGAAGCGGCTGCCTCAGCGGCGGCCTTGGCGGCCTCCGCGGCGGCGAGGACGTCCTGCTTGCG
>NZ_WWJY01000494.1 GCF_009865405.1 Streptomyces sp. SID3212 | reverse complement strand
GGGCGCCCGGCCCGCGGCCGGGGGCAACGGTGGCCGCGGTGGCACGTCCGCCACCGGCTTCCGCGAGCCCGTCACCGCACCGCCCCGGACCTCGGTACGCGACGAGCCGGTGTCGCGCATCGCCGGTGTCAGCCCCTCCGGGCTGCCCCTGCGGCAGCGCAACACCCCGCAGCAGTGGCCCACCCTGGGCAAACGGGACGGCAACGAACAGCGTCCCGGTGCCACGACTCCCCGGCCCGCGCCCCGCCGCCGCGACTCCCGGCACGTCTCCGACGTCCTCGCGGCCTACGCCCAGGGGATCAACAGGAGTACCAACCAGCGCGGGCGTTCCACCGCCGACGACACCACCGAACGGAGCAAGAAATGACCTCACCGGCCGACCTGAGCTGGATCCTCAGCAGTTTCGCCGGACGGATCCCGGAGGTCACCCAGGTGATAGCCGTGTCCGTGGACGGACTGGCACTGGCCTACACCGGTGTGGACCGGGACGACGCCGACCGGCTGGCCGCCATCGCCTCCGGAGTGGTCAACCTGCTGTCCGCGGCGGCCGAGTTGACGAACACCTATCCCGTCGAGCACAGCCTGACGGCGATGGAGGGCGGCTACATGTTCTCGATGGCCGTCTCCAGCGGCGCCTCGCTGCTGGTCACCACGACCAGGGACGCGGACATCGGCGAGGTCAGCTACATGATGTCCGAGCTGATCAACCAGGTCGGTGACTCGCTGTCCCCGCAGGTCCGCGACGCGAACCCGGAGCTTTCGCGCTGACCGCCGGGCCGTTCCGTCCTCACCGGTCCTCCTGACCGCACTGATCCTTGCGGCCCTCCAGATCCTCCTGCCCGTCCTGCCCGTTCTAATGAGTGAGAGTCCTTATGTTCTTCGACCTGTCCCCCTCGCGCCGCCGCAGACTCCGGCCGGCGGGTGCCGCCGCCCTGGCCCTCGGCCTGGCGGCCGTCACCGGGTGCAGCAGCGACAGCGGCGCCGGTGACACCACCGTGAAGGTCGGCCTGGTGGCCTCGTTGTCCGGTACGTACAAGGCGGTCGGCACCGACCTGCGCGCCGGCTTCGAGCTGTACCTGAACACCCACGACGGCAAGCTGGGCGGACGGAAGGTCGAGCTCATCGTGGCGGACGAGGGCGACGGCCCGCCCACCGCCGTTCCCGCCGCCACCAAGCTGGTCAAGAAGGACAAGGTCGACGCGCTCACGGGCCTCGTCAGCGGTGGCTCCGTCAACGCGGTGCTGCCACTCGTCGACCAGGCCAAGATCCCGTTCCTCGGGTCGAACGGCCGGCCGCCCGTCAAGGACCTCGAGTACGTGTGGACGACGAGCTTCCTCTCCGACGAGCCGGGCAAGGCCATCGCCCCGTACGTCAAGGAGAAGGTCGACGGCCCGGTCTACGCGATCGGCCCCGACTACCAGGGCGGCTACGACGAACTCCGCGGCTTCACCGAGGAGTTCAAGCGCGTCAAGGGTGAACTCGCCAACCCTGACGGCAAGACCGCCTGGACGCCGTTCCCGAAGACCACCAACTTCATGCCGTACTTCGCGGAGATCGCCAAGACGGACGCCAAGGCGGTCTACTGCTTCTACGCCGGCAAGGCCGCCATCGACTTCGCCAAGCAGTACGCGCAGTCCGACATCGCCGACCTCCCGCTGTACACGGCCTTCGTCACCGAGGGCAGTGTGCTCCAGGCCCAGGGCGACGCGGCGAAGGACATCTACTCCGTCCTGAACTACGCGCCCGACCTCGACAACGCCGCCAACCGGAAGTTCGCCGCCGACTGGACGGCCGAGCACGACACGCAGCCCACCACGTACGCGATGGCGTCCTACGACGCGGCGGCCGTGCTGGACAAGGCGATCGCCGACGCCGCGAAGGCCGGTGACGTGACGCCGGGGACCATCAACAAGGCCATCGCGGCCCTGGGCCAGATCGACAGCCCGCGCGGCGCCTGGGAGTTCAGCGACAAGGCCCACGCGCCGGTGCAGACCTGGTACCTGCGCCAGGTACGGCCGGACGGCAACCAGCTGGCGAACGTCATGGTCCAGGACCTGGCCACGCTCGGCGGCTGACATGGAACTGCTCGATGCCCACCTCATCCCGGCGGTGGACGGCGTGGCCTACGGGCTGCTGCTGTTCGTGGTCGCCGCCGGCCTGAGCCTCGCCTTCGGCACCGCGGGCGTGCTGAACCTGTCCCACGGCACGCTGTACGCGATCGGTGCCTACACGGGGGCCGAGTTGAGCGACGGGACCTGGGGCGGTCTCGCCCTCGGACTCGCGGCCGGCACCGCCGCGGCGTGCGCCGCCGGGGCCGGACTGTCGGCC
>NZ_WWJY01000493.1 GCF_009865405.1 Streptomyces sp. SID3212 | reverse complement strand
GCCGCGGCGGCGCGCGAGCGGCTCGCCGGCGTGCTCGCCACACCGGCCCCGGCGACCGCCCACCACATCAGCGCCGTCGGCCACGCGCACATCGACTCCGCGTGGCTCTGGCCGCTGCGCGAGACGGTCCGCAAGGTCGCCCGTACGACGGCGAACATGACCGCGCTGCTGGAGGACGAGCCCGAGTTCGTCTTCGCGATGTCGCAGGCGCAGCAGTTCGCCTGGATCAAGGAGCACCGGCCCGAGGTCTACGCGAAGGTCAAGAAGGCCGTGGCGGAGGGCCGGTTCGTGCCCGCGGGCGGGATGTGGGTCGAGTCCGACACGAACATGCCCGGATCCGAGGCGATGGCCCGGCAGTTCGTGCACGGCAAGCGGTTCTTCCTCGACGAGTTCGGCATCGAGAACGACGAGGCGTGGCTGCCCGACACCTTCGGCTTCGCCGCCGGGCTGCCGCAGATCATCAAGGCCGCCGGGTCCAAGTGGCTGCTCACCCAGAAGATCTCGTGGAGCAAGATCAACAAGTTCCCCCACCACACCTTCGACTGGGAGGGCATCGACGGGACCCGGATCTTCACGCACTTCCCGCCCGTCGACTCCTACAACTGCTCGATGACGGGCGAGCAGATCGCCCACGCGGCCCGCAACTTCAAGGAGAAGGGCGTCGCCAGGCACTCCCTCGCCCCCACCGGCTGGGGCGACGGCGGCGGTGGCACGACCCGCGAGATGATCGGCAAGGCCGCGCGGATGCGCAGCCTGGAGGGGTCCGCCACCGTCGAATGGGAGTCCCCGGGCGCGTTCTTCGCGAAGGCCGAGGCCGAGTACCCGAATCCGCCGGTGTGGGTCGGTGAGCTGTACCTGGAACTGCACCGCGCGACCCTCACCAGCCAGGCCAGGACCAAGCAGGGCAACCGGCGGAGCGAACACCTCCTGCGCGAGGCCGAGCTGTGGGCGGCCACCGCCGCCGTACGGGCCTCGTCGGCGACCGGGGCGTCCGCGACGGGGGCTCCGGACGCCTCCCCGGAGACCTCTCCGTACACCTATCCGTACGACGCGCTCGACCGGATCTGGAAGACGGTGCTCCTGCACCAGTTCCACGACATCCTGCCCGGCTCCTCCATCGCCTGGGTGCACCGCGAGGCCGAGAAGACGTACGCCGCCGTCGCCGCGGAGCTGAACGGCATCATCGACGCCGCGCAGCGTGCCCTGGCCGGTGACCCCTCCGGGGGGACGACCCTGCTCTTCAACTCCGCGCCGCACGCGCGCCACGGGGTCGCGGCGGGCGCCGCCGGGCCGGCCGGGGGAGCGGGACAGGCGGAGCTGTCGCCGCGCGAGGACGGCGGGTTCGTCCTCGGCAACGGGCTGCTGGAGGTCGTGGTCGACGGCCGCGGCCTGGTCGTGTCCGCGTACGACATCGCCGCCGAACGGGAGACCGTGGCCCCCGGCGAGGCGGCCAACCTGCTCCAGATCCACCCCGACTTCCCCAACCAGTGGGACGCCTGGGACGTCGACGAGTTCTACCGCAACACCGTCACCGACCTCACGGACGTGGACGAGGTCATCGCCGTCCCGAACGGCGACGGCGCGGCCGTCGTCCGGGTCGTCCGCTCCTTCGGTACGTCCAAGGTCACCCAGCTGCTGACCCTCGCGCCCGGCACGAAGCGGCTCGACATCGACACCGAGGTCGACTGGCACGAGACGGAGAAGTTCCTCAAGGCCGCCTTCCCGCTGGACGTGCACGCCGAGCGGTACGCCTCCGAGACGCAGTTCGGCCACGTCTACCGGGCCACCCACACCAACACGTCCTGGGAAGCCGCCAAGTTCGAGGCCTGCAACCACCGCTTCGTCCACCTGGAGGAGCCCGGCTGGGGGGTCGCGCTCGTCAACGACTCCACGTACGGCCACGACGTGACCCGTACCGTCCGCGCGTCCGACGGCGGCACCACCACGACCGTACGGGTCTCGCTGCTGCGCGCCCCGCGCTTCCCGGACCCCGAGACCGACCAGGGTGTCCACCGCTTCCGGCACGCGCTCGCGCCGGGCGCGGCGATCGCCGACGCGGTCAGGGAGGGTTACCGGATCAACCTGCCCGAGCGCCCGGTCGAAGGGACCGCGGGCGAGGTGGCGCCGCTGGTGGCCGTCGACAACGACGCCGTGGTCGTCAGCGCGGTCAAGCTGGCCGACGACAAGAGCGGCGACCTGGTCGTACGGCTCTACGAGTCGACCGGGGGCCGCGCCAGGGTCACGGTCGCCCTGGGCGCCGACATCGGCGGACTCGCCGTGACGGACCTCCTGGAGCGCCCGCTCGCGGACGTGGAGCGGCCCCAGGTGACGGACGGAGCCGTACGGCTGTCCCTGCGCCCGTTCGAACTGGTCACGCTGCGGCTGACGCGGGTCTGAGGAGCGGGGTCCGTCCGGCGGCGCGGGCCGCCGGACGGCCTCAGCCACCCGAGGCGCGCGCGGCATGCCCGCCCACCGCCTGGAGGGCGACCAGATCGAGGAACTCCCGCTCGTTGCCCGCCAGGCCCGCCGCGTCCAGCGCCTCGTCCGCCTCGGCGATCGGGGCCGCCAGCAGGGGTGCGGCCAGGGACGCCTGCAAGGGGTCGTCCAGAACGGCGCGCACCGCGGCCAGCAGGCGCAGATAGGCCTGGGCCGCGGTGCACTCACCGGGCGTGGCGGACGGAGTGGAGGTGGTGGCGGTCATCTCGGCTTCCTCCCCAGGAATCTGTCGGACTCTCAGGTCCTCAAGTCTGATCCATGGGTCTGACAATCCGGTCCCGCCGCCGCCCGCACGCTCTTCCCGGGGGACTTCCCGAAGGACTTCCCGGGGGCCGGGCGGAGATCACTCCTCGACGAGCATCCCCGCGCGGAGCTGCGAGATGATGCGGTTCAGCAGCCGCGACACATGCATCTGGGACACGCCCAGCTCCGTGCCGATCTGCGACTGCGTCATCTCCCGGCCGAAGCGCATCTCCACGATGCTGCGCTCGCGCTCGTCCAGCTGCTCCAGCAGCGGTGCCAGCGCGTGCAGGTTCTCGACCTTCTCCATCGCGGGGTCCGGCTCGCCCAGCACGTCGGCGAAGGTCCGGCCGCTGCCGCTCTGGCCCTCGTCACCGGTCGGCATGTCCAGCGACCCGGCGGTGTAGCCGTTCGTCGCGACGAGGCCCTCGATGACCTCTTCCTCGTCGATGTCGAGCAGCTCCGCGAGCTCCTTGACGGTCGGGTCCCGGTCCAGGCCCGTGGCCAGGTGCTCCTTGGCCTTCGCCAGCTCGACCCGCAGCTCCTGGAGCCGGCGCGGCACGTGCACGGCCCAGCTGGTGTCACGGAAGAAACGCTTGATCTCGCCGACGATGTACGGCACCGCGAAGGAGGTGAACTCGACCTCGCGGGACAGGTCGAACCGGTCGATCGCCTTGATCAGGCCGATCGTGCCGACCTGGATGATGTCCTCCATGTCGCCGCCGCCCCGGTTGCGGAAGCGGCCCGCGGCGAAGCGGACGAGCGAACGGTTCATCTCGATGAGCGTGTTACGGGCGTACTGGTATTCGCGCGTGCCCTCCTCCAGAACCATGAGCTGGTCGAAGAAGAGCTTGGACAGCGCGCGGGCGTCCTTCGGAGCGACCTTGCTCGGGTCGTCGATCCGCGGCAGTACGTCCTCCGACCGCTCGGCCGTCCTCTCCACCCCGACAGCGCGCACAGTTCCGGTTGTCATCACACTCACCCTCCACAGCAGCGGACCGTACCGGTGGCGCTAGTGCCCCGTACTCGCCGACTCATTCCCCGCCGAGGGCGAACAATCGTCCGGAGCCGGAAAAAGGTCCCGCCGCCTCCGCCGCGGATCCCGCGATCCGGGCGGGGACACGGACCGGGGCGGGTACGGGGAATGCGCTTTCTGGCCGCTCTCCCAGCCCGTTCGCTGCGCCGGCTCCCCGCCGGGGCGGGCGATCGCCTGTGTAACGCATTGACGTGAGGCGACACGCTGGATTTACATGGCACCGTCAGACCGGGCGGCAGACGGGACGCTTCGGGGGCCTGTACGAAAGGGCTTTCTCCCGACGGCACGTCGACGTCCTAGGACGACACCCTCAACCGGGAGAGCCGTAAGCGATGACCTCCGTCCCCCCTGCCCCCGTCCCCGTCGGCCGCACCCCCGCCGCCGACCGCGCCCACTGGGAACGGACCGCCGACCGGCTGCTCCTGGCCGTACGCCCGTACGCCACCCCGGACCACTCACTCGTCCGGTTGCCCGGCCCGGCCAGCCACAACGGCGCCTGGAGCGACGGCCTCGAAGGCTTCGCCCGGACCTTCCTGCTGGCCGCCTTCCGCCTCGCCGGGGCGCGGGGCGAGGACCCGCACGGTCTGGCCGAGTGGTACGCGGCCGGCCTGACCGCCGGGGTAGACCCCGCGCACCCGGGGCGCTGGCCCGCGTTCAAGGAGAGCAACCAGGCGAAGGTCGAGGCGGCCTCCGTCGCGCTGGCCCTGCACGAGACCCGGCCCTGGATCTGGGACCGCCTCCCCCGCCGCGTCCAGGAACAACTCCTGGAGTGGCTGGGCGCCATGGCGGGCACCGACATGCCGGCCAACAACTGGATCTGGTTCCAGGGCGTCACCGAGGCCTTCGCCCGGGGTGTGGGCGGCACCTGGCGCCAGGACGACCTGGACCGCACGATCGCGCTCACCGACGACTGGTACGCGGGCGAGGGGTGGTACTCCGACGGGCTCACCGGCGGCGCGCACCGCAACTTCGACCACTACAACGGCTGGGCCATGCACCTCTACCCGCTCTGGTTCTGCCGCGTCATGGGCGACGCGGCGCCCCCGGGGCTGCTCGACCGCTACCGCGCCCGGCTCCGGCGCTTCCTGGAGGACCAGCGGCTGCTCGTCGGCGCCAACGGCTCCCCGCTCGTCCAGGGCCGCTCGATGACCTACCGCTTCGCCGCGCTCGCCCCCGTATGGACCGGCGCGCTCTTCGACGCCACGCCCCTCGTCCCCGGCGAGACACGCCGGCTCGCCTCCCGGATGCTCGACCACTTCACCGCGCACGGCGCCACGGACGACGCCGGGCTGCTGACCCTGGGCTGGCACCGGCCCTTCCGGGGCCTGCTCCAGACGTACTCGGGGCCGGCCTCGCCGCACTGGGCCGCGAAGGGGTTCATCGGGCTGCTGCTGCCTCCCACCCATCCGGTGTGGACGGAGGAGGAGAGCCCTCTCGCCGTCGAACAGCACTCCTTCGTACGGCCCTTGAAGGCACCGGGCTGGCTGGTGTCGGGCACGGTGTCGGACGGTGTCGTACGGGTCGTCAACCACGGCGCCGACCACGCCGATCCGGCGCGCCTCCACTCCGACGACCCTTGCTACGCCCGCCTCACGTACTCCACGCACACCGCTCCCGAGATGCCCGAGGATCCGGCCGGCGGGCCGGTCGACGCGACTGCCACGCTGGTGGACGCCGAGGGCAGGGCGGCGCACCGGCGTCCGCTGGAGCGGATCTCGGTCGAGGGCGCCACGGGTGTCTCCCGCAGCAGGGCGCACTGGCCGGCGGACGAACGCTGGGACCCGTTCGGGGGCCCGGACACGGAGTACCGGGTCGGGCCGTGGGTCACGGTGGGGTCGGTGTTGCGGGGGTCGGTGGAGATCCGTCTGGTACGGGTGGATCCGGGCGGCGCGGACGAGGACGGGGGGCCGTGGCGGCTGAGGTTGGGGGGCTGGGCGGTCGCGGTCGACGGGGCGGAGGAGCAGCCCGGCGCCGAGGCGCGGCCTCCGGCCGCGCTGTGTCCCC
>NZ_WWJY01000492.1 GCF_009865405.1 Streptomyces sp. SID3212 | reverse complement strand
CGTGCCCGGCAGGCCCAGCGCCCCGGCCTCCATGGCGACCGCCGCGCACAGCAGCGGGAGCGCGTACCGCTGGGTGCCCGGCGGGAAGCCCCGTCCGACGGCCTGCTGGAACTCGGCGCGGGCGTCGGCGAGCCTGCCCTGCCGCGCGGCGACGCTCATCGCCATCCTGGACAGCGAGATGGAGTGCTGCGGCTGGGGGTCGTGGGTGCCGTAGAACGCGCGGGCCGCGTCCACCTGGGCCCGTGCCTCGGCCAGGTCGCCCCGGCGCAGGGCCAGTTCGGCGCGGCGGTCGGCGATCAGGCCGCGGGTCTTGCGGGAGAGGGCGAGCGCGGCGGCCTCGTCGAGGACCCGGTCCGCCTCGGCCCAGCGGCCCAGTGAGGTGAGCGACTGGGCGAGGTTGCCGCGTACCCAGCTCTCCGAGTTGGCCAGCCCCCGCTGGTGGCAGACCGCGATGGCCAGTTCGGCGGCGGTGACGGCCTCCGCCGAGCGGCCCACGGCCTCCAGCGTGGACGGCAGATTGGTCCCGGCGCGGCCGATGATGCCGACGGCGCCGATCTCGGCGGCCCGGTCGCGCACCGCGTACATCTCGGCGAGGCCCTCCTCGATGCCGCCCGCGTCGGCGGTGAGCCAGCCGTGGGTGAGGCGGGCGTGCAGCTCGATGAACTCGGCGCCGACCAGCTCGGCGTACTCGACGGCCCGGGTCGCGGCGGCCAGCGCCTCGGGGCCGGGCCGGTGCAGGGCGCCCCAGCTGGCGATGTTGACCAGGATGTCGGCGTGCACGGCCGACGGCGGCAGGCCGCGTACCAACTCCTGCGCGGTGGCGAGTTCCTGCCAGCCGTCGCCGCGTGTGAGGTCCTGCATGAGCCGGGAGCGCTGCGTCCAGAACCACGCGGCGCGCAGCGGGTCGGTGTCCCGCTCCAGGACCCGCATGGCCTTCTTGGAGATCGCCAGGGCCCGTTCGCGGTCGCCGCCGAAGCGCGCGGCGACGGTCGCCTCCGCCATCAGGTCGAGGTAGGAGAGCGCGGTGGTCTTCGTACCACCGGCGCACGCGGGGTAGACCTCGGCGTCGTCCGGCGGCCGGAGGGTGGCGAGCACCTCCGGCGGTGCGTCGTCCCACAGCTCCATGGCCCGCTCCAGCAGGCGCAGTTGCTCGGAGTGGGCGTACCGCTGGCGGGCCTCGACGGCGGCGCTCAGGACGACGGGCAGGGCCTTGGCCGCGTCGTGGGCGCTGTACCAGTAGCCGGCGAGGCGGGTGGTCCGTACGTCGGCGCAGACGTACCCCGGATGCGCCTCCAGGGCCTCCGCGTACCGGCGGTTGAGCCGGGAGCGCTCGCCGGGGAGCAGGTCGTCGCTGACCGCCTCGCGGACGAGGGAGTGGCGGAAGCGGTAGCTGTTGTCGTCCACCGGGAGCAGGATGTTCGCGCCGACGGCGAGCCGCAGCGCCTCGATGAGGTCGTCCTCGGCGAGGCGCGAGACGGCGAGCAGCAGCGGGTGTTCGACGGTGGTGCCGCCCTCGGCGACGATCCGCACGATCCGCTGGGCGTTCTCCGGGAGCGCCTCGACGCGGACGAGCAGGACGTCGCGCAGGGACTCGCTCAGGCCGGGGCGGCAGCCGGTGCCGTACGAACAGGCCAGTTCCTCCACGAAGAAGGCGTTGCCGTCGGAGCGGGTGAAGATCTCGTCCAGCAGGGCCGCGTCCGGTTCGGCGGCGAGGATGCCGGCCAGCTGGGTGGCGACCTCGGCGCGGGTGAAGCGGGAGAGTTCGAGGTGGCGTACGGACCGCAGGCGGTCCAGCTCGGCCAGGAGCGGGCGCAGCGGGTGGCGGCGGTGGATGTCGTCGGCGCGGTAGGTGGCGATCACGACGAGCCGGCCGCGGCGCAGGGCGCGGAAGAGGTACGCGAGGAGGTTCCGGGTGGAGGCGTCGGACCAGTGCAGGTCCTCCAGGACGAGCACCACCGTACGGTCGGCGGCCAGCCGTTCCAGGAGGCGGACGGTCAGTTCGAAGAGGCGCGCGGTGGAGTCCTCGCCGAGCGCCTCCCGGCCCGACTGCCCCAGCTCGGGCAGGATCCGGGCCAGTTCGCCCTCCTGGCCGTCGGCCGCCGCGATCAGCTCGTCGGGCAGGCGGCGCAGCAGGGAGCGCAGGGCGGTGGAGAAGGGGGCGAAGGGCAGTCCGTCGGCGCCGATCTCGACGCAGCCGCCGACCGCGACGACGGCCTTCTGCGCGCAGGCGGTGTCGAGCAGTTCCTCGACCAGGCGGGTCTTGCCGACCCCGGCCTCACCACTGATGAGCAATGCCTGGGGCTCACCGGCGTCGGCGCGGGCGAGCGCTTCGGTGAGGGCGGTCAGTTCGCCGGCTCTGCCGACGAACACAGGGCTGACGGACCTGGTATCCACAGGGCCGAGCATCGCACAACTGCCCGAGCCGGGAGTACCGGTTTGTCCGTGCGCGCCGGGCGCGGGGACGGGTGTGCGCGCCCGCGTGTGGGCGGGCGCGCGCACCGGCGCGG
>NZ_WWJY01000491.1 GCF_009865405.1 Streptomyces sp. SID3212 | reverse complement strand
GACCGGGGCCGCCCGGAGCCCGAACCGGAAACCGGCGCGCCCCGCACGGGCCGCGACGCCGGCTCCCAGTTCAGCGCCTTCCACCGGGCCCGCCACGCCCACCGCCCCCCGGACGACACGCCCTAGGGCGTGTCCGCACAAGCCCCCCCAAGTCCCCCACCCGGAACGCGAGATCAGGAACATGCAGACCACTGACAACAGTCTGACCTGGCTCCTGGAGAGCCTGCTGGAACGCACCCCCGGTACCCGCCACGCCCTGGTCCTCTCCCGCGACGGACTCAAGCTCTGCTGGAGCCGCTTCCTCACGGTCGACCAGGCCGACCAGCTCGCCGCGATCTGCTCCGGCATCCAGGCGCTCGCCCAGGGTGCCTCGGTGGAGTTCGGCAACGGCAACGGAGGCGTACGGCACTCGATGACCGAGTTCCACGGCGGGCTGCTGTTCGTCGTGGAGGCCGGTGAGGGGGCCCACCTGGCGGTCGTCGCCGAGGACGGCGCCGACCCGGGCGTGGTGGGCCACCGGATGACCGAGCTGGTCGAGCAGATCGGTGAGCACCTGCGGGCCGAGCCGCGCACCCCCGACCGGGAGAGTTCCCCGTCATGATCCGCAAGCCCGTCGACACCGGGGACCCCCACCGGCTGTACACCGTCACCGGTGGCCGCAGCCGGGTCGACGACGACACGTTCGACCTGGTCACCCTGATCGTCGCCGAGTGCGATCCCACCCCGGGCATGCAGTCGGAGCACGCCAGAATCCTGGGGCTGTGCCGTCATCCCACCGCGGTCGTGGAGATCTCCGCCGAGGTGAGACTGCCCGTGACGGTGGTACGGATCCTCCTCGGCGATCTCCTCGCGACGGGCCGTATCACCGCCCGCCGCCCCCGCGCCGGGCGGACGGTCGCCGCAGCGCCCGACTCCGCCTTTCTCAAGGAGGTGCTCCATGGACTCCATGCTCTCTGAACCGCCGGGCCGCACACCCCTGGCCGACGGGGCGGAGACCGGTCTCAAGATCGTGGTGGTGGGCGGGTTCGGGGTCGGCAAGACCACGCTCGTACGGTCGGTCAGCGAGATCCGTCCGCTCAACACCGAGGAGGTCATGACCCAGGCGGGTGTCGGTGTGGACGACCCGGCCGGGCTGACCACCAAGACGACCACCACCGTGGCCTTCGACTTCGGCCGGATCAGTCTCAACGACCGCATGGTGCTGTACCTGTTCGGGGCGCCGGGCCAGGAGCGGTTCTGGTTCCTGTGGGACCGGCTGTTCTCCGGCACCCTCGGCGCGGTGGTGCTGGTCGACACCCGGCGCATGAGCGAGTCCTGGTACGCCATCGACCGGCTCGAACACCACAGGACGCCGTTCGTGGTCGCGGTCAACCGGTTCGACGACGACGTCTCCGCGTTCTCCCTGGACGAGATCCGGCAGGCGCTGTCGCTGGCGGACCACGTGCCGCTGATCGACTGCGACGCGCGGGTGCGCTCCTCCGGCAAGAACGTCCTGATCACCCTCGTGGACCACCTCTACGAACTGGCCATGGCCCGGGAGTTGACCCCATGACCGAACCCACGACGGATCCCCTGGCCGGCCACCCGGCGGACCACCTGCCCGGGCCGGCGGGTCCCGCCGAGCCCGTCGCTTCCGCCGATCCCGCCGATCTCACCGGTCTCACCGATCTCACCGGTCCGGGCGACCCCGGCGGGGCGCCCCCGCCGGGCTGTCCCGCGCACCCGGGCGCGGTCTCGTTGAGCGGTCTGGAGTTCCAGCAGACCCCGTCCGAGCTGTACCGCGCCCTGCGCCGCCGGCACGGCACGGTCGCGCCCGTCCTCCTCGACGGTGACGTCCCCGCCTGGCTGGTGCTCGGGTACTCCGAGGTCTCGTACGTCACCGGTCACGACGAGCTGTTCGCCCGCGACTCGCGCCGCTGGAACCAGTGGGACGCCATCCCCGCCGACTGGCCGCTGATGCCGTACGTCGGCCACCAGCCGTCGGTGCTCTTCACGGAGGGTACGGAGCACCAGCGCAGGGCCGGTGTGATCACCGAGGCGCTGGAGGCGATCGACCAGTTCGAACTCGCCCATCTGTGCCGGGAGATCGCCGAGGCGCTCATCGACGGGTTCGCGGGCGGCGGCCAGGCCGAGCTGATGACGGCGTACGCGCACGCGCTGCCGATGCGTGCCGTGGTCCGGCTGTGTGGGATGCCGGGCGGCAGCGTGGACACCGACGATCTCGTACGGGACCTGCGGGTCTCCCTGGACGCGGCGGAGGACGACGACCCGGTGGCCGCGTACCTGCGGGTGCAGGCGCGGATCGAGCAGCTGGTCAAGGACAAGCGGGACAGCCCCGGTTCGGACATCACGTCCCGGATGCTGACCCATCCGGCGGGCCTCACCGACGCCGAGATCGTCCAGGACCTGATCACGGTCATCGCCGCCGCGCAGCAGCCGACGGCCAACTGGATCTGCAACACCCTGCGTCTGCTGCTGACCGACGACCGGTTCGCGCTGAACGTGTCGGGCGGCCGGATCGGGGTGGGGCAGGCGCTGAACGAAGTGCTCTGGCTGGACACCCCGACGCAGAATTTCATCGGCCGATGGGCCGTGCGGGACACCCAGTTGGGCGGCCGGCAGATCAGGGCGGGCGACTGCCTGGTCCTGGGGCTGGCGGCGGCCAACACGGATCCGCTGATCTGGCCGGGCGGCGCGGTCGGCGCGGAGAACTCCGCGCACCTGTCGTTCAGCAACGGCGAGCACCGCTGCCCCTATCCGGCGCCGCTGCTCGCCGATGTCATCGCCAGGACGGCGATCGAGACGCTGCTGGAGCGGCTGCCCGACGTGGTGCTGGCGGTGGAACCGTACGAGCTGCGCTGGCGGCCCTCGATCTGGATGCGCGGTCTGATGTCGCTGCCGGTACGGTTCACCCCCGCGGCGCGCTGAGGCAGGCCGCCGGGCGGCGCGGGGAGGGGCTGGTATCGGCCCCCGTGCACCCGGTCCGGGACGGCGGTTCCCGGACCGGTCGTACGGCCGGATGTCACGCGGGAGCGGCGGGGGTGAACACCAGCGGCAGGGACCGGGGTCCCCGGGTGAACACGCCGTGCTCCACCGGGTCGAAGCCGTCGGCGAGACGGACGTCCGGCATGGCGTCGAGCAGTTGGCCGACGCCGGACTCGATCTCCGCCTTGGCCAGCAGGGCGCCGACGCAGAAGTGCCTGCCGAGCGCGAACGCGAGGTGATCGGCGGCGGCGGAGAACGCGGTGGTCGTCGTCAGGTCGTCCCGGAAGATGTCGAAGGTGTCGGGCTCGGCGTAGCGGGAGCTGTCCCGGTTGGCGGCGCCGATCAGACAGGTGACGGTGGCGCCTGACGGTATCGTGCCGCCGCTCACCTCGACGTCCACGGCGGTCTGCCGCATGATCATGTGGACCGGCGGGGTGAACCGGAGCGTCTCCGCGAAGGCCCGGGGGATCAGGCTCCTGTCCTCCCGTACGGCCGCGAGCTGTTCGGGGTGAAGCAGCAGGTTCGCGAAGAGGGAGGCGATCGCCTTGTCGGTGGTCTCGCCGCCGGCGGTGAGCAGGAGACTGCAGAACGACTTGATGTCCTCGTCGTTCATCCGTACGCCGTCGACCTCGGCGGCGCAAAGGGTGGAGAGGAGGTCGTCGCCCAGCTTCTCCCGCCGGGCCCGGATGATCGGGATCATGTACTCGGCGAACTCGACCCGGGTCCGCTCCCCGTCCGCCGTGACCTGGGGGTCGCCGGAGAGGTTGCCGAGGAAGGCGATGACGGCGGTGTACCAGGTGTGGAAGCGTGTGTGGTCGGACTTGTCCAGGCCCAGCATGTCCACGATGACGTTGATGGGGAAGCGGGTGGCGAAGGCGTCGACCAGGTCGACCGTACCGGTGTGCCGGAAGGTGTCGATCAGCTCGCGGGCGTTGCGGTCGATGACCGGTAAGAACTTCGTCTGGAGGTCGTCGCCGCGGAAGGCGGGGGCGACGAGGGCCCGGCGTACGGCGTGCTCGCGCCCGCTGAGTTGGAGGATCGTCTTCCCGTGCACGGGCGCGATCTGCCAGTCGTAGTTGTCGGTGGTGAACACCGACTCCCGGTCCTTGAAGGCCCGTTCCACGTCGTCGTACCGCGAGATGATCCAGCTGCGGGTGGCCTCGTGCCAGATGAGGGGCGCGTGCTCGCGCATGGCGCGGTAGGCCGGATAGGGATCCGCGGCGAACTCGGCGGACAGAATGTCGGGGATCTGCTGTGCGGTGGCCATGGAGCTCCCTCGGATCGACCCACACGATCGGAACATCCCTGCCCGCACAGTTTATTGATGATCCATCAGAAGAGACACCCCCGAGGGCGGGCCGACCTGGTGTCGGAAGGCCGTCGGGAGTCGCCTACGGTTCGTACGCGTACCGGAGGAGAGACGGGGAGAGACGGCATGACGCACGAGGCACTGATCGCGGGACTGGCGGGCAAGGACCCCCGGATCGATCCGGACGCCTTCCTCGCGCCGACCTGTGTGGTGGTGGGCGAGGTGACGGTGGCGGCGGGCGCGAGCGTCTGGTACCACACGGTGCTGCGGGCCGACTGCGGCCCGATCCTGCTCGGCCCGGACTGCAACATCCAGGACAACTGCACGCTCCACTCGGACCCGGGCTCCCCGCTGTCCGTCGGCGCGCGGGTGTCGGTGGGCCACAACGCGGTGCTGCACGGGTGTGTCGTGGAGGACGACGTCCTGATCGGCATGGGCGCGACAGTCCTGAACGGCGCGCACATCGGCGCGAACTCCCTGGTCGCGGCCCAGGCACTCGTACCCCAGGGGATGCGCGTGCCACCGGGGTCGCTGGTGGCCGGAGTCCCGGCAAAGGTCCGCCGCCAACTGACGGAGGAGGAAAAGGAGGGCATCAAACTGAACGCGGCGGTCTACTCGGACCTGTCCAAAACCCACCGAGAAACCCATTCAAGCCGCCCCGACACCTCAACCCGTCCCGGCACCTCAGGCCCGTCCGGCACCTCAACCCGTCCCGGCACCTCAGGCCCGTCCGGCACCTCAAGCCCGTCCGGCGTTTGAGGACAACAGTGACCGCACGGATCACAACCCGCACACACCCACCGGGCAAACCCAGCCCGTCCGGCGCTTGAGGACACCCCGGTCCCGGCGGCGGACCGCCCCGCCTACTCCCCGGCCCGCACGGCCTCCTCCGCCCCCGACTCCACCCCACCCGCACCCGCACCCGCCGCCTCCGCGGCACCCGCAGACTTCTTCGCCCGATTCCGCAACACCAGCATCGACCCAACCCCGATCAACACCGCCAGAGCCAACCCCACCCACGAGAACCGCTTGAGCCACGGCTCGGCCACCACACCCACCGTGTAGATGACCGCCGTCGTCCCCCCGGCCCACACGATCCCGCCGAACACATTCGCGATCAGGAACTTCCAGTACGGCATGTGCAGCACCCCCGCCAGCGGCCCCGCGAAGATCCGCAGCAGCGCCACAAAACGGCCGAAGAAGACCGCCCACATGCCCCACTTCTCGAAGGACCGCTCCGCCATGGAGATCTGGGCCTCACCGAAGTGCTTGGGGAACTTCCCGCCCAGCCACGCGAGCAGCGGCCGCCCGCCACGGCGCCCGATGGCGTAACCGATCGAGTCCCCGATGATCGCGCCGGCGGAGGCACACGCGCCGAGGATGTACGGATCGATGTCACCGTGCTGGGACGCCAGCAGCGCCGCGCTGACGAGGACGATCTCACCGGGCAGCGGGATGCCGAGGCTTTCCAGCCCGATCACCAGCCCCACCAGGAGATAGATGCTGACCGCGGGCACGGTCTCGAGCCACTCCTGGACGTGCAACGCCGGTTCCTCCCGCTATACCCGTACCCGTAAACCTGCTGCGGCTGTACGGCGGGAAGCCTACCTGGTGACCGGGGACAGTCAGGCGTTCGGACGCAGCGTCCAGACGACGGTCATCTCGGCGGTCACCGCGCCGTCCGCGCGCGTGAGGTCGACGGTGACGGGAAACTCGGGCCGCTCCCCCGCGTCCAGCTGCGCGACGACGTCCGCCACCGGGCGGCCGAGCGACGCGGTCGCCGTGACGACCCCCATGGCGAGCTTCCGGTAGCTGATCGCCGCGTTGACGGCGAGCGGGACGGCACGGTGGAACTGGTCGCCGAACGCGGCGATCACGATCGCGCCGCTGGCGGACTCGGCCAGCGTGAACATCGCTCCGGCGTGCGGGCCGCCGACGTGGTTGTGGTACTCGGGACGGTCGGGCAGCCGGACCACGGCCCGCTCGGGAGTCGTCTCGACGAACTCCAGCTCCAGGGTCCTGGCCATGGGCACGGTGGCGGTGAGCAGTTCACCGACGGACATCTGATCAGCGCTCATGCGACGAGATGTTACTCATGAGTAGTACGGCTTGGCCATACCCTGACGGGGCGGCCGTGGCAGCCGGGGTCCGGCCCCTCTATCGTTACTCGCCATGTGGCCAGGACAGCAGCCGCCCGGGGGCGAGCAGAACCCGCAGGACCAGAATCCCAATCCGTACCAGCAGCCGGGGTACCAGCAACCGGGATACGCGCAGCCGAATCCGTATCAGCAACCCGGCTACCCACAGCAGCCCGGTCAGCAACAGCAGCCCGGCTACCCGCCCCCGGCAGGACACCCCCAGCAGCCGGGGTATCCGCAGCAGCCGGCCCACCCGCAACAGCCCGGCCAGCCGGTCGCCCCGAACCCGTACCAGCAGCCGACCGTGCCGCAGTACGCGGCACCCGGGCCGCCGGGACCGGGCGGCCCGGGGGGACCGTCGGGCGGCGGAAAGAAGACGGCGGTGGTCGCGATCCTCGCGGCCCTGGCCGTCGTCGTGGCGGCGGGCGTCACCGGATTCCTCGTGCTCGGCGGGAACGACGACAGCGCGAAGGACACCAAGGCGGACGACGACCAGAAACCTTCGGTGTCCGCGAAGCCCAGCACGTCGAGCCCCGCGGCCAATCCCCGCGACGGGGCCGCCGCGGCCAAGCCGCAGATCACGGGCTGGAAGGTCGTCAGCAACCCCAAGTACGGGACGCTGTTCGACGTTCCGGCCGACTGGGAGGTCGAGAAGCCCACCGTCGCCACGTTCTTCGAGGACGAGAAGAAGGGGGATGGCTCGCCCATCTTCTCCTTCTCCGCCCCCGCCTTCTACAAGTCCAAGTGGTGCTCGCAGGACGCCGACCGGGACGGCGAGACCGAGGACAGCAGCCTGGTCGGGACGGGCACCAAGGGCGCCAGGGGAGCGAAGGACACCCCGTCGTCCGCCGAGATCCAGGCGAGCAACCTGGTCTGGGCCGCCTACGCCCAGAAGGAGCCGGAGGCGAAGCTCAAGACCATCCTGAAGACCAGCAAGGGCGCGCCGTTCACCACCACGTCCGGGCTGGAGGGCAGTTACTCGATCTCGACCACCACGGGCGTCACCAAGAAGACCAAGTGCGAGACCGACGGCAAGGCGATCGCCTTCTCCTTCGTCAACACACAGGGTGAGTACGCGACATGGGTCGCGTTCGCCGCCAAGGGGGTAACGGACGAGGTGTCCGACGAGACCCTGAAGAAGATCATGGGCACGGTACGCCTGGCGGGCGCCTCCTGACCGGACGACAGGATCACGGGACAGCAGGACCACGTGCCAGCAGGACCACGGGACATGTGGATCGCGGGGCATCTGGATCGCGGGTCGGCCTGATACTCGGTTGGCAGAGGGGCCGCCCGCGGGGATAGTCCTGAGGTGAGTGCTTCCTCAGGCGCCCCGGGCCGCCGAACCCGCCCCTCGCGTCGCCCCGACTGGGCCGGCCGCAACTACACCCTGCTGACGGCCGCCGCGATCGTCACCAACCTGGGCAGCCAAGGGGCCCTGATCGCCTCGGCGTTCGCGGTGCTCCAGATGGGGGGCGACGGCGGGGACGTCGGGCTCGTGGCCGCGGCGCGCACCGTACCGCTCGTGCTGTTCCTGCTCGTGGGCGGCGCCCTGGCCGACCGGTTGCCACGGCACCGGGTGATGGTCGCCGCCAACGCCCTCAACTGCGTGTCGCAGGGCACCTTCGCCCTCCTGGTGCTCGTGGGCGAACCGCACCTGTGGCAGATGATGCTCCTGTCCGCCCTCGGCGGGACCGGGCACGCCTTCTTCTCCCCGGCGTCCGAGGGCATGCTGCTGTCCAGCGTCAGCGGCGAGCAGGCCGGCCGTGCCTTCGCCCTCTACCGGATGGCCATGCACGGCGCCGGGATCGGCGGCGCGGCCCTGGGAGGCGCGCTGATCGCGGTGTTCGGCCCCGGCTGGGTGCTGGCGGTGGACGCGACCGCGTTCCTGGTGGCCGCTTGCCTCCGGGCCTTCCTCGACGTCAGCCACATTCCGGTACGGAAGCCGGGCGGCGGGATGATCGCCGATCTACGGGAAGGCTGGCGGGAGTTCACGGGACGGCCCTGGCTCTGGTCGATCGTCGTGCAGTTCGCGGTGGTCAACGCGGTGGTGGTGGCGGCCGAGGCGGTGTACGGACCGCTCGTCGCCGAGGAGGAGTTGGGCGGCGCGGGGCCGTGGGGCCTGGCCCTCGCCGCCTTCGGCGCGGGGACCGTCGCCGGCGCGCTGGTGATGATGCGCTGGCGCCCCCGGCGGCTGCTGCTCGCGGGCACGCTCTGCGTCTTCCCGCTGGCCCTCCCGTCGGCGGCTCTGGCGGTGCCGCTGCCGGTCCTGCCCCTGGCGGCGGTGCTGTTCCTCACGGGCGCGTCCATCGAGGTGTTCGGCGTGTCGTGGATGACGGCGCTGCACCAGGAGATCCCGGAGGACAAGCTCTCCCGGGTGTCCGCCTACGACTGGCTGGGCTCGATCGGCATGGTGCCGGTGGCCACGGCGCTCACGGGCCCGGCGGAGGAGGCGTTCGGGCGGGACGCGGCGCTGTGGGGCTGCTCGGCGCTGGTGGTCCTGCTGACGGCGGCGGTGCTGACGGTCCCGGACGTACGCCGCCTGAGCCGCCGTACGACAAAGGTCACAAAGTCCCCCACTCCCCCCACTGCCCCCACACCCACCCCGTCCCCGCCATCCCCCTCAGCCGATGCTGAAGGCACCGTCGGGCGGACGGGGTGAGGGAACGGCGCCGGCGTCCCGTACCGCCGTGGCGTCCCCGATGAATTTCACCAGGGACGATCCGTGCTCGACGCGGGCGGGGAACGCGTCGGAGGCGGTGCGCCGGGCGAGCGCCGCCGTGTCGACGGCGGAGTGGGAGGCGACGAGCACGGCGTTGCCGAACCGGCGCCCGCGCAGGACGCCGGGCTCCGCGATCAGCGCCAGCTCCTCGAAGACCCGGGCGAAGGTGGCCAGTTGGGAGCGGAGGAAGTCGAAGGGCGCGCCGTCGGCGAGGTTGGCGACGTAGATCCCGTCAGTACGGAGGACCCGTTCGGCCTCGCGGGCGTACTCGACGGAGGTGAGGTGCGCCGGGATCCGCGAGCCGCCGAAGACGTCGGCGACGATCATGTCGGCGGAGCGGTCCTCCGCCTGCCCGAGCCAGCGGCGGGCGTCCGCGTGGTGCACGGAGATGCCCACATCGGCCGGTATCGGCAGTTGCTCGGCCACCAGCGCCAGCAGACCGGCGTCGGCCTCCACGACGTGCTGGGGCGAGTGCGGCCGGGTGACGGCCACGTAGCGGGGCAGCGTGAGCCCGCCACCACCGAGATGCACCACGGCGAGCGGCTCGCCGGGGGACGCCACACTGTCCACAACATGGGCGAGGCGGCGCGTGTACTCGAACTCCAGATGCGTGGGCTCGTCAAGATCGACGTACGACTGGGGCGCCCCGTCAACGGTCAACAACCAGGCCCGCGCCCGATCGACGTCGGGCATCAACTTGGCAGTCCCATGATCCACAACCCGCACAACGGGAATCGACTCACTCACCCCCCTATTGTGCGCGCTTCGGGCCCCACCCCACCCGGCCAACCCATCCCAGCCGACCAACCCCACCCCGCCCAGCCAAACCCAGCCCGCCCAGCCAAACTCAGCCCGTCCGGCGTTTGAGGACACCCTTCAAGCCCGTCCGGCGCTTGAGGACACCCACCCCCGACCCGAGCCACCCCCACCCCGCCCAGCCAAATCCAGCCCGTCCGGCGCTTGAGGACACCCTTCAAGCCCGTCCGGCGCTTGAGGACAACACGTCCAGCCGGACGCCCGGCTCAACCACCCCGCCCCACCCACACCGCACCGACAACCCCCGCCACC
>NZ_WWJY01000490.1 GCF_009865405.1 Streptomyces sp. SID3212 | reverse complement strand
CCGCTCTCGACGGGCCTTGCGCGGCTGCGGAGTCCACGGCGACCGGGTGGTCCGCGCCGCCGCGTGCCCCGCCGGACGGGGTGACCTGGAGGACGCCGACGGAGGCCGAGGCGGAGGCGGTACGGGTGGTCACGGGGGCGGGCGTGACCGCGGCCGGCCCGGTCGTGGCGGGCCGTGCCGGGGTCGCCGTACGGGAGCGGGTGGCCGGGGGCGGGGCGGTCGTTCTGCGGGGAGCGGGTGGGGTGGTGACGGCCGGTTTCCTCGTCGCCGTTCTGGTCGCCTCGGGGGGCGTCGTCTTCGCCGGCTTCGGCTTGGGTTTCGCCGTCCTCGTCGCCGTCGTGTCCTTCGGCTTCATGAGCGGCGGCCTCGTACCGGTCGGCGTGGCGATCCGCGCCGGGGCGGGCACCCTCGCCGTCGCGCTCGCGATCACGCCGGTGGAGGTCCCCGGGGAGGCGGACCGGCCGGGCTTCGCGGACCGCGTGGGGGACGTCGTCGGCTCCGACAGCGGCCTGCCGTTGCCCGCGATCAGGCTGAAGCCCGGCAGGTTCTGGCCCCTCGGCCGGTTCGGCATGTCGTTCTTGAAGTAGTACAGCGGATGCGTGTTAAGGACGACCTGCCGCTCGTCGCTGCCCGGCGCGTCCTTCTTCGTCCTGGACGTCCGCGCGGTCACGTCCTTGGCCTTCGTCGGGGAGCCGAGCGCCGCCGGCCAGGACTTCGCACACGCACCCGTGCAGCCCGACACGTTGGGCTTGTCCGCCTCGCGGATGTACAGCGGATTGCCCTTCTTGTCCGCCACCACGTCGCCGACCGCCGTCTTGATGAGCGTGAGCTTCCCCGGCTCCGTCGGCTTGTCCACGGCCACGGCGGCGCTCGCCCCGAGCGCGAGAAGGAGAGCGGCGGCCGTGGCGAGCGCGGCCGAGCGGGGTCCGTATCGATCCATGGATACAGGCGAACCCCCGGACGCCCGGTCGGCCACCTCGGTGGTCCGTACGGGCTAGGGCGTGTCCGCGAAGTGGGGTCTGGCTCGCGGTGTCTGGCACGCGCGCTCGCGGCGTTGTCGGACCCACCCCGTACGTCCAGTACGGGGTGGGTCCTCCGCCTTGCGATCGCACGCACCAGACACCGCGAGCCCCGCCCTCCGGGCGGACGACCCCACTTTGCGGACACCCCCTAGGAGATGTCCGCGAACACGCCCTGGGAGGTACCCGAGCCGGGACGACCGTACGGACCGCCCGCCCGCTCTCCGCTACAGGGCCTGCGGGAAGTCGAACAGCCGTTCCGGGTCGTACGTCCCCTTCAACCGGGCCAGCCTGTCCGCCGCCTGGCCGTAGTAGGCCTTCCGCCAGTCCGTCAGCGTCGGGTCGATGTAGTTCTGGTACGCCGCGCCCGACGCGTACCGCCGCATCGACGCATGGGTGCTTTTCAGCCACGCCTGCTGGGCGGTGCCGGCGGTCCCCGGCTGCCACGCCCCGATGTACTGCGCCAGCACCCGCGAGCGCCGGTGCACGAACGCCGTCGAGAGCGGGCTCACCCGGTTGATCGCCCCGCCGAGCGCGGTCAGCGCTATGGAACCGCCGCCTCCGCCCTGGGCGGCCGAGATCTTGGTGAACCGTTCCGTGGCGGAGACCAGGGCCCGCAGCCCGGCCGGCGGGAGCGCGCGGTCGTAGAAGTCGGAGGCGGCGGCGTACGTCTCCCGCTGGAGCGCCCCGTTCTTGTCGCGCCCCGGCGTGGTGCCCGGCAGGTGGCACTGCTCCTCGGTGAAGCCCGAGCAGCCCGCGTACACGAGCATCGCCTCCTCGTACCCCCGGGGCCGGGTCGAGAACGACCGGGCGGGGCCGGGCCCGCCCGGGCCGTCGGCCAGCCGGTCGAGGGCGTTCTTGAGGTCCGACTCGGTGCCCAGGGAGAACGCGGACAGGGAGAGGGTCGGGGTGCCGCCGCCGGGGCCCGCGGCGAGGTGGAGGGACGACCAGATCTCGTCGGGCTGGTCGGGGCCCCACTTCTGCCAGGCGTCCAGCACGGCCTCGGCCTTGGACCACGGCCAGCTCACGAACGCGACGACGGTCGCGGGCGCCGGATGCGTACGGAAGCGCAGCTCGGTGACCACCCCGAAGTTGCCGTTCCCGGCGCCGCGCAACGCCCAGAAGAGGTCCTTGTTCTGCTCGGCGTCGGCGGTGAGGCGCTGCCCGGAGGCCGTGATGATCGTGGCGGACGTGAGACTGTCGCAGGTCAGGCCGTACGCGCGGGCCGCGACGCCGTGTCCGCCGCCGAGGGTCAGACCGGAGACGCCGACGGTCGGGCAGGACCCGGCGGGGATCGTACGGCCCCGGGCGGCGAGGGTCCGGTAGACGTCCGCCAGCCGGGCTCCGGCGCCGACGACGCCGTCCGAGGCGGCGTGGCCGAGCGAGTCGAGCTTCGAGATGTCGATGACCAGCCGGCCGTTGCCGCTGGACCAGCCCGCGTAGGAGTGGCCGCCGCCCCGGATGGAGACGGGGGTGTGATGGGTACGGGCGAAGGCGAGGCACTCCTTGATGTCGTCCTCGCCCGCCACATAGGCGACGGCCGCGGGCTTCAGGCTGTCGTAGCGGGTGTTGTAGAGCTGGCGCGCGGTCGCGTAGGACGCGTCGCCGGGCCGTACGAGATCCCCGTCGAGCCCTTTCGCGAGCGCGCCCCAGCTGGGGGCGCCGGCGGTGGTGCCCGTCGTGGGCTTCCCGGCTGCGGTCGGACCGGGCGCGTCGGGTGACGTGTTCCTACCGGGGCCTCCGGCGCCCGCCGGTGACGTGTCACCGGCGGAACAGGCGGCCGTGACACCGGCGGTGGCCAGGGCGGCCGCGGCCGTGAGCAGTGTGCGCCGTTCCATCTGACGTCCTCCTGAGGGTGACCCCGGGATCGCGTGGAAGGCGTCCCGCTGAACGGGACGGTTGTAGGGGCCACCGGGTTCCGCGACTCGGGTGCGTTTTCCCCCGAGGGGTCACATCAATCAGGCGACGGGGTCGATCAGGAGGCGGAGTCGGTCGCGTGAGGCCGGTTCGCCGGTTTGTGGGACGCCGCGTCCGTCCTGGCCCGGTCGCGGGAGCGCCGGGCCGGGCCCGACCAGCCGCACGTGCAGCGGGCCAGGCAGAACGAGCCGCGTTCCACGGTCGAGGTGGTGTGGGGGGAGGTGGGGGGACCAGAAGGGTCTTGCTCGCACACCCCTTCACCGTACTGGCGTGACGGGCGACGCGGGGCGTCGTTATGCGGGTGGGTACGGGCTTCGGACAAGCGGCGGTAGGGCGTTGGGGGTTGGCGGGCGATGGTGGCGCAGCAGCAGGGACGCAGAGGAGCGGCGCTCGCGGCCGTGACCGTGGCGGGTGTCGTGGCCGCGACCGGGTGTTCCGGCGAGGTCGGGGCCACGGCCGACGACCGGCCGGCCGGCGGGCCCCGGGTGGTGCGTGAGGCCGCCGACGTACTGCTCGCGTCGCGGAGTTCCAAGGCCCGTACGTCCATGGAGATGGCGGCCGGCGGGACCCGGGTGACCATCAGGGGCGAGGGCGGCTACAACTACGCGGAGCGGATCGGGCGGCTCAGGGTGGTCCTGCCGAAGGACCCGGCGGGCGCGAGCGAGCACCGTCCCATCACCGAACTCGTCGCCCCCGCCGCCCTCTACATGAAGAACCGGGGCGCGGGTGTGCCCGCCGACAAGTGGGTCAGGGTCGACGCGACGACGCTGGAGGACGGGAACCTGGTCACCGGCGGGGCGACGGATCCGCTGACCGCCGCCGAACTGCTGCGCGCGGCCCGGAACGTGACCTTTGTCGGCTCGCAGGATCTGGCCGGGACTCGTGTGTGGCACTACCGGGGGGTCACCGACATCGGTGAGGCCGCGAAGGTGGCGTCGCCGTACGCGCGGGGCGCGCTGACGGCCGCGGCGAAAGGGTTCGCCAAGGACGTCGTCCCCTTCGACGCCTATCTGGACGACGAGGGCCGGTTGCGCAAGGTCAGGCACCGGTTCAGCTATCTCAACCAGGGCCGGACGGTCGACGTCGCCTCGACGACGCTGCTCTACGCCTTCGGCGCCGAGGTGTCCGTGACGCTGCCTCCGCCCGGCGACATCTTCGCCGGAAAGATCGGGACATAGTCCCGGAGGATCAAGACACGTCGCGGGAAGACCAGGGCGGAAATGGTCCGGACGTGCCATGCGCGGGGCGGGTCGCGGTCCTTACGCTGGGGGGACACGACCCTGGAAGTCGGCGCCCGCGGGAAGAGGTGACAGCACGTGGCTTCGTTGCGTACGACGACCGTCCAGGACCACGTGGCCCTCGCCGAGATCGAGTTGTGCGGAGAACTGATGATCGCCGCGTCCGCCGCCGACGGGGAGCGGCTCAGCTCCGACCGTATCGACGAGGTGCTGAACGTGGCCCGCGCCCGCCCGGGGGTGCCCCGGCAGCCCGAAGGCCGGTCGGGGTGCCGCCGCGACTGACGTGGGGTCCCGGTGCCAGGTGTGTCAGGTACGGAGCAGGCGGGCGATCGCCTTCGTCGCCTCCGCCACCTTCGCGTCGACCTCGTCCCCGCCCTTGACCGCCGCGTCCGCCACGCAGTGCCGCAGGTGCTCCTCCAGCAGCTGGAGCGCGAAGGACTGGAGGGCCTTGGTGGAGGCCGAGACCTGGGTCAGTATGTCGATGCAGTAGACGTCCTCGTCGACGAGGCGCTGGAGGCCGCGGATCTGGCCCTCGATCCTGCGCAGCCGCTTGAGGTGCTCGGCCTTCTGGTGGTGGTACCCGTGGATCCCCCGGTCGTGGTCGGTGACGGGGGGGCCGGCCGGGGTGGAGGTGGGCTCGGAGGGCGCTTCGCTCGTCGCGGCGCCGGCCGCCTCGGTGGTCGTCATCGCGTCCTCCCGTAGGGATGTCCGGAGGGTCGTCCGGTGGGTTGTCCGATGTGAGATCGGTGTGATGTCCGATACGGGGTTATATACCCCACGTGGGTATATGGTACCCCTCCGTGAGCCTTGGGGCAGGGCCCTGTGCCGAGCGTCATGCCCTATGGGCGACACTGGGACGGATTGCCGGTTAGCCGTGGCCGGATGTTGCGCCTAGCATCACCCTGACCGAATTCCATGTAACCCGAGGATCCCAGGTGCGCTTTCGTCTGACCCCCAGGGAGACGAGCTTCTACGACATGTTCGCCGCGTCCGCGGACAACATCGTCACGGGCTCCAAGCTCCTGATGGAACTCCTCGGGGCGGATTCCTCCGCCAGAGCCGAGATCGCGGAGCGCATGAGGGCGGCGGAGCACGCGGGGGACGACGCCACCCACGCGATCTTCCACCAGCTGAACTCCTCCTTCATCACGCCCTTCGACCGCGAGGACATCTACAGCCTCGCGTCCCAGCTCGACGACATCATGGACTTCATGGAGGAGGCGGTCGACCTCGTCGTCCTCTACAACATCGAGGAACTGCCCAAGGGTGTCGAGCAGCAGATCGAGGTCCTCAACCGGGCCGCCGAGCTGACCGCCGAGGCGATGCCGCACCTGCGCACGATGAACAACCTCACCGAGTACTGGATCGAGGTCAACCGCCTGGAGAACCAGGCCGACCAGATCCACCGCAAACTGCTGGCCCACCTCTTCAACGGCAAGTACGACGCGATGGAGGTGCTCAAGCTCAAGCAGATCGTCGACGTGCTTGAAGAGGCCGCCGACGCGTTCGAGCACGTCGCGAACACCGTGGAGACCATCACGGTCAAGGAGTCCTGACCCACGTGGACACCTTCGCCCTGATCATGACCATCGGTGTCGCGCTCGGATTCACGTACACGAACGGTTTTCACGACTCCGCGAACGCCATCGCGACCTCGGTGTCCACCCGGGCCCTGACCCCCCGCGCCGCCCTCGCCATGGCCGCCGTGATGAACCTCGCCGGCGCGTTCCTCGGGCAGGGCATCGCCAAGACCGTCAGCGAGGGCCTGATCGCCACGCCGCACGGCGACCGGGGGATGGGCATCCTCTTCGCCGCGCTGGTCGGCGCGATCGTGTGGAACCTGGTCACCTGGTACTTCGGCCTGCCGTCCTCCTCGTCCCACGCGCTCTTCGGCGGCCTGGTGGGCGCCGCGCTCGCGGGCGGTACGGAGGTGATCTGGTCCGGGGTGCTGGAGAAGATCGTCATCCCGATGTTCGTGTCGCCCGTCGTCGGTCTGGTGGTCGGCTATCTGGTGATGGTCGCGATCATGTGGATGTTCCGCAAGTCCAACCCGCACAAGGCCAAACGCGGTTTCCGGATAGCCCAGACCGTCTCTGCCGCCGCGATGGCGCTCGGGCACGGGCTCCAGGACGCGCAGAAGACGATGGGCATCGTGGTGATGGCCCTGGTCATCGCCGATGTGGAGGGCCCCGGGGATCCGATCCCGGTGTGGGTCAAGATTGTCTGCGCGCTGATGCTGTCCCTCGGTACGTACGCGGGTGGCTGGCGCATCATGCGAACGCTGGGCCGCAAGATCATCGAGCTGGACCCGCCGCAGGGATTCGCGGCGGAGACGACCGGCGCGTCGATCATGTTCGGCTCGGCGTTTCTGTTTCACGCCCCGATCTCCACGACGCACGTGATCACCTCGGCGATCATGGGCGTCGGCGCGACGAAGCGGGTCAACGCGGTGCGGTGGGGTGTCGCGAAGAACATCATCCTGGGGTGGTTCATCACGATGCCCGCGGCGGGCTTGGTGGCCGCGGTGAGTTTCTGGATCGTGAACCTGGCGTTCGGCTGACGCCGTTGAAGGCTTGTCCTCGATCGGCGGACGGGCTTGAGGACGCGGACGGCTTGAGACGGTCTCGCTACGTGAAAGGGCCCGCCCCTCAGGGGGCGGGCCCTTCGTCTTGCGGTGGCACCGCCATGCAGCACCGCAGGACGCCTTATCCGAAGCGGCCCGAGATGTAGTCCTCGGTGGCCTGCACGGACGGGTTGGAGAAGATCCGCTCGGTCTCGTCGATCTCGATGAGCTTGCCGGGCTGACCCACGGCCGCGAGGTTGAAGAACGCCGTACGGTCCGACACCCGCGCCGCCTGCTGCATGTTGTGCGTGACTATCACGATCGTGAAGCGTTCCTTCAGCTCCCCGATGAGGTCCTCGATCGCGAGCGTCGAGATCGGGTCCAGGGCCGAGCACGGCTCGTCCATCAGCAGGACCTCCGGCTCGACCGCGATCGCGCGGGCGATGCACAGACGCTGCTGCTGACCGCCGGAGAGGCCGGAACCGGGCTTGTTCAGGCGGTCCTTGACCTCGTTCCAGAGGTTCGCGCCCTTGAGGGACTTCTCGACGACGTCCGCCAGCTCCTTCTTCCCGTACCTGCTGTTGAGCCGCAGGCCGGCCGCGACGTTGTCGAAGATCGACATCGTCGGGAAGGGGTTGGGGCGCTGGAAGACCATGCCGACCGTACGGCGCACGGCGACCGGGTCGACGTTCGACGCGTACAGGTTCTCGTCGTCCAGCAGCACCTTGCCCTCGACGCGACCGCCGGGGGTGACCTCGTGCATGCGGTTCAGCGTGCGCAGGAAGGTGGACTTGCCGCAGCCGGACGGGCCGATGAAGGCCGTCACGGAGCGGGGCTCGACGGTCATGGAGATGTCGTCGATCGCCCGGTGGGAGCCGTAGTAGGCGGAGAGTCCGCTGACGTCGATTCGCTTGGCCATGTGGATCACTGCTTCTTTCCGAGCCGAGGCCCCGCGCGGCGGAGCCGGATGGCGGGCCTCATCGGCCGGTCTTCGGTGCCTTCCAGCGGGCGATCCCGCGAGCCACCAGGTTGAGGATCATGACAAAGGCGATCAGCACCAGCGCCGCCGCCCAGGCACGGTCGTACGACGCGTCGCTGCCGACCTTGTACTGCTCGTAGATGTAGAAGGGCAGAGACGACTGAGCACCCTCGAACGGGTTCGAGTTGATCAGCTGGTTGCCGAAGACGAGCAGGATGATCGGGGCGGTCTCACCGGCGATACGGGCGATGGCCAGCATCACTCCGGTGGTGATCCCGCCGATCGCGGTCGGCAGCACGATCTTGAGGATCACGCGCCACTTCGGTACGCCGAGCGCCAGCGCGGCCTCGCGCAGCTCGTTCGGGACGAGCTTGAGCATCTCCTCCGTGGAACGGACCACGACGGGCAGCATCAGGATCGTCAGGGCGAGCGAGCCCAGGTAGCCCGCGGACTGGAGGCCGGCGATCAGCATGATCGACAGGATGAACAGACCGGCGACGATGGACGGGATGCCCGTCATGACGTCCACGAAGAACGTCACCGCCTTGGCCAGCGCGCCCTTGCCGTACTCCACCAGGTAGACGGCGGTCAGCAGGCCGAGCGGTACGGCGATGACCGTGGCGATCCCGACCTGTTCCAGCGTGCCGATGATGGCGTGGTAGACACCGCCACCCTTCTCGAAGCTGGGGACCCCGGCCATGGAGTGGGTCAGGAAGTACCCGTCGAGCACCTTCACACCACGGCTGACCGTGATCCAGAGCAGCGAGAACAGCGGGATGATGGCGAGGACGAAGCACACCCACACCACGCTGGTGGCGAGGCGGTCCTTGGCCTGGCGCTTGTTCTCGACCGACGTGGTGACGGTGTACGAGATGACCAGGAAGGCCACGACGGCGATCAGGCCCCACTGGACCTTGCTGTCGAGGCCCGCGGCGGCGCCGACGGCGACACCGATGAGGATCGCGGCGGCGGCGAAGCCAGCCGGGGCCCAGCGGGGGAGCGAGCGGCCGGTGAGGCCCCCCTTGCCCTTCCGCGGCGGCACGGGGGTCGGCTTTTCCTGTACGGCTGCGTGGCTCATGCGTTGGCCCCCGAGTACTCCTTGCGGCGGGCGATGATGAGCCGAGCCGCGCCGTTGACCAGCAGGGTGAGGATGAACAGGACCAGGCCCGAGGCGATCAGGGCGTCCCGCCCCAGCTCGTTGGCCTCGTCGAACTTGGCGACGATGTTCTGGGCGAAGGTGCCACCGCCCGGGTCGAGCACGTGCAGCGAGATGAGGTAGCTCGGGGAGAGGACCGTGGCGACGGCGATGGTCTCACCGAGCGCGCGGCCGAGTCCCAGCATCGACGCGGAGATCACACCGGAGCGTCCGAACGGCAGGACGGACAGCCGGATGACCTCCCAGCGGGTGGCGCCCAGGGCGAGGGCCGCCTCCTCGTTCATCTTCGGGACCTGGAGGAAGACCTCCCGGCTGACGCTGGTCACGATCGGCAGGATCATGATCGCCAGCAGGATGCCGACGGTGAGCATGTTCCTGGCGACACCGGGCTGCGTCTGGTCGAAGACGTAGGTCCAGGCGAAGTAGTGGTCGAGCCAGAGGTTCAGCCCGTCGAGGTACGGCACGAGGAAGAGGGCGCCCCAGATGCCGTAGACGATCGAGGGGACCGCGGCGAGCAGGTCCACGACGTACGCGAGGGGCGCGGCCAGCTTGCGCGGCGCGTAGTGCGAGATGAAGAGCGCGATGCCGACGGCGACCGGGACGGCGATGACCATCGCGATGATCGAGCTGACGATCGTACCGACGAGCAGGACGGCGATGCCGAAGACCGGCGGGTTCGCCGAGGGGTTCCAGTCGAAGGTGGTGAGGAAGTTGCCCTCGTCCTTGGAGATGGCGATGACCGCGCGGTACGTGAGGAATCCCGCGATCGCCGCCATGACGACGAGCAGCAGAATGCCCGAGCCCTTGGAGAGGCCCGAGAAGATCTTGTCGCCCGCGCGGCCGGTGGAGGTGCCCGACGGGCCCTTGACCGGCGGGGCGGGCGGGGGAACGTCTATCGGTGTGGTGGAAGCCATGTCTTTCCGGTCTGTGTGGGGGAGCCGCGGGCGCGGCTTCCCTGGCGGCGGTGCACCGGATGGAGAGGGGTGGGCAGGTGGCCGGCCCGGAGGGGTGCGCCGGGCCGGCCACCGCCACCTGTGGAGCGAGGACTACGAGAGGGAGGCGACCGTCTCGCGGACCTTGGCGTTGATCTCGGCCGGGATCGGCGCGTAGCCGGCGCCCGAGAGCAGCTTCTGGCCCTCGTCGCCCGCCGTGTAGTTCAGGAAGGCCTTGACCGCGGGGAGCGTGGCGGCCTTGTTGCCCGTGTCGCAGGCGATCTCGTACGTGACCAGGACGATCGGGTAGGCACCCTCGGCCTTGGTGGCGTAGTCGAGGTCGAGCGCCAGGTCCTTGCCGGTGCCGGCGATCTTGGCGGCGGCGATGGCCTTCGACGCGTTCTCCGAGGTGGCCTCGACGGGGGCGCTGGCGCCCGTGTCGATCTTCACCGTGGAGATGGACTGCGAGGTGGCGTACGAGAGCTCGAAGTAACCGATCGAGCCGTCGACCTGCTTGACCTGGGTGGCGACACCCGCGGAGCCGGACGCGGCCTGGCCACCGGGGGCCGGCCACTTCTTCTCGGGCTCGTACTTCCAGTCCGAGCTGGCCGTGGCGGCCAGGTACTTGCCGAGGTTCTGCGTGGTGCCGGAGTCCTCGGAGCGGTGGAACGGCTGGATCGCCTTGTTCGGGAGCTTCACGCCCGGGTTGAGCGCCTTGATGGCCGCGTCGTCCCAGTTCTTGATCTTCGTGTCGAAGATCTTGGCCAGCGTGGGGGCGTCGAGGACGAGGCTGTCCACACCCTCCAGGTGGAAGCCGATCGCGATCGGTCCGCCGACCATCGGCAGGGCGATGCCCTGGCCGCCGGTGCAGATCTTCTTCGAGTCGGCGACCTCTTCGGGCTTCAGCGGCGAGTCAGAACCGGCGAAGCCGACGGTGCCCTGGTTGAAGGCGACGATGCCCTCACCGGAGGAGGAGGACTTGTAGTTGACCTGGATGTCGGGGCAGGCGGCCATGAAGCCCTTGACCCAGAGGTCCACGGCGTTCTTCTGCGCGCTCGAACCGGACGCGAGCAGCTGGCCCTTGGCGTCGCCGCAGACGGCGTTCGACGCGGCGGTGGTCTTCGCCGTCGGAGTGGCGGAGCCGTCGCTGTTGTCGTCCGATCCGCACGCCGTGAGAACCAGGGCGCCGGAGACGGCGAGGGCACCGAGCGCGGTGGCGCGCAGCCCGTTCTTGCGCAAAAGCTTCACTTCGGGTGATTCCTTCCAAGAGCCGCCGGCCCGATGGTTGTGTGACGGCGGCGTGCGTCGGGGTGGTTGGTGGTGCGGCGCTGGGCCGGTCACCGTGTAAGGCCGAAAGTAGGCAGAACAGGTGAAGCCGCCGACGGGGGAGGGTGAACGGAAGGTGAACCATGGCGGGCGGCCTGGTGCGGCTTGTTTCACAGGGCGTGACGGCGTGCCCCCGTACCCTCGGGGGACGGCTGGGACGGCCGATCCGTACGCGCCCTCGCGCGCCCCTCAGATGACGGCGTTCAGCAGCGCGTCCACCAGCAGCCGGTCCCGTGGCTGGGTCAGCCGGCCGCGGGCCGCGGCGGGGCTGAGCCAGAGGATGCGGTCGACCTCGTCGTTCGGCGCGAAAGCGCCGCCGGTGGCCTCGGCCGCCCAGTAGTCGACGCGCTTGGGGCGCCCGTTCACGAGGTAACTGACCGTGCCGAGCCGCTCCCCGGGGGCGCAGTGGTGGCCCGTTTCCTCCAGGACCTCGCGCCGGGCCGCCGCCAGGGGCTCCTCGGCGTGCTTGAGCTTGCCCTTGGGGTGGGACCAGTCGTCGTACTTGGGGCGGTGGACCAGGCAGATCTCCGTACCGCCGTCGCCGTACGAGGCCCGGCGCCAGAGCACACAGCCCGCCGCGCGGATGAGGCCGTGCCGGTCGCCGTCGCCGCTCATACCGCTGCCCCCGCTCCCTGCCACACCTGCTGGAACGCGAAACGCGAGGCCTCGACCTCGTGGCGCTGGTCGGCGTGCAGGACGCCGAGGGCGTACGCCGTCGCGGGGGCGATACGGGGCGTGCGCGCCGCGTTCGCCGCCGCGGCTGCCGCCTCCGCCGCGTCGCGGTGCCGGTCCAGGGTC
>NZ_WWJY01000048.1 GCF_009865405.1 Streptomyces sp. SID3212 | reverse complement strand
CGCGAGCGCGGCGCCGCCGGCGAGCAGGTGTCGTCTGTCCATGTGAACGACTCCTTGACGTGGGGGACTCCCATCTTCAGGTCCAGACCTTTGTGTGTCCATGGGGAGTACGGGTTTTCCACCGGACGGCCGGAGTTCATGTCCGGGCCGGATGTTCATGTACGGGAACGGTCGGCACGGTCGAAGACGTGGCGTCGGCGGGGGAGTCTCGGACGGAGGTCCGATCAATGAAAGTCCAACTCCCGCGAGAAGGCCGGAAATACTTGTGCGCAACTGCTTGACGGCCGGAAACCTCCGATGTTCACTGCGTGTTGCGCGCATGTCACGTCGCTGCTTCGCGCTGTTCCTCCATCCCCGCCCCGTTCCGCCTTCATCCGCCGCTTTTCCGCACGTTCCCCCGCACCTCCCCCTCGCCGCCCGTGGGAGTGACACACCATGAGAGCCACCCGACTACCCGTCTTCCTCCTTGCCCTCGCCTGTCTGTTCGGCGGTCTCGCCGGTGCGCCGGCCTCCGCGTCGACCACCGACGCCGCGTTCAACTCCTCGACCGGTGCCCTGGACGTGGACTACGCGAGCTATCTCTCCAAGCACGACATCGTCTACAACCGGCCCAACACCAGCCCCGTGCAGGGCCTGACGGTCGGGAACGGCAAGACCGGTGCGATGGCCTGGCAGGAGAACGGCCTGACCATGCAGGTCTCCGGGGTCGACACCTCGCAGCAGACCGCGTTCGGCGCCGGCCTGCTCAACCTGCGGACCACCCCCGCGATGGACTCGGGCTACTCCACGTACCAGCAGCGCCTCTCGCTGTACGACGGGACGCTCACCACCAAGTACGACAACAACCGCACGGTCACCGTGATGGGTTCGCCGAACTCCGAGGTCATGGGCGTCCACGTGGAGGACACCCGTGGCGGGATCTCCAACGTCTCCCTCGACCTGAGCCTCTGGGACGTCTCCCAGCTGGGCAACAGCGGCGACGTGCCCAACCTCGACACCTGGAAGACGGTGTCGACCTACGCGGACTCCACCGGCGCCGGGCTGAGCCGGGGCCAGGCCGACCCGCAGAACTTCGGCTACACCCTGGCGGCGACCGTCGAGGGCGCGCCGTATACCGCGCAGGTCGTGGACGGCCGCAAGGTGCGGCTCAACATCACCCCGTCGTCCAGTTACACCATCTGGTTCACCGCCAGCAGCCGGCTCAACGCGCCGTCGCACAACTCGGTCACCCAGGCCAAGAACGCGCTGAACTCGGTCAAGGGCACGGGATACAACACCACGTACAACAACTACCGCAACTGGTGGCACGCGTTCTGGCAGAAGTCGTTCGTCCAGTACTCCAACGGGTCCAAGGACGCGGACTACATGGAGAACATCTACTACCTGAGCACGTACATGATCGCGGCGGGCGGGTACGGCACCAAGCCCTTCCACTTCATCAACGGAGTCTTCCGGGCCACCGGGGACGCGACGAAGTGGAGCAACGCGTACTGGTACTGGAACCAACGCGACGTCTACAACTCGTTCCTGGCGTCCAACCACAGTGATCTGCTCAACGGGTTCAACCGGTTGTACAGCGACAACTTCAACGCGCTGAAGTCGGCGACCCAGACCAGATACGGCGTGGACGGCATCTGGGTGCCGGAGACGATGGGCTGGGACGGCAACGCGCGCGGCACGGTCAACAGCGACTACACGAAGAACATCTGGTCGACCGGCGCCGAGGCCGCGTACAACATGTTCCTCCAGTACAAGTACACGAACGACGCCAACTACCTGCGGAACACGGCGTATCCGTTCATGCGCGAGGTCGTCAAGTTCTACCAGGCGAAGCTCTCCCGCAACGCGAGCACCGGCCAGTACTACGTGGCGACGTCCAACTCGCACGAGACGTACTGGAACGTGCCCAACGCCATCACCGACCTCGCGGCCGTCCGCATGCTGTTCCCGCTCGCCATCCAGGCGGGATCGCAGCTGGGCCTCGACGCCTCCCTGCGCCCGCAGTGGCAGTCGATCCTCGACAACCTGATCCCGTACCCGGCGGACACCAACACCTACCTGCCGCACACCCCGCCGATCGCCCAGACCCGCAACAACGAGAACGTCGCCTCCGAGCTGATCTGGCCGTACGACCTCACGGGCATCGGCTACCCGGACCAGCAGAAGGCGATCAACACCTGGAACGCGCGGCCCTTCCCGTACGGGAACGTCTGGGCGCCCGACGCCGTGCAGGCGGCCCGGCTGGGCCTGGGGGACCAGACCTACCAGGGCATGAAGACCATGCTGCGGCAGTACCAGAACTACCCGAACGGCATGACGACCAACACCAACGGTGTGTTCGAGTACCTCGGGGTGCACCTGACCGCGATGAACGAGTCGCTGCTCCAGTCGTACAACGACAAGATCCGGGTCTTCCCCGCCGTGCCCACGGACTCGACGTTCGTCGGCAAGTTCAGCCTCCAGGCGAAGGGCGGCTTCACGGTCAGCTCGGAGCGTGAGGGCGGCGAGGTCAAGTACGTCGGCGTCAAGAGCCAGTTCGGCAACAGCGCCCGCGTCGTGAACCCCTGGGGCACCCAGCAGGTCAGGGTCCGCCGGGTCTCCGACAACGCGATCATCACGACCGGCACCAGCGCCGAGATCACGTTCGCGACGGCGGCCAACACGGTCTACGTCGTCGAGCGCACCGCCAAGCCGCTGTCCAACTACACCACCACGCGGCTCACCGGAACGGCCAACCAGGGCTCCAAGGCCCTGAGCGGCACGGCCTCCACCCTGGGCATCTCCGGCACCTCGAACCCGATGGTCAACAACACCGCGCTGACCTACGACAGCAACTGGCACCTCACCAGCCCCCGGGGATACGGCGACTACAACGACGACACCCACCACAGCAACACGGTGGGCGCGGTCGCGCAGTACACCTTCACCGGGACCGGCATCCAGTACCTGTCCGAACGCAACGGGGACATGGGGACGGTGGACGTCTACCTGGACAACGTCCTCCAGGCCACGGTGAACCTGAACGTGTCGGGAGCGCGGCAGGTCCAACAGGTGGTCTGGCAGAAGTCCGGACTCTCCTCGGGCACGCACACGTTCAAGGTCATCAACAGGAGCACCCAGGTGGGGATGATCGACGCGCTGCGGATCACTCCGTAGTCCGGATCGTCTCCCGAGCCGGTCCTCTGGCCGGCGGCCCAGGCGCTGTCCCGCACCGGGACAGCGCCTGTCCGTCGTCTGCTGGCCCGCCCCAGGACGCCCGGACGTCGCGCTCAGCTGGGACAGTCGCGGCGAGAGCACTTCCCGGCAGGTGCCCGCGCACCACGGACCAGGGACGACCGAGCCGATGGCCCTACTTCACCCGTCCGTCCCGCCCGGCGGACTCCTCCGGCGGCTGCCGCTGCGCCGGATCCTCATGGTCCTGCCCGTCGTGGCGGTCGGCGTCTGGGTCGCCCTCCACCGGCAGCTCATCGTCTCCGGCGGCCGGGAACTGCTCACGGCCGACCGCTCCTGGCTGCTCGCCGCCGTCGCGGCCACCGGGCTCGGCTGGGTGGCCGTGTCCTTCACCCGGCAGGGAACGGTCCTGGAGAGACTGCCCGCCGGACGGCTCCTCGCCACGCAGTTCGCCGCGGGCGCCGCCAACCACCTGCTGCCCGCCGGGCTCGGCGCGGGCGCCGTCAACCTGCGCTTCCTGCGCCGCTGCGGCCTCCCGCTGTCCCGCTCCTCCGCCTCGCTCGCGCTGTACCTGCTGGCCGAGTCCGTCGGACGGGTCGTCCTCCTGATCGCCCTGCTGACGGCCTTCCCCCGGGCGCTGCGCCTGGACGGCCTCGTCCCGGACGGGGCTGGGGTGCCCCTCGCCCTGACGGCGGGCGCGGTGCTCGTCGCGGCGGCCCTCGCGCTCTTCGCCGTACGGCCCCTGCGCCGCCTCGTCCGCGACTTCCTGCGCGTCGCCCTGACCGAGGCGCGCGGCCTGCACACCCGGCCGTCCCGCGCGCTGGCCCTGTGGGGCGGCTCGCTCGCCTTCCCCGCCCTCCAGGCGGCCGGGCTGGTCAC
>NZ_WWJY01000489.1 GCF_009865405.1 Streptomyces sp. SID3212 | reverse complement strand
GGGCCGCGGCCACCGGCCGGGCTGCGGCGTCGGCCGCGCGCCGTTCACGCCGTACCGTCCCCGCCCATATCGCCACCGGCGCGAGCGCGATCGCGAGGGCCAGGACCGCCCACGTACGCATCGCCGCGTGCGTGTGGCCGAGGCAGACGGACGCGATGAGCGAGCTGACCAGCACGGCGGCCCAGAAGAGGTGGATCCGGAAGGTCATCAGCCGGTCGACGGTGGTCTCGCCGCCCTTGGGCGTGACCACGAACCGGCCACGGGTGCGCAGCACCGCCGAGCCGAGCGACCTGAGGTAGATCGGGGCGGAGAGCGCGGACATCGCCATCCCGGCGAGGCCGCCCGAGCCGCGCGGCTCGTGGGGCGAGACGTTGTGCCGCCGGTTCCAGAGGTAGAGGCCGACCTGGAAGGCGGCGGCGTCGCTGTAGAGCATCAGCAGGACCGAGGACGAGACCTGGGTCCCCGAGGCGCCCAGCCAGAGGAACAGGACACAGCTGAGGATCCCGAGGAACCAGTTGACGGCCGTCATCGGGTAGTAGACGAGCATCAGCGTGTAGCTGACCAGCCGGCCCGGCGGCATGCGGAAGGGTGCCTTCCAGTACTGCTTGACGAGAGTCTCGTACGTGCCCCTCGACCAGCGCAGCTGCTGGGTGAAGAAGTCGGTCCAGGAGGCGGGGCCCTCACCGACCGCCAGCACGTCGGGGGTGTAGACGGAGCGCCAGAACCGGCCCGTGAGGGGGTTCTTCCTGCGGTGCACCTCGAACCCGGTCGCCATGTCCTCGGTGATCGAGTCGAAGAGGCCGCCGGCCTGCTTGAGCGCGGTGATCCGTACGACGTTGTTCGTGCCGACGAACATCGGCGCGTGGTAGCGGTTGCCCGCCCGCTGGATCAGCGCGTGGAAGAGGAACTGCTGCGACTCGGCGGCCTTGGTGACGGGCGAGGTGTAGTTCCCGTACACCTGTGGTCCGACGACGAAGGCGATGTCCGGGTCGCGGAAGTAGCCCAGCATCCGCTCCAGGAAGTTGGGCAGCGGTACGTGGTCGGTGTCGACGGACGCGAAGAAGTCGTAGTCGTCGCCGTGCCGGGCGAGCCACGCGTTGTAGTTGCCGTGTTTGGTACGCGCCTTGTGGGCGCCCTTGGGGCGGTTCCACTCCGGTACGCCGTTCCGGGTGAAGTGCCAGACCCCCAGCTCCTCGCAGAGCGCCCTGGCCTGCGGGTCGTCGCCCTCGTCCAGCAGCCAGATGTCGAGAAGGCCCTGGTGACGCAGGTTCACGGCCCCTTCGAGGGTGGCCCGCACCATGGAGAGCGGTTCCTTGCCGGGGACGTACGTGGTGAGGAACGCGACCCGGGTGCCGACCTCGGCGGGGACCGGGACGGGGTCCCTGGCGACGAGGGTGGCGTGGGCGACCGAGGCCACGTTCACCAGCATGAAGAAGGCGATGAGCCCGATCGACACGAGCATCACGTGGTCGAAGGCGATGAGCCAGCGCTGACCGCCCTCCCGCTCGGTGCGGTGGCTGGGCCACACGAGGTAGAGCAGCAGCACGCCCGACAGCAGGGGCGCCAGGGTCATCAGCAGGATGGCGCGTATTCGGTGCGGCTCCTTGGCGAGCAGACTCCGGTAGCCCACCCGGTAGACGGCCGCCGGGTCCGGTTCCATGAGGGGACCGGACAGGCAGCTGTGGCTGTCGTAGTCGTAGCCTTCGGGCCGCACGGTGCCTCCAGCTGATCAGCAAGGTCGATAACCCCACAAAAAGGGAGATCGTCCGGCGTGTCGACTGGAGACGGGCCGAGCGGGTGGCGTAAAGGGCGAACTGGCCCCGGGTGGCGTAGGGGCCGGTCCGCGAGGTCGTACGGGGGGGCAGGTGCGGGCGGTCAGGTGCGGGCGGTCAGCCCGCGAGGTGGCGTTCGACCGTCTCGACCTTGGACGTCAGGCCGTCGGTGACGCCCTGTCGGATGTCGGCCTTGAGGACGAGCGAGACGCGCGGGGCGCGCGCCTCGACGGCGGCGACGGCGCGTTTGACGACGTCCATCACCTCGTCCCACTCGCCCTCGATCGAGGTGAACATGGCGTCGGTACGGTTCGGCAGACCGGACTCGCGGACGATACGGACGGCGTCGGCGACGTACTCGCCGACGTCCTCACCGGCACCGACGGGCGAGACGGAGAAGGCAACGATCATGCGCCGACCTTAGCTTCCCCGGCTCCCCCGGCGCCCCCGAGGACGCGCGAGGCGACCTCGTCGTCGGCGGCGCGCTTGAGCTTGCGCTCGGCGAAGAAGCCGCCGGTCGGCAGGACGGAGAGGACGAAGTAGAGGGCGGCCGTCCCGAAGGACCACCGGGTGCGCTGCCAGGCGAGGGCCCAGAAGACCACGTACAGGATGAAGAGCACGCCGTGGATCATGCCCATCGCCGGGACGGCGTTGAAGTCCGTCGTGCGCTTGAGCACCGAGCAGACCAGCAGCAGGAGGAAGGACACGGCCTCGGGTGCGGAGACCAGGCGGAGGCGGTGGAGGGCGGAGGCGGTTCTGATGTCCACGAGGCAGGCACCTTCGTCGTTGTCGGCGGGATCTTGTGAACGCGTGCACAAGCGCCCGCCCATTCTCGCAGGCCGCCCCCGCGCCGCTTTATCAGGGTCGGGTCAGGGAGGGGAAGAGCCCGGATGCCCTGTTCCCGGGGGACCCCGGCGGACTACCGTCGTCCTGTGGCTCAGTTCCGACTGCAAGGCAGCAAGGTGCTCGCCGTCGACATGTCCGGCGACGCGGTGAAGGCGAAGAACGGCTCGATGGTCGCGTACGACGGCCAGATGGCCTTCAAGAAGATGTCCGGCGGCGGTGAGGGGATCCGCGGGATGGTGACCCGCCGGCTGACCGGCGAACAGATGGTCATGATGGAGGTGAAGGGCCAGGGGACCTGCTACTTCGCCGACCGGGCGAGTGAGATCAACCTCGTCTCGCTGCACGGCGACAAGCTGTACGTGGAGTCCAGCAACCTGCTCTGCACGGACGCGGGGCTCCGTACGGGCACGTCGTTCACCGGCCTGCGCGGGGGCGCGACGGGCAACGGCCTGTTCACCACCACCGTCGAGGGCACGGGCCAGGCGGCGATCATGTCCGACGGCCCGGCGGTCGTCCTGCGGGTGACCCCGCAGTACCCGCTGTCGGTCGACCCGGGCGCGTACATAGCCCACCAGGGCAACCTCCAGCAGAACTTCCAGTCCGGCGTGACGTTCCGGACGCTGATGGGCGAGGGTTCCGGCGAGGCCTTCCAGATCCGCTTCGAGGGCGACGGGCTCGTGTACGTCCAGCCGAGCGAGCGGAACACCATCGGGGGTGACGTCTGATGCCGTTCCGTGAGATCAACTCGAAGATGGTCGAGGCGACCGTCCTGCCGGGCCAGAAGCTGTACAGCCAGCGCGGCGCGATGCTCGCGTACCGCGGCGAGGTCAGCTTCACCCCGAACATGCAGGGCGGCCAGGGCGGCCTGGCGTCGATGATCGGCCGCCGGGTGGCGGGCGAGGCGGCGCCGCTGATGACCGTGGAGGGCAACGGCACGGTGATGTTCGGGCACGGCGGCCACCACATCCAGGTGATCGGGCTGGCCGGCGACACCCTGTACGTGGAGGCCGACCGGCTCCTCGCCTTCGACGGCACGCTCCAGCAGGGCACGATGTTCATGGGCTCGCAGGGCGGGGTCATGGGCATGGTGCGCGGCCAGGTGACCGGCCAGGGGCTCTTCACCACCACCCTCAAGGGCCACGGCGCGGTCGCGGTCATGGCACACGGCGGGGTGATCGAGGTGCCGATCACGCCCGGCCGTCCGGTCCATGTGGACCCCCAGGCGTACGTGGCCCACCACGGGGACGTACGGAACAAGCTCTCCACCGCCCTCGGCTGGCGCGACATGGTGGGGCGCGGCTCGGGCGAGGCGTTCCAGCTGGAGCTGAGCGGCAACGGTGCGGTGTACGTCCAGGCGTCGGAGGAGAAGTTGTGAACGGCCCCGTGATCCATGACCCGATGACGCTGCCGAGCGACGACAACGTCAACGCGTACACCTTCTGCGTGGAGCTCAAGGGGAGCCAGTGGTTCCTCCAGAAGGGCAAGATGATCGCCTACTACGGGCGCATCGACTTCAACGGGATCGGCCACGGCCGGTTCGAGGGGCTGCTGCGGACGAGCTTCCACTCGCCGCTGCACGCGGCCGACTGGGTGGTGGCGGAGGGCAGCGGGAAGATGCTGCTCGCCGACCGGGCCTTCGACGTGAACTCGTACGACCTGGAGGACGGGAACCTGACGATCCGCTCCGGGAACCTGCTGGCGTACCAGCCCTCGCTGGCCCTCAAGCAGTCGATCGTGCCCGGCTTCCTGACCCTGATCGGTACGGGGAAGTTCGTGGCGGCGTCCAACGGGCCCGTGGTCTTCATGGAGCCGCCGCTGAAGGTGGATCCGCAGGCGCTGGTGGGCTGGGCGGACTGCCCGTCGCCGTGCCACCACTACGACCACGGGTACATGACCGGGCTGCTGGGCGGGCTGCGGGCCATGACGGGGATCGGCGGGGCGTCGGGCGAGGAGCACCAGTTCGAGTTCGTCGGCGCGGGGACGGTGCTGCTCCAGTCGACCGAGGTCCTGATGGCCGAGCTGCCGACGGGCGCGGTGCCGCAGCAGGCGGGGGTGCCGGGCGGCGGCCCCGGTGTGCCCGGGCACGGTCCCGGCGGGGGTCAACAGGGCGCCGCTCCCCGGTTGCCCGGTCAGCTGGGGGATCTCCAGCGCCGCTTCGGTCTGTGAGGGGTAGTCTACGGAGGGTGACGTCGAACGTCTGCGCCGTTTCCGCGGGGCCCTTCGGGGCATCCCAGGAGACGGGTGCGGCACGTCACCACCGAGGATTCGTCCAAAATTCAACTTCTTAGGTAGAATGCTCATATGGAGACCGAGACGGAAACCCGCTGGCTGACCGAGGCTGAGCAATGCGCGTGGCGCACGCACCTGGATGTCAACAGACTGTTGACCCATCAGCTGGAGAAGGATCTCCAACCGTTCGGCCTGACCATGAACGACTACGAGATCCTGGTCAACCTGTCCGAGTCGGCGGACCGGCGGATGCGGATGAGCGACCTCGCCGCCGCCACGCTCCAGTCGAAGAGCCGCCTCTCGCACCAGATCACGCGGATGGAGACGGCGGGGCTGGTGCGCCGGGAGAACTGCGAGTCGGACCGGCGCGGGCTGTTCGCCGTCCTGACGGACGCGGGCATGGAGACCATGCAGAAGGTCGCGCCCTTCCACGTCGACTCCGTACGGAAGCACTTCATCGACCTGCTGTCGGCCGAGGCGCTGGCGGAGCTGAGCGCGTCGCTCACGCCGGTCGCGGAGCATCTGCGCGGGCGGCGCGGCAAGATCTGACCGGTGGGTGCGGGGAGCCGGTGGCTCAGCGGGCGGGCGGTGCGCGGGGCCGGGTGCTCAGCGGGCCGGTCGGCGCGCGGGGCCGGGTGTTCACCGGGTTTGTGAGGGGCCGTCCTGCGGGGCGGCCCCTTCCGTCATGCCGGGGGCAGTGCCAGCTCGAAGCGGGCGCCGCCCAGGGGGCCCCGGGCGACCGTGAGGGTGCCTCCGTGGCGGTGGGCCACGTCGCGGGCGATGGCGAGGCCGAGGCCCGCGCCGCCGTCGTCCCGGGCCCGGGCGTCGTCCAGCCGTACGAACCGCTCGAAGACCCGCTCGCGCTCCGCCTCCGGCACTCCGGGGCCGTCGTCGGCGACCGCCAGCACGATCCGGCCGGCCTTCCGGTGGACGGAGACGGTGACCGACGAGGCGGCGTGCCGCTGGGCGTTGTCCAGCAGATTGCCGAGGACCCGCGCCAACTGGCCCCGGCTGCCGGACACTTCCAGTGACCTGCCGGGTTCCTCTCCAGCCCCCAGAGAGACCTTCAGCCGGTCCGTCGTCCGTACGGCGATCTCCTCGGCCGCCAGGTCCCCCAGGTCGAAGCGGGCCCGCCCCGGCCGTTCCCCCGCGTCCAGCCGCGCCAGCAGCAGGAGGTCGGCGGCGAGCTGCTGGAGCCGTACGGTGTCGGCGACCGCGCCCGGGACGTCCAGCAACCCCGGGTGGGCGTCGCCCACTTCGAGCTGGGTACGGAGCGAGGCGATCGGGCTGCGCAGCTCGTGCGAGGCGTCCGCGACGAAGCGGCGCTGGCGCTCGACGGACGCCTCCAGCGCGGTGAGCGTCTCGTTGGTCGTACGGGCCAGCCGGGCCACCTCGTCGTGCGTGGCGGGCTCCGGCACCCGCCGGGACAGGTCCTCGGAGGCGGTGATCGCCGCCATCTCGCGCCGGATGCCCTCCACGGGGCGCAGCGCGCGCCGGGTCACCAGCCAGGTGACTCCCCCGACGACCAGCAGCAGTACCGGCAGCCCGACGAGCATCGCCGCGGCTGCCGTGCCGACGGCGCTCTGGCGGGCCGCCAGCGTGGCGCCCGCGTGGACGACGACCGTACGGCCGGAGGTGTCCGTCACCTCGATCGAGGAGAAGCGGTACTCGCCGGTCGCGCCGTCCACCGTGGCCCGGCCCGTCCTCGGGGGGCCGGGCTCCCCGACGGAACCGATCGCCGGGTCGTCGTCATCGTCGCTGCCGCCGCTGTGGCGGCTGCTGCCGTCGTTTCCGGAGCCGTGGTCGTCCTCCGCGCCGTCGTCGTCCCGTGCGCCGTCGTCGTCCTGTGCGGCGGCGGTCGGCCCCGGGGCGGGGCTCCGTACGGGCGTCACCGCCGCCACCCCCGTACCGCTGATCCCCTCCAGGTCGTCGCTGACCGCGATCAACCGCCCCTGCTCGTCGGCGACCTGGACCGGGTGCTCCTCGGCGCCGGGCAGTTCCAGGCCGCTGTACGGCGTCCTGCCGGGCACCTGCTCGGCGATGATGTCGAGCGCCACCTCGCGCGCGGCGGCGTCCGCCTGCCGGTCCGCCTGGTCGGTGAGGTCGGAGCGCAGCGACAGCAGGACCGCGAGCCCCGCCGCCACCAGGGCGACCGCGACGACCAGGGTGGCGCCGAGGGACGCCTTGGCGCGTACGGAGGAGAGCCGGCCGCCCCGGCGGCCCGGCGCGGGGCTCACGCGGCCACCAGCCGGTACCCGGCCCCCCGGACGGTCTGGATGCTCGCGGCGCCGATCTTGCGGCGCAGGGCGCTGATGTAGACCTCGATGATGTTCGGGTCGCCGTCGTACGCGAAGTCCCAGACGTGCTCCAGGATTTCGGGTTTCCCGACCACCTCGCCGACCCGGACGGCGAGGTGCTCCAGGACGGCGAACTCCTTGGCGGTGAGCGACACTTCGGTCTCGTCGCGGAAGACGCGGCGGGCGGCGGTGTCGATGCGCAGGGCGCCGGCCCGCAGTACGGGCGAGGCGCCGGCCGTACCCCGGCGGCGCAGCAGCGCCCTGACGCGGGCCACGAGGACCACGTACGAGAACGGCTTGGTCAGGTAGTCGTCGGCGCCGGTGTCGAGCCCCTCGGCCTCGTCGTACTCGCCGTCCTTCGCGGTCAGCATCAGGATCGGCACCTCGTTGCCCGCGTCGCGCAGGGCGGCGCAGACGCGGTAGCCGTTCATGCCGGGCAGCATGATGTCGAGCACGACGAGGTCGTAGACGCCCTCCCCGGCCCGGTGCAGCCCTTCCAGGCCGTCGTGGACGACGTCCACGGCGAAGCCCTCGGCCGTCAGTCCCCTGGCCAGCGAGACCGCGAGCCTTTTCTCGTCCTCCACGATCAGCAGCCGCATGCCTCCAGCTTCGCAAACCGAACCTGAAGATCTCTTCAGGTGGCTTCAGGCTGCGTTCAGGGTCGTCCGTCCAGAGTGAAGTCAGTTGCTACGGACCGACTTTGGAAGGAATCCCCCATGAAGCGCAATCTGGTGATCGCGGCCGTCACCGCGGCGGCACTCGTCGGCGGCGGTACGTTCACGGCGGTCGCCGTGGGCGGCGAAGGGCGGGACGACGACGGCGGTACGGCCAGGACCGCTCCGCCGTCCCCCGTCACCGTCCCGGGCGTGACGGACCCGTCGGCGGACGACAGGAGCGGCACGACGCCCACGGCCGTGACCGCGAGCGAGGCGGCCGCCGCCGCGCTCAGGAAGTACCCCGGCGCCGTGTCGTCGGTCGACCGGGACGACGATCGCGGGAGCGTCTGGGAGGTCGAGGTGCTCGGCGTGGACGGCCGGTGGCGCGAGGTGAGGATCGACGCGGCCGGTACGGTGCGCCCGGACGACCGCCGCGACGACGGCCGCCACGACGACGGGGACGACGACCGGGAGAACCGCGACGAGCGCGCCGCGCTGCGCGCCGCCACGGTCGACGCCCAGGAGGCCGCGGCGGCGGCCCTGGCCTCCGTCCCCGGCACGGTGACCTCCGTGGACCTGGACGACGACTTCGCGAGCGCCTGGGACGTCGGCGTACGCGGCAAGGACGGCCGTACGCACGAGTTGACCGTCCACACGAAGTCGGGCCAGGTCGCGCCGGCGAGGACGACGGACGACCGCCACGACCGTGACGACGACGATCGGCACGACGACGACCGCAACGACGACCACGGCGGCCACGGCGACGACGACTGACCGCGACTGACCCGCCGATCCACCCCCGTCCCCCGCCACGACCGCCCGGGCCCCCACGCCGGGCGGTCGTGCGTGGCGCGGGACGGACGACGGGCCGGAAGCGGCGGTTCAGGGCTGGCGCGCGTCTTCCTGTTCCGTGAGCCCGGCGATCAGTTCGTCCGCCGCTGCGTACGGGTCCAGTTCGCCCGCCGCCACCCGGCCCGCCAGGGTCTCCAGGCGGCGGTCGCCGTGCAGGTCCGCGATGCGTTCGCGGAGGGCGGTGACGGCGATGGTCTCCACCTCGCGGGCCGCGCGGGCGGCCCGGCGCGTGGTGAGGACGTCGTGCTCCTCCATCCACGCGCGGTGTTTCTCCAGCGCCTCGACCACCTCGTCCATGCCCTGGCCCCGGGCCGCGACCGTCTTCACGATCGGGGGCCGCCAGTCGCCCGCGCCCCGGGCCTCGCCCAGGCCCAGCATGTGGTTCAGCTCGCGGGCCGTCGCGTCCGCGCCGTCGCGGTCCGCCTTGTTGACGACGTACACGTCACCGATCTCCAGGATCCCGGCCTTCGCCGCCTGGATGCCGTCGCCCATGCCCGGGGCCAGCAGCACCACACACGTGTCGGCCTGGGAGGCGATCTCCACCTCCGACTGGCCGACCCCGACGGTCTCCACCAGGATCACGTCGCACCCGGCCGCGTCCAGGACGCGGATCGCCTGCGGCGCGGACCAGGCGAGCCCGCCGAGGTGGCCGCGGGTCGCCATCGAGCGGATGTAGACGCCGGGGTCGGACGCGTGCTCGGACATCCGTACCCGGTCGCCCAGCAGCGCCCCGCCGGAGAACGGCGACGACGGGTCGACGGCCAGCACCGCGACCCGCTTGCCCGCCTTCCGGTACGCGGTCACCAGCGCCGAGGTCGACGTCGACTTGCCGACACCCGGCGAGCCCGTGATCCCGACCACGTACGCGCCGCCGGCGAGCGGGGCCAGCGCCGCCATCACCTCGCGCAGCTGCGGGGACGCCCCCTCCACCAGGGAGATCAGCCGGGCCACGGCCCGCGGCCGGCCCTCGCGTGCCTGGGCCACCAGCCCGGGGACGTCCTGCATCACAGCTCCCGTTCCTCCTGCCACCTGCTTGTTGTGCCGTACGGATCCTAAGGACCGGCTACTTCGCGACCCGTACGATCAGCGCGTCGCCCTGGCCGCCGCCCCCGCAGAGCGCCGCCGCCCCGACGCCGCCACCGCGCCGCTTGAGCTCCAGCGCCAGGTGCAGCACCAGCCGGGCGCCGGACATGCCGATCGGGTGGCCGAGGGCGATCGCCCCGCCGTTCACGTTCACCTTTTCCGGGGAGACCCCGAGATCCTTCATTGACTGGACCGCCACCGCCGCGAAGGCCTCGTTGATCTCGATCAGGTCGAGGTCCCCGACCTCCAGGCCCTCCTTCTTGAGGGCGTGCCTGATGGCGTTCGAGGGCTGCGACTGGAGCGAGTTGTCCGGTCCCGCCACATTGCCGTGCGCGCCGATCTCCGCCAGCCACTCCAGGCCCAGCTCCTCGGCCTTGGCGCGGCTCATCACCACGACCGCCGCCGCGCCGTCGGAGATCTGCGACGACGTGCCCGCCGTGATCGTGCCGTCCTTGGCGAACGCGGGCCGCAGCCGGGCCAGCGAGTCCACCGTCGTCTCGGGCCTGATGCCCTCGTCCTCGCTGAAGAGCAGCGGATCGCCCTTGCGCTGGGGGACCTCCACCGGCACGATCTCGGCCTCGAAGATCCCGTTCTTGCGGGCCGCCGCCGCCCGCTGGTGGGACAGCGCCCCGAACTCGTCCTGCGCCGGCCGGGCGATGCCCAGGCGCGTGTTGTGCTTCTCCGTGGAGGCGCCCATGGGGATGTCCTCGAAGGAGTCGGTCAGCCCGTCGTACGCCATGGCGTCGAGCATCTCCACGGCCCCGTACTTGTATCCCTCGCGGGACTTGGGCAGCAGGTGCGGCGCGTTGGTCATGGACTCCTGCCCGCCGGCCACCACGATGTCGAACTCGCCGGCGCGGATCAGCTGGTCCGCGAGCGCGATCGCGTCGAGCCCGGAGAGGCAGACCTTGTTGATCGTCAGCGCGGGGACGTTCATCGGGATGCCGCCCTTGACGGCCGCCTGGCGGGCCGGAATCTGTCCCGCGCCGGCCTGGAGCACCTGGCCCATGATCACGTACTCCACCTGCTCGCCGCCGATCCCGGCCCGCTCCAGCGCGCCCTTGATCGCGAGGCCGCCGAGGTCCGCGCCGGAGAATGACTTGAGGGAGCCGAGCAGCCTGCCCATGGGGGTACGGGCACCCGCGACGATCACCGAGGTGGTCTTGTTCGTCTTGTTCGTATCGGACGTGAGAGCAGACATCAGACGCGATCCCCTTTGTGTTGCCGCTGCGGTGCGGCCTGAGGAGGTGAACGAGGGTTAACTCCAATGTACTGAGGAGTAGCGCCCCCGGTCACCCGTCCGTGCGTGTGACGGCGCGCACGTTGCGTAACCGGCGCCGTGGCGCTGCACTGGGACCATGCTGACGCGCATCGACCACATCGGAATCGCCTGCTTCGATCTAGACGCCACCGTCGAGTTCTACCGCGCCACCTACGGCTTCGAGGTCTTCCACACCGAGGTCAACGAGGAACAGGGCGTCCGCGAGGCCATGCTCAGGATCAACGGGACCTCCGACGGCGGGGCCTCGTACCTCCAGCTGCTGGAGCCGGTCCGGGAGGACTCGGCCGTCGGGAAGTGGCTGGCCAAGAACGGTGAGGGGGTCCATCACCTCGCGTTCGGTACGGCCGATGTCGACGGCGACTCCCAGGACATCCGCGAGAAGGGTGTCCGGGTGCTGTACGACGAGCCCCGTACCGGTTCCATGGGCTCACGCATCACCTTTTTGCATCCCAAAGACTGTCACGGAGTCCTCACAGAACTGGTCACCTCGGCCCCGGAGCACTGACCCCAGGCATTCCCGGCCCGGTAGAGTGGACCGCTCCGGGCCGGGGCCGGGCCGGGGCCGCGCCCCGACCGAAGATCTGACACCATTCCCCGGGGGGGCCGTTCACCGAAAGAACGGGCTCTATAGGGCAGTTGCGACCAGGGGACGGATGGGACCGCGCAGTGCGGGGCTACGAACGCCAGGAGAGCCACCGAGCTGACGACGACCACCTCTCGCGGTTCGAAGCCGAGATGGAACGGCTGAAGACCGCGCGGGAGAAGGCCGTCCAGCACGCCGAGGACCTCGGTTACCAGGTCGAGGTATTGCGCGCCAAGCTGCACGAGGCGCGCCGCAATCTGGCGACCCGTCCCTCCTACGACAACGCCGACCTCGGCTACCAGGCCGACCAGCTGCTCCGTAACGCCCAGATCCAGGCCGAGCAGATGCGCACGGACGCCGAGCGCGAGCTGCGCGACGCCCGCGCCCAGACGCAGCGGATCCTCCAGGAGCACGCCGAGCACCAGGCCAGGCTCCAGGCCGAGCTGCACGCGGAGGCCGTCCAGCGGCGCCAGCGCCTCGACCAGGAGCTGGCCGAGCGCCGCCAGACCGTCGAGTCGCACGTCAACGAGAACGTCGCCTGGGCCGAGCAGCTGCGCGCCAGGACGGAGTCCCAGGCGCGCCGCCTGCTGGACGAGTCGCGCGCCGAGGCCGAGCAGTCGCTGGCCGCCGCCCGCGCGGAGGCCGCCCGGGTCACCGACGAG
>NZ_WWJY01000488.1 GCF_009865405.1 Streptomyces sp. SID3212 | reverse complement strand
ACGGCCGGCCCGAGGTGGCGGTCCGGGCGCACGCCCTGGCCGCCGAGCTTTTCGATCACCGGGACCTGCGTGCCACAGGCGATTACGGGGCAGGGTCCTTCCGACGGCGGAGCTGCTGTCTCCACTACCGGTGTCCGGGCGGTGGGCTGTGCGGGGACTGCGTCTTCGACCGGCCTCCGCAACGCTCTTCCGCCGGGGCCGATTCCGGGTGACCATGACTGGCGTCGGCTCCTGACACCGCGTGTGGCAGGCTGACCGGCACTGTTATCGATCCAGCGGCTACGACAGGGGTACGGCGTGAGGGTGGGGCTGCTGACGCGGGAGTATCCGCCGGACGTCTACGGCGGGGCCGGTGTCCATGTGGAGTTCCTGGCCCGGGAGCTGCGGACCCTGACCGATCTCGACGTGCACTGCTGGGGCGAGAGCACCGACCCCGCGGCCGACGCCCGCGACCGGGTCTTCCGCCACCGCGCCGCCGCCGGGCTCGACAGCGCCAACGACGCGCTGCGCACCTTCTCGGTGGACCTGGCGATGGCCGCCGCGCTCGAAGGCCGCGAGCTGGTCCACTCCCACACCTGGTACGCGAACCTCGCCGGCCACGTCGCCAAGCTGCTCCACGGCATCCCGCACGTGATGACGGCCCACTCGCTGGAGCCCCTGCGCCCGTGGAAGGCCGAGCAGCTCGGCGGCGGGTACGCGCTCTCCAGCTGGGCCGAGCGCACGGCGGTCGAGGCCGCCGACGGCGTGATCGCCGTCTCCCACGGCATGCGCGCCGACATCCTGGCCGCCTACCCCGCGCTCGACCCGGACCGGGTGCACGTCGTCCACAACGGCATCGACACGCACCTGTACCGGCCGGATCCGGCCACGGACGTCCTGGAGCGGATCGGCCTCGACCCCGACCGCCCGTTCGTGCTCTTCGTCGGCCGCATCACCCGCCAGAAGGGCGTCCCGCACCTGCTGCGCGCCGCCCGCGCCCTCGACCCCGACGCCCAGCTCGTGCTGTGCGCCGGCGCGCCGGACACCGCGGAGATCGAGCGCGAGTTCCGCGAGCTGGTCGAGGAGTTGCAGCGCACCCGCGACGGCGTGCACTGGATCCCCGAGATGCTGCCGCGCCCCGAGGTGGTCCAACTGCTCACGCACGCGGCGGTGTTCGTCTGCCCTTCGGTGTACGAGCCGCTCGGCATCGTCAACCTGGAGGCGATGGCCTGCGGGACGGCGGTGGTCGCCTCCGCGGTGGGCGGCATCCCGGAGGTCGTGGACGACGGGCGTACGGGCCTCCTCGTGCCGTACGACGAGCGCCACCCGGCCGCCTTCGAGTCGGCCCTCACCGAAACGCTCAACCGGGTTCTCGACGATCCGGAGTCGGCGGCCTCGATGGGGGTAGCGGGACGGGAGCGCGCCGTACGCGAATTCGGCTGGGACCAGGTCGCCCTGCGTACGCGCGAGGTGTACCGGAAGCTGCTGAAGCCCGATCAGGGCTTCTGAGAGTACGGACGAGTAGGGAGCGGCGATGCGCGGTGGACCTTCGGTGCTCGGAATCGTTCTGGCGGGCGGGGAAGGCAAACGCCTGATGCCGCTCACCGCGGACCGGGCCAAACCGGCGGTGACGTTCGGCGGTACGTACCGCCTCGTCGACTTTGTCCTGTCCAATCTGGTGAACGCGGACATCCTGCGCGTCTGCGTGCTCACGCAGTACAAGTCGCACTCACTGGACCGCCATGTGACCACCACCTGGCGGATGTCCAGCCTGCTGGGGAACTACGTCACCCCGGTCCCCGCCCAGCAACGGCTCGGGCCGCACTGGTACCTGGGCAGCGCGGACGCGATCCTCCAGTCGCTCAACCTCGTCCACGACGAACAGCCCGACTACATCGCGGTCTTCGGCGCCGACCACGTGTACCGCATGGACCCGCGCCAGATGCTCCAGCAGCACATCGAGAACGGCGCGGGCGTCACCGTCGCCGGGATCAGAGTGCCCAGAGCGGAGGCCTCCTCGTTCGGGATCATCACCCCGGCCTCGGACGGCGTCCAGGTCGACAGCTTCCTGGAGAAGCCGGCCGACCCGCCGGGTCTGCCGGGGGACCCCGGGCGCGTCTTCGCCTCGATGGGCAACTACCTCTTCACGACGAAGGTCCTCGTGGACGCGCTGCACCGGGACGCGGAGGACGAGAACTCGGTGCACGACATGGGCGGCTCCATCCTGCCGATGCTCACCGAGCGCGGCGCGGCCCAGGTCTACGACTTCACCGAGAACCACGTCCCCGGCGAGACGCCCGCCGAGCACGGCTACTGGCGCGACGTCGGCACCCTCGACTCGTACTACGACGCCCACATGGACCTGATCTCGCACCAGCCGGCCTTCAACCTCGACAACCGCCGCTGGCCCATCTACACCCACTCCACCCAGCTGCCGCCCGCGCGCTTCGTGGCGGGCGGCATCGCGGGCGAGTCGATCGTCAGCCCCGGCTGTGTCATCCGGGGCCAGGTCACCCGCTCCGTCCTCTCGCCCGGGGTGGTCGTCTCGGAGGGGGCGGTGGTGCAGGGGTCGGTGCTCCACGACAACGTACGGATCGGGCGGGGCGCGGTGGTCAGGAACGCGATCCTCGACAAGAACGTGGACGTACCGCCCGGCGCGACGATCGGCGTCAACCCCGAGCGGGACGGGGCGCTCTACACCGTCTCCAAGAACGGCATCATCGCCCTCGGCAAGGGCCAGGTCGTCGCCTGACCCCGTCGCCTGACCCCATCGGCCGGCCCTCCGTCGGCCGACACGACGACGCGCGGTACGGCGGGCGGCCGGGGATCTCCCCGGCCGCCCGTTCCGTCGCGCCCTGTGAGGCCGCTCCCTCGTCGCGCCCCGTCGCGGATTGTTGCGGGTGCGTGAACAGCGTGTGATCCCGGGAATAGCCGTCCGGTGATCCGCTTTCCCTCTTTGTGGGCCGAGGTACGGCTACCGAGGTACGGCTGCCGAGGCCCGGCGACACCGAGCCACACCGTCGGCCGAACGGAGGAGTTCCGATGACTCAGGCATACGTCTTCACCCGCAACGGCGGCCCCGAGACAGAAGCACTCGTGGAGCTGCCGGAGAAGCCGGAACCGGGCCCGGGACAGTTGCTCGTGGCCGTCCGCGCGGCCGGGGTGAACCCGGTCGACCACAAGATCCGTACCGGCTTCAGCAGCCCCGGCGCCCCGGCGCCGCACTTCCCCGTCGTCCTCGGCGGCGAGGTCTCCGGTGTGGTCGAGGCAGTCGGACCCGACGTCACCGGGTTCGCGCCCGGCGACGCCGTCTTCGGCTCGGCCGCCACCGGCGGATACGCGGAGCACACCCTCGTCACGGCCGCCATCGCCGCGCACAAGCCGGACGCGCTGTCGTTCACCGACGCGGCCACGCTGCCGGTCGCCGCCGCGACCGCGTACGACGGCGTCAACCAGCTGGACCTCCCGCCCGGCGCCACCCTCCTGATCACCGGCGTCGGCGGCGGCGTGGGTGTCGCCGCCGCGCAGATCGCGATCGGCCGCGGTCTGCGGGTCGTCGGCACGGCGAGCGCGGGCAAGAAGGACTTCGTGGAATCGCTCGGCGTCGCCCACGTGACCCCGGGCCCCGACGTCGCCGCCCGCGTACGGGCCGTGGCGCCCGACGGGATCGACGCGGTGTTCGACCTGGTCGGCGGCGCCGACCTGGAGGCCGTGGCCGTCCTCGTCGAGGACCGTACGAAACTGATCAGCGCGGGCGACCGGCAGACGGTCGGGCGCCTCGGCGGGGAGCCCGTGCTGCGGAAGCGCGGCACGGAGGTCCTGGACGAGGTCGCGAAACTCGCCGTGAGCGGGGTGCTGCGCCCGTACGTCACCGGGACGTACCCGCTGGAGCGGGCCGGCGAGGCGCTGCGCGCCGTCGAAGAGGGCCACATCCAGGGCAAGATCGTCATCGAGATCGGAGCATGAACACCGTGTCGCACCCGTTGGACAACCCCGCCTACTCCTCCCTGAGCGGGCCGCACGCGCACTTCGCCGAACGGCGGGGCCGGCTGCTGCGCTACCCGCCCGAGGTGTCGCCCTGGCTGGCGCTCCCCGACCAGCCGAACGACGAGGACTGGGCGGACATCGCCGCGATCACCGGGCCCGGCAACACCGTCGCGCTCCCCGGCCTGCGGGTGCCCCCGCCGGCCGGCTGGGAGATCACCTTCAGCATCGCGGGCGTGCAGATGATCGACGACGGGGTGGCCGCGGCCCCCGACGCGGAGGCGGTACGGCTCGGCGCCGACGACGTCCCGGAGATCCTCGACCTGGTCGCGCGCACCCAGCCCGGCCCGTTCATGCCCCGCACCATCGAGATGGGCACCTACCTCGGCATCCGTCGCGAGGGGGCGCTCGTCGCCCTGGCCGGGGAGCGGATGCGGCCCGTCGGCCACACGGAGATCAGCGCGGTCTGCACCGACCCCGCCCACCGGGGCCAGGGACTGGCGGCACGGCTCGTCCTCGCCGTCGCCCACGGCATCCGGGAGCGCGGCGACGTCCCGTTCCTGCACACCGCCGCGCAGAACACGAACGCCATCAGGCTGTACGAATCGCTCGGCTTCCGGCTCCGGAGGACCACCACCTTCCTGGACGCCCGGGTCCCGCTGCCGGACACCAGCCGGGTGAGCACCGGGTGACCTGAGGGATTTTGTTGACACCCGACACATCGGTATGCTCCTGACCTGCGCACGAGTGACCCGCGCACCAGCGCGCGGGCGAGTGAGGAACGGCAGCGGCGATGACGGTGACAGAGGACAACCCGGCGTACGGCGAGAGCCTGGCGCACGGCCCCGGCATCGACCCCGACCGGCTGGCCGTCTGTCTGAGCGTGCTGGACGAACTCGACAAGATCGACGTCGACCACCCCGACGCGATCGCCGTGCGCCGGGCCACCGCCGGGATCTACCGGACGGTGAAGCAGCGCCGCCGCCAGGAGCGCCGCGCCTCCAAGACCGCCCACGACCGGTCGGTCACCGAGGCCACCGCCACCGGCTCCGCCGAGCGGATCGACGACGAGACACAGGGGCTGCTGCCGTCGTCGTCCGTCGCCGGGGCGATCGCGGGCATCCTCCGCCGCCCCCGCTCCTGCTACATCTGCAAGACCCGGTACGTCGAGGTCGACGCGTTCTACCACCAGCTCTGCCCGTCCTGCGCCGCCGAGAACCGCGCCCGCCGCGACGCCCGTACGGACCTCACGGGCCGCCGCGCCCTGCTCACCGGCGGCCGGGCCAAGATCGGCATGTACATCGCGCTGCGCCTGCTGCGCGACGGCGCCCACACCACCATCACCACCCGCTTCCCCACCGACGCCGTCCGCCGCTTCAAGGCGATGGAGGACAGCGACGAGTGGATCCACCGGCTCAAGATCGTCGGCATCGACCTGAGGGACCCCGCCCAGGTCGTCGCGCTCGCCGACTCCGTCGCCGCCGAGGGCCCGCTGGACATCCTGATCAACAACGCGGCCCAGACGGTACGCCGCTCCCCGCAGGCCTACAGCGAGCTGCTCGCCGCCGAGTCCGCGCCCCTGCCCGCCGGGGAACTCCCCGCCTCCCACGTCATCGGGGCCTTCGGCAGCGGGGCCCAGGCGGTCCTGCCCTCCGGGGCGGCCGAGGCCCTGTCCGCCACGGACGTCACCGGACTCGCGCTCGTCGGCGGTTCCGCCACCCTCGCCAGGATCGAGGCGGGCACCGCCATCGACGCCGGCGGCCTGGTGCCCGACCTGCACCACACCAACAGCTGGGTGCAGACGGTGTCCGACGTCGACGCGGTCGAACTGCTCGAAGTCCAGCTGTGCAACTCCACCGCGCCGTTCATCCTCATCAGCCGGCTGCGCCGGGCGATGGCCGCCGCCGCGGCGACCCACACGTACGTGGTCAACGTCTCCGCCATGGAGGGTGTTTTCAGCCGTGGTTACAAGGGGGCGGGCCACCCGCACACGAACATGGCCAAGGCCGCGCTGAACATGCTCACCCGGACCAGCGCCCAGGAGATGTTCCAGTCCGACGGCATCCTCATGACGGCCGTCGACACCGGCTGGATCACCGACGAGCGCCCGCACCCGGACAAGATGCGCCTGGCCGACGAGGGCTTCCACGCCCCGCTCGACCTCATCGACGGCGCGGCGCGCGTATACGACCCGATCGTGCGCGGCGAGCGCGGCGAGGCCCTGTACGGCTGCTTCCTCAAGGACTACGCGCCCGCCAACTGGTAGGGGCCGTTCGGCCGGAAAGTTCACCCCTCGGTGAGCCCGGTCGAGCGGGCAGCCGCTCATCTGGTTAATCTGAGGGGCACACGCGGCCAACACCCGGGGATACACCATCCTCACGGCCGCGCGGGGACAGGCCCACTACCACGGCCGCGGTCCCGCCCGAGTAGACGGCGCCACCGCGACGGAACTGCCCCTGTCCCAGAGTTGCGCGACACAGAGGAGTGCGCCGTGACACCAGACATCAAGACGAGCGAGGACCGGGCCGCGGAGCCCGGCGAACCGACCCGCAGACCGGAGAAGCTCGGCAACCTCGAAGTGTGGGCCAGGTCGGCCCCGATCCGACTGGCGGGGTACGAGGACGACCTCTCGGAGCCGCACATCCTGCGCGGAATCGACTAGCCGGCAGCGACCGGAGACGTCCGTCCGGCCGGCGCCCACGGCGTCGGTCGGACATCTTGATTTCGGCCGAACTTCACCGAGTCGTCCCCGTCCGCCGCGATAACTGCAACTAGCATCCATTTCCGTGCCGCTACGTGACCTCTTCCACCACGTCCCCCCGGGACCGCAGGCAGAGCCCCCGCCCGCCCGCCGTGTACGACGCGGACGTGTGGCGCTCGCCGTGTGTCTCGTCCTGGCGGGTACGGGCGGCGCGCTCGCCCTCGCGCACCCCGGCGGACACCCCGCGCGGACC
>NZ_WWJY01000487.1 GCF_009865405.1 Streptomyces sp. SID3212 | reverse complement strand
CGGGGCAGCGCCGCGACGCGCTCACCGGCTTCGACCTGACCCTGACCCCGGGCCGGCGGGTCGCCGTGGTCGGCCCGTCGGGTGCCGGGAAGACCACGCTCGCCCAGGTGCTCCTGCGCTTCCTGGACGCGCGCGAGGGCAGCTGCCTGCTCGGCGGCACGGACACCGCCACGCTCGACGGCGACACGGTCCGGCGGTTCGTGGGGCTGTGCGCCCAGGACGCGTACCTCTTCGACAGTTCCGTACGGGAGAACCTGAGACTCGCCCGCCCCGACGCGACCGACGGCGAGCTGCGTGACGCCCTGCGCGGGGCGCGGCTGCTGGAGTGGGCCGATTCGCTGCCCGGGGGGCTGGACACGCTGGTCGGCGAGCACGGCGCCCGGCTGTCCGGGGGCCAGCGCCAGCGCCTGGCACTCGCCCGGGCGCTGCTCGCCGACTTCCCCGTGCTGGTCCTGGACGAGCCGGCCGAACATCTGGACCTGGCGACCGCGGACGCGCTGACCGCCGACCTGCTGGAGGTGACGGAGGGGCGGACGACGCTGCTGATCACCCACCGGCTGCGCGGTCTCGACGCGGTCGACGAGGTGATCGTGCTCGACGAGGGCAGGACCGTACAGCGGGGGCGGTACGACCGGCTGATCGCCGAGGACGGGCCGCTGCGGCGGATGCTGGAGCGGGAGCGGGCCGGTGATCTGCTGCCCGTATCGGGACCGCCGACCTTGCCTGTGTCAGGGTCGCCGACTTTCCCCATCAAATAGGACTTACTACGCTCAAGGGCATGACAGTGCCCGAGTCGACGGAACACCTGGAGGCCGCCACCCGTGCGGCGCGCAGCCTCCAGGGCCTGTCCACCGAGCTCACGGCACGGGTGCCGCAGCTGCTGGAGGCCATGCGGTCGGTCGGGACGGGGCTCGAACTGCACTCCACGCTCGACCGGATCTGTGAGACGGCGGCCCACCTCGCGGACGCCCGTTACGCGGCTATCGGTGTGGTCGACGAGTCCGGCGACGGTCTCTCCGACTTCGTGACCTACGGGGTCGGCGCGGAGGAGGTACGGCTGGTCGGAGGCAGGCCCGACGGGCTCAGGGGCCTGCTGGGCGCGCTGATCCAGCAGTCGGGGCCGGTGAGACTCGGCGAGCACGAGACGGGTCCCGGCGATGACGGTGAGGGGCGGGAGGGGCCGCCGACGCGCACGTTCATCGGGGTGCCGATCCGGGTGCACGGCGCGCTGTTCGGGAACCTGTATCTCGCCGAGAAGCGTGCGTCCAAGGACAAGGACGCGGAAGGTTCCGATACCGATACCGATACCGATACCGGTTCCGGTTCCGGCGTGGGGGAGGCGGAGGCGGGCGAGGACGCGGCGGCCGCGTTCGACGACCAGGATCTGCACGTCCTGCGGGTGCTCGCCACGGAGGCGGGGATCGCCATCGGCCACGCGCGGCTGTACGAGGCGGCCAGGCAGCGCGAGCGGTGGATCGACGGCTCCGTCGCCGTCACCACGGCGCTGCTCTCCAACGGCGGGGCCGACGCCCTCGCGGTGGTCGCGGAACAGGCCCGCAGCCTCGCCGACTCGGCGGCCGGCGTCGTCATGCTGCCCACGCCGGGCGACGGGCTGGAGATCGTCGCGATCTCCTCCGACCGCCACCACCCGTCCTCCAGGCTCGGCATGACCGCTCCCCCCGAGAGCCCGGTCGTACGGTCCCTGCTGGCCGGCGAGTCCGTCTTCGTGGACGACTCCACCACCGACCCGCGCATGATCACCGACATGGCGCAGGGGTACGGCCCGTGCATGCTGCTGCCGCTCCACAGCGGGGGGCGAGTGCTGGGCGCCCTGGTCACCCCGCGTCCGCGCGGCGCGCGCCGCTTCACCGAGACCGAACGCATCCTCGCCACCCAGTTCGCCTCGCAGGCGGCCCTGGCGCTGATGATGGCCGACGCGCAGCGCGACCGGGAGCGGCTGGCCGTCCTGGAAGACAGGGACCGGATCGCCCGCGACCTGCACGACCTGGTCATCCAGCGGCTCTTCGCCACCGGGATGATGCTGGAGAGCGCCCAGCGCGGCCCGGTCGCCCAGGAGGCGCACCAGGGCATCGGCCGGGCCGTGGACGAGCTGGACGTGACCATCCAGGAGATCCGTACCGCCATCTTCGCGTTGCAGCGGGGCCCGGCGGAGGCGCCGTCGGGGCTGCGGACCCGGGTCCTGCGCGAGATCAAGACGGCGGCCGTGCCCCTGGGGTTCCAGCCGTCCCACCGCTTTGTCGGACCGGTCGACGGCCGGGTCGGCGAACTCACCGGGAAGAACCTGATCGCCGCGCTGCGCGAAGCCCTCTCCAACGCCTTCCGGCACGCGCACGCCACCCGGATCGAGGTGGTCGTCGACGCCACCGTCCGGCTGCCCGACGGTCATGAGGCGGTCCGGCTGTCGGTGGCGGACGACGGGGTGGGGTTGCCCGAGGGCGGCCGGCGCAGCGGGTTGCGCAATCTCCAGCGGCGGGCGGAGTCGCTGGGCGGATCGAGCAGGTGCGTGGCGGGTCTGGGGGAGGGCGGCGGCGGTACGACGGTGGTGTGGGAGGCGCCTCTTTAGGAGGCGGGCCGTTCGGTGGCCGTGGAATCTCCCCTCACGCCTCCGTCGTGGGCTCCGTCGGCGGCCCTGTCAGAGGCGGGCGAGGATCTGTTCGATGACCACCGCGACGCCGTCCTCGTTGTTGGTGAGGGTGCGTCCCGAGGCGGCGGCCAGCACGTCGGGGTGGGCGTTGCCCATGGCGTACGACGTCCCGGCCCAGGTCAGCATCTCCAGGTCGTTCGGCATGTCCCCGAACGCGACGACCTCGTCCGAGGAGATGCCGCGTTCGGCGCAGCACAGCGCGAGGGTGCTCGCCTTGCTCACGCCCAGGCCGCTGATCTCCAGCAGCGCGGTCGGGCTGGAGCGGGTGAAGGACGCGAGGCCGCCCGCGGCCGTCCTGGCCGCCGTCAGGAAGCCGTCCGGGGTCAGGTCGGGGTGGTGGGCGAGCACCTTCAGTACGGGGGCGGCCGAGCCCTGCTCGTCCTCGTGCAGGAGCTTCTCGGCGGCGGCGACACTCGCGCCCGGGTCCAGGTGGAAGGCCGGATAGTCCGGTTCGTAGTGGATGCCGGTGCTCAGCTCGATCGCGAAGGTCGTGCCGGGCGCCGCGTCGCGCAGGGCCCGTACGACGTCGAGGGCGGTCGCGCGGTCCAGCGGGCGGACGCGGAGCAGCTCTCCGCCGGCGCGCAGGTCGACGACGGCCGCGCCGTTCGCGCAGATCGCCAGGCCGTGGCCGTGGACGTACTCCCGTACGACGTCCATCCACCGGGCGGGCCGGCCCGTGACGAAGAAGACCTCGATGCCGGCCTGCTCGGCGGCGGCCAGCGCGGCGATCGTACGGTCCGAGACGGTCTTCTCGTCGTGCAGCAGGGTGCCGTCGAGATCGGTGGCGATCAGCCGGGGCCGGGCGGGGAGCGGGGAGTCGTCAGTGGAGGTCACCGGGCCATTCTCACGTACGAAGGTGCACGGGCGTGCGGAGGGGCGCACATGTGAGTGCCGCGCGCCGCGCCGGGGGCGGCCCTGGCGGGGCGCGTCGGGCGGGCTGCGGGGCGGGACGCCGGGTGTGCTGTGGGGCGGACGCCGGGTGTGCTGTGGGGCGGGGAAATTCCACCGGGATTGTCAGTGGTCGGCCCTAGGCTGGTTCTTGCTTCGCGATCTGTGAGGGGGGACCTCGCGATCGTCAACTCCCGTATGCGAGCACGCGAGGTGCTGCCCCATGACGCCCACAGCACGGGCCGGAATCCCTGATCCCGCCGTCAACACCTTTCAGGTCGACCTGCGTGGTCTGGTCGATCTGCTCTCCCACCACCTGTACTCCAGCCCGCGGGTCTACGTACGCGAACTGCTCCAGAACGCGGTGGACGCCGTCACCGCACGCCGTGCCCACGACCCCGCCGCCGTCGTCCGGATCCGGCTCGCCGCCCACGGTGGCCAGGTCTCCATCGAGGACAGCGGCATCGGCCTGACCGCCGACGAGGTGCACACCCTGCTCGCCACCATCGGCCGCAGCTCCAAGCGCGGCGGTGAGCACGGCCTGGAGAGCGCCCGCCGCGAGTTCCTCGGCCAGTTCGGCATCGGCCTGCTCGCCTGCTTCGTGGTCGCGCGGCAGATCCGGGTCGTCACGCGTTCCGCGCGTACGCCCGACGCCCCGCCGGTCGAGTGGCTCGCCAGCGACGACGGTTCGTACACCGTCCGTGTCCTGCCCGACGAGGCCCGTCCCGAGCCCGGCACGACCGTCCATCTGGAACCGCGCCCCGGCGCGGAGGAGTGGACGGCCCCCGCGCGCGTCGAGGAACTGGCCCGCGATTTCGGCTCCTTGCTGCCGTACGACATCACCTTCGCCGACGACGCGGGCAACGAGCGCCCGGTCACCGACCGCCCCGCCGTCTGGGACCGCCCCCATCCCACGCCGGGCGCGCGCCGGGTCGCCCTCGCCGGGCACTGCGCGCGCGTGTTCGGGTTCTCGCCGCTCGACACCATCGACCTGGACCTGCCCGTCGCGGGGGTGCGCGGAGTGGCGTACGTCCTGCCGGAGGCGACCAGCCCCGCCCACCGGGCGGGCCATCGCGTGTATCTCAAGGGCATGCTGCTCACGGACCACGCGGACAACCTGCTCCCGGAGTGGGCGTTCTTCGTCCGCGTGGTCCTGGACACCGACACGCTGCGGCCCACCGCCTCCCGGGAGAACCTGTACGACGACGAGACCCTCGCCGCCGTCAGGGACGCGCTCGGCGCGCGGATCCGCGACTGGCTCACCGGCCTCGCCGCGGGCGAACCGGAACGGCTCGCCGCCTTCCTGAGCGTCCATCACCTCGGGGTGAAGTCCCTCGCCCGGCACGACGCCGAGCTGCTCGACCTGATGCTGCCCTGGCTGCCGTTCGAGACCAGCGACGGGCAGGTGAGCCTGGACGAGTTCGCCGCCGCGCACGGCGAGGTCCACTTCACCAGGACCGTCGAGGAGTTCCGCCAGATCGCGCCCATCGCGGCGGCGCACGGCCTGGGTGTCGTCAACGCCGGATACACGTACGACGCCGACCTGCTCGCCCTGCTGCCCGCGGTCCGGCCGGGCATCCGGGTCACGGAACTGGACGCGGGGGCGGTCACGGACCGCCTCGACGTGGTCGGGACCACGGCCGAGCTGGCCCTCGCCTCGTTCCTCGCGACCGCCCGCGCGCGGCTCTCGCCGCTGGGCTGCGACGTCGCGCTGCGCGCGTTCCAGCCGGTCACGGTGCCCGCGCTGTTCCTCGACGACCGTCAGGCCCGGCACGAACGGGACCGGGCGACCGCCCAGGAAGGCGCCGACGCGCTCTGGGGCGACATCCTCGGGGCGCTGCGGGGCGCGGCGCCGCGCGCGCGGCTCGTCCTCAACCACAACAACCCGCTGATCCGGCGCATCGCTGCCCTGCCCGACACCGAGCTGACCGGCCTCGCCGTCGAGTCCCTCTACGGACAGGCCCTGTTGATGTCACAGCGCCCGCTGCGCCCCCACGACACCACGTTGCTCAACCGCGCCTTCCTCGGGCTCCTCGAATGGGCGACCCACCCCGGCACCCCGCAGGCCACCGCCCCTCAGGCCGCCTCCGAGGAGGACCCGAAGTGACCGCGCTGACCCCCGGCGAGATCGAGCGCGGCCTCGCCGAGAACGCGTCCGCCCCGCACGGCGCCGCGCGCATCGCGCACGCCGAGGCGCTGTCGGCGGCGGCCGAGGCGTCGGGCGACCGGCCGCTGTTCCGCCGGGCGCTGACCGCGCTCATCGACGCGTACGAATACAGCGCCGAGCGCACGAAGATGATGGTGCCCTTCGCACGCCTCCTCCAGGAGTACGACCGCGACCCGTCGGTTTTCGCCGGCCACGAGGTGCACGGCCTGTACTGGCGCTTCAAATGGGTCACGGGGAACATCGTCGAGTCGCCCGAGATCCCGCTCGACGCGGTCGAGCGCTGGCTCACCGAGATGGAGCGCCGCTACCGGCTGGCGGGCCACAGCGAACGGGCCGTACGGCAGGCGGAGTTCATCCTCGCCGACTCCCTCGGCGACACCGGACGCGCGGACCGGGCCATGAGCGCCTGGGCAGCCGCCGAACGCGACCGGATGAGCGACTGCCACGCCTGCGAGCTCAGCAACCAGGGACGCTACTGGGTGGACCGGGAGGACGACGCCAGGGCGGTCGAGGTCTGGGAGCCCGTCCTGGCCGGGCGGAAGACGTGCATGGAGGAGCCCCACCGGGCGCTCGCCCACTCCCTGCTGCCGCTGGTCCGGCTGGGGCGCGCCGACGAGGCCCGCTCCCACCACCTGCGGGGATACCGCATGGCGCGGGGCAACGAGAGTCTTCTCCGCGCTGTCGGTGAGCACATCGAGTTCTGCGCCCTGACCGGCAACGAGTCGCGCGGTCTGGAGATCCTCTCCGAGCACACCGCGCACCTGGGACCGCTCGCCGACGCCGACGCCCAGCTGGAGTTCAACGGCGGGATCCTCGTCCTGCTGAGCCGGCTGACCGACCTCGGGCACGGCGACCGCCCGGCCGTCCCGTACGAGGGGGTCGGCCGTACGGTGTCCGAGCTGGCGGACCTGTTGTACGGGCAGGTGTCGGCGATCGTCAGGCGGTTCGACGTCCGTAACGGCTCGGGTCATGTCTCGGGGCGGCTGGCGGAGCGCCTGACGCGGCGGCCGTTGACGGACGCGCTGCCGCTCGGGGTGCGCAGTCCCTTGTTGCCGGTGTCGGGGGCGGCGCCGCGTCCGCGAGGGGGTGAGGCGGCGGACGGTCCTTCCGTACGGGCGGGCGTGGCCGGTGCGGTCGGCGCGGCCGGGGTCGACGAGTCGGCCGAGGGCTTGGAGCCGGCCGAGGCCTTGGAGTTGGCCGAGCTGGCCGAGCTGGCCGAGCTGGTCGGGCGGGCACGGGCCTCCAGGGCGCAGGGACACCCGGGCGCGGCCCTTCTGTGGGACCGCGTCGCGCACCGGATCGACACCACGGGCGCGGAGCCCGATCCCCGGCTCGCCGCCGACCTGCTGGAACGGCGCGCCCTGCACGCGTCGCGGGCCGGTGACCCACGCGCCCGCGCGCTGTTCGCGGAGACCCTGGACGCCTACCGGACGAGCGGGCAGCCGGGACGGGCCGTCCTCGCCGAGCTGTACGGGGCCACCTCGGCGGTCCAGTTCGGGGCCGGATCCGAGGAGGCACGCGCGCTGCTGGCCGCGGCGGCCGCGTCCGCGCGGGCCCTGGACGCGTCCGACGAGTCGAGGGCGCGCCGGGTCGCCACCGTCGACTTCACCCGGATCCGGATCGAGGCCCACCTCCGTGGCAAGGAGGCCGACGGGACGGACCGTACGGACGGCGAACTGGCACGGGAGCTGGCCGGCTTCATCGACCGTACGGACCAGGTGGACGGACTCCAGGATCTCGTCGCCGGCGCCGAGATGATGCTGGCCGGGCTGGCCCTGGGGGAGGGCGAGGAGGCGCGCGCCGAGCGGTTGTTCGACGTGGCGGCCGGCCGGAGCCTTGCGGCGGGGCGTCCGTGGGACGCCGTGGAACCACTCGCCCGCCGCGCGGCCCTGCTGTTCGCACAGGGCCGG
>NZ_WWJY01000486.1 GCF_009865405.1 Streptomyces sp. SID3212 | reverse complement strand
GCCGCCGACCGGCAGGCGCAGCGGCGGCGCGTCGAGCTCCGCGGCGTCGGCGATGGCGCGGGCGGCCTCCTCCGTGGAGAGGGCGCCGGTGCCGTCCATACGGTCGGTGGCCAGCGCGGTGTACGGGTCGTCGGGCAGCCGGTAGACCAGCGGGTTGTCGAGCGCGCCGGAGTTCACCGTGCCCAGTTCCAGCAAGGTGGTGTGGATGCCGAACGGGCCGGTTTCCAGCGCCAGGGCCTCGCCGAACGCTTCGAGCGCCCACTTGGTGGCCGCGTAGGCGGCGCCCCCGGAGAACACGATCCGGCCCACGAGGCTGGAGGCGAACAGCAGGCGTCCGTTTCCGCGCTCGCGCATCTGCGGGAGCACCGCCTGGGTGACGCGGATGGCGCCGGCGGTGTTCTGGGCGAAGAGTCGCTCGATCTCGGCGACGGGGCTCGCTTCCACCGAGCCGACGAAGATCGTTCCCGCGTTGGAGACGAGGACGTCGACCTCGCCTGCGGCGGCTATGGCCTCGTCGACGCCGGCCTGGTCGGTGACGTCGAGCCTGAGCCGTTCGTCGACCTTGAGGTCCTCCAGTGCGCGGGGGTCACGGGCGGTGGCGATGACGCGGTAGCCGCGTGCCGCGAACTCGGTGGCCGTGGCCCGGCCGATGCCCTTGGACGCGCCGGTGATCAGTACGGAAGGCATGGATCTCTCCTTTGGGTGTGAATATCAAACTCACTCGGCGTGGTGACGCCTGTGTGGTTGCGGAATCGGTGTGCGGTTGTGGCGAATGCGCGGGGCCTGCCGGCTTTCCCAGCGACGGGGGCGGTGGTCAGGCGAGCGGTACCGCGGGGGTACGGAAGCGAGAGGCGTCGCCGCCCAGGACGAAGGGGACCTGTTCGGCGATCACAGCATGGGGCTGGCCGAGGGGAACCCCGCTGGCCTCGTCAAGGCGCCGGTACTGCTCGGCGTCCAGGCGGACGTCCAGCGCACCGAGGTACTCCTCCAGCTGTGCCAGGGTGCGCGGGCCGATCACCGGTACGAGCGGGGTCACCGAGCGCTCGGCGCGCTCCCGCACCCAGGCGACGGCGACCCGTGCGGGACGTACACCTGTCTCCTTGGCCACGGTCAGGACGGCGTCCACCACCGCGGTCTTCTGCCGGCTGTCCTCGGTGTGGACGATGCGCCCCCAGTCGCGCAGCCGCCCCTCGCCGCTGGTGCGGTACTTGCCGGTGAGCAGCCCGCCGCCGAGCGGCGACCACAGCGCCCCGCCCAGCCCGAGGGCTTCGGCCATGGGCAGGATCTCGCGCTCCGCGGTCCGCTCCACCAGGCTGTACTCGAACTGGACACCGATGATCGGGGCCAGGCCGCGCGCCTCCGCGAGGGCGACGGCGTGGGCGGAACGCCAGGCGGGGAAGTTGGACAGCCCGCCGTGCAGGATCTTGCCCTGCCGCGCCAGGTCGTCGAATCCGCGCAGGATCTCTTCCATGGGCGTCACTCCGTCGGGGAAGTGCACCCACAACAGGTCGATGTGGTCGGTACGCAGCCGGCGCAGGCTGTCCTCCACGGCGCGCCGCATGTTCTTGAGACTGTTGCCGGTGGCCGCGACGCCCCGGTCGGACCCGCTGCCGCCGGAGAACTTCGTGGCCAGCGTGAAGCGGTCGCGCCGTCCGGTCAGCAGCTCGCCGAGGATCTCCTCCGACTCGCCGGCCTGGTACGACTCGGACGTGTCGATGAAGGTGCCGCCGGCGTCGTCGAAGCGGTCGAGGATACGACGTACCTCGTCCGGTTCCGTGCCGACGCGGGCCCGCGTACCGAACGTACCCGCCCCCAGTGACACCTCGGAGACCCGTAGACCGGTGCGGCGGCCGAAGGTCGTGTAGCGCATTGCGCCTCCTGTAGAACGATCGGTGTACTTCGTCTTCGACGGTACATCGCCTCCCGCCTCATGTAAAACGATCGGTGCACTTTGGTGAGAACGGTCGGTACACTTGTGGTATGGACACCAGTGGTACGGACACCACGACGAGCCCGGACCTCGCACCGCGGCGTGGGGGGCGCGGTGCCCGTGAGCGGATCCTGTGGGCGGCGAACAAGCTCTTCTACGAGGAGGGCATCAACGCCACCGGCATGGAGCGCCTGACCGAGGTCGCGCATGTCTCCAGGCGGACCTTCTACCAGCACTTCCCGAGCAAGAACGCCCTGGTCGACGAGTACCTGCGACAACTGGAGGAGGAGACCCCGCCCGGCGAGCACGTCCTGAACCGCTCCGACCTCACGCCCCGCGAACGACTCCTCGGCCTCTTCGCCGCCCCGCCGGCCGGCGTGCCCCTGCGCGGCTGCCCCTTCCACAACGCCGCCGTGGAGACCGCAGGCACACTGCCGGCGGTTCGCGCGGCGGCCATCCACCACAAGGAACGGTTCACGCAGCGCCTGACCGACACCGCACGGGAGGCCGGTGCCGAGGACCCCGAGACCCTGGCACGGCAACTGGCCGTCCTGTTCGAGGGCGCGAGGGCACTGACCACCTCCGTCGACAACACGAGCCCACTCGCCGACGGCCGGGCGCTCGCCGCCACGCTGATCGACGCCGCGATCGCCCGCGCGGCGTGAAAGCCCTTCGGCCGAGGGGGGGGCAGCGGTCGGCGAGTGGGGTCGTCAAGCTGCCCGCGGCTCACCCGGGGTTGCCGGCGAGCGGCGCCTTGTACGCCTGGGTCGCTCTCAATGGCCGCAAGCGGGTCAACATCGTGGTGATCGTGCGGTACGCACGCCGTATCGCCGACGGTGAAATCGCCGACGGTGAATACGATGTGGGCAAGGGCAAGAAGATCGGCGTCATCACGGCCTACTGCAAAGGCGTTGCCAAATGTCCGAACTGGGTCAACGAGTGAACGAGGCTCAGGAGGAGGCCCTTGAGCAGCAGGCGTACCTCGTCCGTTTCCTCCTCGGCCACACACTGGTGCCCCTTGCCGGCCGGACCTTCCTGCGCGGCGTGCTGCCGACGCGGGACGCCGTGCGGGTCGTGACCGGAGCAGCCGACGCCCAGGTGGGACCGGCGTCGGTCGCCTACGAGATCCCCTTGTTGGACGACGATGACGAACCGGTGACCGCTCCCCTGGTGCTGGGGTGGACACGGACGCTCGCCGTCGGCACTCCCCCCGGTTCGGACGCCTCGGTGATGGGGATGGCTCTGGTCCGAGTGGACACCGACACCCTCGAACCCGCCCCACCACCCCTGGCGGACCAGGCGCTGCGTGTCCTGCACACACTGGCCTGGCCGTTCGTCGAGGCGCCACCGAACCCGGCGCTGTGCGGCTTCCTGTTCACCGGCCCCGACAGCATGCGCCTCTACCTCGCGGTCGAGGAATCCGACGGCCTGATCGCGGCCGACGTGCGTCTCACCGGCGCACTGACCGCCCTCCTGGCCGCTCTCCCCTCACTCGTATGCGAGAAAGAGCGTTGGGCACCAGACACAGCCGACCCCCACTGCTCCCACACAGTCGATCTGACCGCGTGGTGACCACTCGCAAGTGAGTGATGTCATTCAGCAGTGCAGGAGGCGGAGTTCAGAGAGCACCCGTACGTCGCGCATCGCGCACGGAGGCGTGGGCCCTGTACCACCAGTGGAAATCCGGTTGGTCCGTTGCGGCCCGGGAGCAAATGGTTCCACCAGCCCCGGGCCTCCTGTACCGAAGTGGCTGGTCCCCAGTTGGTCTTCGGCAGCGGTTCCGGTTTTCTTCGCCCTCACACACTCCGGCCACACCGTCGCCGCGGACCAGCCCACGCGCTACAACAGTCAGCTCCTTCTCCGAAGGCGCCACGCTCCCGCAGGAGCCGTACACCGGCCAACAGGAGGCCTGGTGGACGCCGTTGCCCGACGGGGCTCGCGGAGGCTACGTGTTCTGGCCGTCCGTGTAGTCCAGCAGGTCCTGGTACGTCTGTCCTTCGGGGCGGTAGAAGCGGTCGGGGTCCGACCGGGCGCCGATCGGGGACTCGGCGATCAGGCGTGAGAAGGTGAGCGCCGCGGACAGCGGACGGTGGTTGACGACCACCGCGTCGATCTTGCCTTCGGCATTGCGGCGCATCGTCGCGGTGGCCTTGATCGGCCGCCCGCCCACCACCGCCTCGTACTCCTCCACGTGGTGGTCGCCGACGTCGAAGCTGAAGAGGTCGACCCGATCGCTGTAGAACCCACTGACGACCGCCAGCTGGGCCAGTACCGCGTCACGGCCCCTGAGTACGGCATTCATGACGGATCCCTCAAGGGTGACGTCCTCTGCCAGGTCGTCCGTGAATGATGACATCGCCCATCCCTTTGCTCGTACAGTCAGGACATAACCAAACCCACTATACTTGTGTCACGTACGAAAGTGACCGGGCAACGACGCACTGGGAGTTTCCCCATGAGTACTCTGCGTTTCGACGTTCATGTGTCGGGCATGGCACCCGTCGCTCCGGCGGCGCTGACCCTGCCCGACGGTACGGCGGGTGCGTGGTCGCCGCTGGCCCACACCCTGATTCACGGACCCACCGAGGCCGCGCTGGTCGACCCGCCGATCACACTGGGCCAGGCGGCCGAACTCGGCGACTGGGTCGAGAGCTTCGGCAAGCGGCTGACCGCCGTCTACCTCACCCACGGACACGCGGATCACTGGCTCGGGACCCAGCCGCTCGTCGAGCGGTTCCCCGGCGTCACGGTCTACGCCACACCGACCACGATCGACGCGATCCGTGCGACCGCGCCCGAAGGGAAGGCGACCGGGATCTGGCCGGCGCTGTTCCCCGGGCAGATTCCCGTCGTGTCCTTCGAGCCGGTGACGGTGCCGGAGGACGGGTTCCAGGTCGACGGCCACCCGCTGCTCCCGGTGCGGGCGGGCCACAGCGACACGGACAACACCACGGTGCTCCACGTCCCCTCGATCGGGCTGGTCGCCGCCGGCGACGTGGTCTACAACAACGTCCACCTGTACCTCGCCGAAGCCGCCGACGGCGGACTCGACGCGTGGCGCCGCGCCCTGGACGTGGTCGCATCACTGGCCCCGGACCACGTGGTGTCGGGCCATCAGGACAAGTCCCGGGGCAACCATCCGTCCGACATCGCGGAGACCCGCTCCTACCTGGACGCCGCGGAGGGGGTCCTGGACGGCCGGCCCACCCGTCTCGGCTACTTCGACGAGATGACCAGGCTGTTCCCGGACCGTGTGAACCCCCTGACGGTCTGGCTGTCGGCGCGACGCCTGCTGCCGGAGGACAGTGAGTGAAACGGGGGCGGCCGGCTGTCGGTCGGGGGGCGAGGCCGAGCACGGTCGCCCGCTACGTCACCTGTCGTCACGTCACCTGTCGTCCGCGTGCCCGCGAGGCCCGGAGGTTGTTGACATTTCCGCAGGTCTTGGTGTTGTGCCAGGCCCGCGAACGGTTGGGGGACGTGTCGTAGAAGCCGGCGCCGCAGCTCGGTTGCGCGCATGTTTTGAGACGCGTCCAGGTGCCTGCCGTACGGGCGAGCAGCATCTCCATCGCCACCAGGGCACTCACCCCGCGCGCACCGTCCCGCGACGGCGTGTACTCCACCTCGCCCTCCGCCGTGATGTCCAGCCACACCTCGGAAGCGATCCTGCGAAAGCCCCGCTCACCGGGCGGCGGCGGGCCGGCGTTCTCCGCCTTCGCGCGCAGACCACCGCGCAGCGCTTCGCGCAGCTCCACCAGCTCGCCGAGGTCGCCCTCCCGGAGATCGACGGCGGGCGCCCGAAGCCCCGACGCCTCGGACCAGTCCGCCAGCGTCCGGGCGAGCCAGGTGCGGGCCGTGGTCAGGTCCGCGAGCAGATCCGGCCCCGGCTCTCCCCTCTGCGCGTAGAGGGAGGTGTTGACCAGGTCCTGGATCAGGCGGAGTCCCGCCGGTGCCGGGGCGAGGCCGAACCGGCCGGTCATATCCCACGCTCCCGGGGTGGCGGTATCTCTCGCCCACGTCTCATGACGTAACCGTACTACCTCTGCATATGTCCGCGCGAACCTCCCGTCGGGTTCTGGGTCGGGTCGGCACGATCAGCCCGCGTGTGCCGCGCCGGCGAATCGGTCGGGGCCGTCCACCTTCACGGCGACGGGGTCAGCGAGACGATCAGCCCTCGGGGGACGAGGTTCATGCGCGTATTCCTCTTCCTCTCCGTTGATGAGAACACGCTCGATGGCGACGTTCTCGTCGGTCGCGATCAGGTCGGCCGGGTTCTTGACCTACCGTCGGACGCGGGATTCCGCGCGCGTGTGAGCCGTACCCCGGAGACGATTTTCGGTACGTGCTGGGGACGTCGCGAGCCGGACCCCGCTTCGCGGAGACGCACTAGGTTCGGTCGAGCCAGCGGACGAGTTCGGTGCGGGAGCGGATGCCCAGGGTGGCGAAGACGTTGCGCAGGTGGTGGTCCACGGTGCGGGGGCTCAGGGACAGGCGTAGGGCCACCTCGCGGTTGGTGGCGCCCTCCGCCACGCAGCGGGCGATTCGTTGTTGCTGGGGGGTGAGCGTGTGCAACGGGCCGGGGCCGCGGGGGCGTTCGCCGGTCGGGGGCGGGACCGTCTCGCCTGCGGCTCGTAGTTCGCCGCGTACCCGGCCCGACCAGAGATCCGCGCCGCACCGTTCGAAGGCGATGAGGGCGTCCCGGAGCGGGCCTCTGGCCTCGCGGGTCCTGCGGCGGCGCCGGAGCCAGTGGCCGTGGAGGAGTTGGGTACGGGCGCGTTCGAAGTCTCCGGGAGCGTGTTCGTGCCGGCGCAGCGCCTCCTCGTACCACTGCGCGGCCTGGCCCGTGGGGGCCAGCAGGGCCTGGCAGCGGGCCAGTTGGGCGGGTGCCTGCGGGTCCGCGGTGTGGGCCGCCCAGACCATGAACTCCTCAACGGCGGTCCGTGCGTGGGGCTCGGCGCCCTGTCCTGCCAGTACGAGAGCCTCGATGTAACAGGGCACGGCCGGCATCCGGACCGCGAAGTGCCCGCCCCGGAGGCCCTGTCCGACCAGCGGTGCCAGGCGGGCGGCGGCCTCGGCGCACCGGCCCTCGGCCAGCTCCGCGCGGGCCACGGCCCAGCCCGCGAGCGTGGCGGCCTGGGTGAGCCCGTGGGGTCCCGCCCCGGCCAG
>NZ_WWJY01000485.1 GCF_009865405.1 Streptomyces sp. SID3212 | reverse complement strand
CCCGTACCCGGCGACGACGTCCACGTCCACGTCGGTGGGCGCGACGGCGATCGAACGCTGGCTGCGCCCGGTCTCGTACCAGTCGACACCGCCGGCGCTGCTGCCGCCGGAGCTGCGGGACGAGAACGCGCTGGGGCTGCCGCGGCGGGTGGACGACGTGCCGCAGGGGTGAGGTGGGGCGGGGCGGGGGTCTTTGGGGGTTGTACGGCTCTTTCGGTCGTACGGCCCCCGAGACCCGAGCGGGCGGCCGTGCCCGGGGCGGGTGGTCGGTGGCCTGCGGCCGGTCGTCCGTACACGGCTCGCGCCGGCCGCGCCCCTCATGGGAGGGGAGTGCAACCGGGCCGCGGACGGAGTGCAACCGGGCCGCCCGCCCCCACGTCTCCGTCACCATGATCATCAGACGAGCCGTCCCCGCCGACCTCGACCCGATCGCCGCGTTCCACGCGGAGGCGCGGGCCACGTACTACCGGGGCCATGTCCCGGACGAGGAGTTCGAAGGACCGGCCGAGCGGGCCCGTACGCGCGCCAACTGGGCCACCGCGCTGAGCCGCGACGAGCCGGGCGCGGCGGTACTGTGCGCGGAGGTCGAGGGCCGGCCGGTGGGCGTGGCCGCGTACCGTACGGCAGACGGCGTGACGACCCTCACCCAGCTCCACGTGGCCCCCGCCCACTGGCGGTGGGGGATCGGTGCCGCGCTCCACGAGGCGTGCGTGGCGGCCTGGCGGCGGGACGGGGTGGTCACGGCGCGCCTGGAGGTCTTCGAACCCAACCGGCGCGCGCAGGCGTTCTACGCGGCGCACGGCTGGGAGCCGGACCCGGAGAACCCGCGCGACGACACGCACCTGATCCTGCGCCTGGTGGTGGGCGACGACGAGAACAGGTCTCAGGGATAGATCTTCTTCCGCTCGGCGAACATCGCCACGTACTTCGCGATACGGCGGGCGCGGGTCTCGGGCCGCTTGGCGTCGTGGACCTGGTGGAGGACGGAGAAGCGGTTACGGCTGTCGAGCGTGGCGAAGAATTCGGCCGCCACGGGCTCCGCCGCGAGGGCGGCGGCGAGATCGTCCGGTACGGAGACGGTCCTGGGCCCGTCGTACGCGGCTTCCCACCGCCCGTCGGCCTTGGCCCGAGCCACCTCGGCGAGCCCGGCGTCCCGCATGCGGCCGGAGGCGATCAGCGCCTCGGCCTTGTCACGGTTGATCTTCGACCACTTGCTGCGGGCACGCCGGGGCGTGAACCGCTGCAACCAGTGCGTGTCCTCGGTGGCTTTCTTCTTCTGCCCGTCGATCCACCCGTAGCAGAGGGCCACGTCGAGCGCCTGCGCGTAGTCGAACGTGACGACCCCCGGTGTCTTCTTCCTGAGCCTCAGCCAAATCCCGTCGCCGGACGCGTGCTGCGCGCCCAGCCACGCCTCGAACGCCTCGGCGCTCTCGAACGACACACTTTCCGGTTCCTCAGCCACAACGCCCAGTCAAGCACAGGCATTTTCCGTTCACGGGGCGGTAGCAGCGCACAACATCGGACGCGCCCGATCTCCAACTGCCCCTCAGCCCCGAGGGGTTGCAGCCACATGGCACCACGCCCACGCGAACTGACACCGGACCGCTCGGTAGGGACGGCGGAAGGCCCGCCGCGATCGGCAGTTTTGTTTCGAAATGGGTCGTTATATGTGCTTGACTGGCCGTTACTGGTCATATGTGCATGCCCACGACGATGAGGGTGCGTGGTGATGAACGAGCTCAACAACGCTGTCGCGGTGGTCACCGGCGCGACGAGTGGCATCGGCGCGGCGATCGCGCGCAGGTTCGCCGAGGAGGGGGCTCGTGTCGTCCTGGTCGGGCGGCGGGCCGACCGGGGGGAGGCGCTCGCGGCGGAGCTGGGCGGTGAGGCGTGGTTCCGGCGCGCCGATGTGACCAGGGAAGAAGACGTCGAGCAGCTGGCCTCGGCCGTCGAGGAGCGGTACGGGAGGGTCGACGTTCTCGTCAACTGCGCCGGTGCCCCCGCCACCCTGGGCAGCGTGGCGGAGACGGACGTCGAGCGGTTTCGGCAGGCGTACGACGTGAATGTCTGTGGACCGCTGCTGATGATCAAACACCTGTCCCCGGGGATGCGGGAGCGAGGCTCCGGCAGCATCGTCAACCTCTCCAGCGTCGCCGCATTCCGCGCGGTACTCACAGGCCTGGACTACTCCGTGTCCAAGGCGGCCCTCCTCCAGCTGAGCGCCTGGGCGGCCGTCGAACTGGCGCCGTACGGGGTACGGGTCAACAGCGTCTCCCCGGGCCTCGTCCTGACAGGGATCTTCGGCAAGGTGGCCGGCCTCGGTGACTCGGCCGCGGACTCCCCGGAAGCCATCGAGGCCCTCTCGGCGAAGATCGCACCGCGCCTGGGCCGGACCATCCCGGCGAGTCGTCCGGGACTGCCCGAGGAGGTCGCCGCCGCGGTGCTCTATCTGGCGGGACCGGCATCCGCCTTCGTCAACGGCCACAACCTCGTACTCGACGGCGGACAGACACTGGGCCAGCCGTACGAGGTGATGCGCGCGCAACGGGAAGCGATGGCCGCCGCGTTCCAGGGCACGCCCGACTCGTAACCCGACGATCCTTCGACGACTCTCCCGCGCGTCTCCCGCCCGGCCCGGCCCGGCGCGCGAGCCCTGAGCCGGCGAGGGGCCGGTCAGCGGGACCGTTCCGGGAAGGCCGTCTCCCCTCACGCGGCCACGAAGTCCGTCGCTTTGGCGACCACGGCGGGGTCCGCGAGGATCCGCCGGTGGCCGAGGCCGTGGGTGACGACGAGCCGCGCCCTGGCGCCGTACGCGTCGGCGGTGCTCCGCGACTGGTCCACCGGCACCATGTCGTCGGTGTCGTCGTGGAAGAGAAGCAGGGCGGCTCCCGTCCTCCCGGGTTGCCAGGCGGTGTCGAAGCGGCGCCAGATGTCGGATTCCCCGGGGAAGAGGAAGCGCTCCACGGCGACGCGCAACGCCCTGTTGGCGGGGTCGCGCAGCCCGAGCAGCGCACAGAACCCGTCGACGAAGTAGCCGTACCTGGCCACGCCGGCGATTCCCACGACGCGGCGCGCTCCCACTCCCTCCCGCAGGGCGACCAGGGTCGCGAGAACACCGTACGAGTGGGCTATGACCGCCTCGAAGGTGCCGTGACGGCGATCCAGCCGCCGGATGATGTCGCCGTATTCGAGCAGGTCGGTGTGACGACCCCCGGAGCCTCCGTGGCCCGGGGCGTCGAAGGCCACCACGGTGAACCCGCGCTCGCGCAGGGCGGTGACGAAGGGCGCGAAGCGCGCGGCGCGCGAGGCCCAGCCGTGCACGAGCAGGACGGGGCGGGTTCCGTCGCCCCATTGGTAGGTGAGCACGGTCTTCCCCTTGACGGTCAGCCGCCCCGGCCGGGCCTCCGCGAGCAGTTCCGCCTCGCCGGGGCGCAGGCGGCTGCGGCCCGCGGGTGTGCGGAACACCGCGAGAGCCAGGCGTCCGGCCAGGCGCGGAGCGACGAGGGAGGCGGTGTTGAGGGTCACGCGCAGGAGAGAAGATGCGGGATACATGCAGTGGACCATACAGCGTGTATGAACATCGGGTATAGTGTGAGAGAGGGAACGGGCCGATCGGCACCACGCCAGTCGGACCGCCGTTCGAAACCCCTTCCGGGAGGCGACCCATGACGTCTGTGACGCGGCGGAAAAACGATGATCATGAGCGTCGGTCCGCGGCGACGGAGGCCAAGCTGCTCTCCGCGGTGGAGAGGCTCCTCACCGACGGTGAGTCCTTCACGGACATCAGCGTGCAGCGCATCCTCGAGGAGGCCGGGGTGTCCCGCGCCACCTTCTACGCGTACTTCCCGGGGAAGCCGGACATCCTCAAACGGCTGGCGGAAAAGGTACGGGACGCCTCCCTGGCCCTGGCCCAGCAGTGGGACCCGGGGGCCGGAGAGGACGGCGCCGACCGGTACACGCGGTTCTTCGAGGACGTGCTCGCCCTCCACCGGGCACACCACCCGGTGCTCTCGGCGGTGCGCGAGGTCGCGACGTACGACTCGGCGGTACGGGACTTCTACACCGCCGACCTGGAGGGATTCGACGAGGCCGTCCTCGCGACGCTCCTCCAGCAGCAGGACGTCGGCGCCACGCCGCCCGACCTCGACGCCGTGGCCGCGAGCCGGGTCATCGTCTGGGGCGGGGCGCAGGCCATGGCCCGTCACATCAGCGTGGACGACGGGAGCGGTGACGCCGCGCTGGCCCGTGAACTCGGGCGGATCTGGTGGTACGGCGCCTACCGCCGCCCCGCCGGGTGACCCCGACCGGGCGCCATCACAGACGTGAGACGAGGACAACGCAATGAACAGCAAGGCAACAGAAGGCCTCCCCACCCACCCGCTGGCCGGCAGGACAGCCGTGGTCACCGGTGCCGGACGCGGGATCGGAGCGGCTACCGCGCTCCTCCTCGCCCGGGCGGGCGCCCGGCTCGCCCTGGTGGGCCGCAGTGCGGAGTCGCTGAGAGGCGTCGTGGACGACCTGCCGGGGGACACCGTCACGGTTCTCGCCGACCTGTCCCGGCCCGAGGCGCCCGACGAGGTCATGGAAGCCCTGATCGGGCAGCTCGGCCGGGTGGACGTCCTCGTGAACAACGCGGGCAGCGGCAGCCTGACGCCCGCTCACGAGCTGACGGCCGCGGAGGCGGACGCGCTCTGGGCGCTCAACGCCCGTACCCCGCTGCTGCTGGGGGCGAGGGCCGCCGCACACATGGCGGCGACGGGCGGCGGCAGCATCGTGAACCTGTCGTCCGCTGTGGGCGGTGACCGCAGCATGGCGGGGGTGGGTCTGTACGCCACCACGAAGGGCGCGGTGGACGCCGCCACCCTTTCGCTGGCCGCCGAATGGGGAGCGTCGGGCGTACGGGTCAACGCGGTCCGCCCCGGAGTGGTCAGGACCGACTTCTCCGCCGGGATCACCGGCAATCCGGCGCTGGAGGCGACGCTGACCAAGGAGTACGCGCTCAGGCGGTTCGCCGTTCCTGACGACGTCGCCCAGGCCGTCCTCTTCCTCGCCGGCCCCGCCAGCTCGTACCTCACCGGCCAGCTGCTGAACGTCGACGGCGGATGGGGCTCGGTCCACGCGCGCGGCTGACGCGGTTCCCCACTCTTTTCACACCGATCTCTTTTCACACCGAGAACGATTTCCCGACCGATTGATCGACTGAGGATCGCCATGACTGAAACAGCTTCGACTTATGTTCTGATCCCCGGGGCGTGGCACGGCGCGTGGTCCTGGCGCCCGGTCGCCGAGCGGCTGCGGGCCGCCGGGCACCGCGCCGTCTGCCTCACCCTTCCCGGCACCGGGGACGGCGACGATCCCTCGGGGGTCGGGCTCCAGGACGCCGTGGACCATGTGGTCTCCGAGGTGGAGCGACGGGATCTCACCGACGTGACCCTGGTCGCCCACAGCTGGGGCGGATATCCGCTGACCGGTGCGGCGCACCGCCTGTCGGGCAAGGTCTCCCGGGCCGTCTTCTACGCGGCGCAAGTCCCCCTGCGCGGCAGGTCGCTGCTGGACGACAACCCTCCGGAGGCCGCGGCGTGGCTGCGGAGCCTGATCGACGCCTCCCCGACCCACTCCATCCCGCCCACATTGGACTTCGTCCAGGGCATCTTCATGCAGGGCGCCGAAGAGGAGGCCCAGCGACTGGTCGCGGAACTGCTGACGCCGCTGCCCGGCCACTACTTCCTCGACGCGCTCGACGTCCCCGGCGTGACCGAACTCGGCATTCCCGCGCTCTACCTCCTCGGCGAGGACGACCGTGCGCTTCCTCTCCCCGGCACCGAGTTCGCGGCACGGCTCGGACTGGAACCCGTCATGGTCCCCGGAACCCACGAGGGCCTGCTGACCCACCCCGACGAGATCGCGAAGGCGATCCTGACCGGCTGACGCGCCGGCCGCGAACCCCGCTCCACCCGCCTGTCGGCGGTGGGCGGGGGGAATCTTGGGTCGGCCCCGGACGTTGTCCCGGCGGCGGAGGGGGCCTCCGTGTGCGTCGGGACTATGGGCCGTGGGCCTGGGGAGAAGCTGAGAGATGCGCGTCGAGATCTGGAGTGACATCGCCTGCCCGTGGTGTTATGTCGGGAAGGCCCGCTTCGAGAAGGGGCTGGCGGCGTTCGCGCACCGGGACGACGTCGAGGTGGTGCACCGGTCCTTCGAGCTGGACCCCGGGCGGGCCAAGGGGGACACGGCTCTGGTGGTCGACATGCTGGCCACCAAGTACGGCCGTACCCGCGAAGAGGCTCGCTCCATGGAGGAGAACGTCGCGTCCAACGCACGCTCCGAGGGCCTTGAGTACCGGATTGACGGGCGTGACCACGGCAGCACCTTCGACATCCACCGGCTGCTCCATTTCGCCAAGGCGCACGGGCGCCAGGACGAGTTGCTGAGCCTCGCCTACCGGGCGAACTTCGCCGAGGAGCGCTCCGTCTTCGACTCGGAGACGCTCATCGCGCTCGCGGTCGAGGCGGGTCTCGACGAGGCGGAGGCGCGGGCCGTGCTCGCCGACGCTGACGCCTACGCCGACGACGTACGGGCCGACGAGCGCGAGGCGGCCGAGCTGGGGGCGAACGGGGTGCCGTTCTTCGTGCTCGACCGGCGGTACGGAGTCTCCGGCGGGCAGCCCGCCGAGGTGTTCACCCAGGCGCTGGAGCAGGCGTGGCAGGGGCGGGTCATCACCGAGATCGGTCAGAAGACGGGCGACGCGGACGTCGCCGGCGACGCGGCTGTGGCGGGCGACGCGGCTGTCGCGGACGACGCGGCCGTCTGCGGGCCCGACGGATGCGCGGTCCCGCACGCCGGGCCGCATGCGGGCGCGCACGCGTAATCCCTGGTCAGGGGCCATCCATAAGCAGCTCTAGGGTGTTTCCTTCACGGATACGCGATTGACCCGGGGTGGTGGCGGACCCAGGGTGGGTCCATGACCACCCTGGGGGGCGCCGAGTTCGCGCCCGAGACGACGTACCTGAACACATCGACCGCCGGACTGCTGCCCCGTAGCTCCGTCGAGGCCGTACGGGACCTCGCCGCCAAGAGCGCCACGGGCTCCTACGACGGCTCGGACGGCTACGAGTCCGTCGAGTCCGCCCGCGCCTCCTTCGCTCGGATCGCCGGGGTCGACCCGAGCCGGGTCGCCCTCGGCGGGTCGGTCGCGGCGCATGTCGCGCTGGTCGCGGCTTCGTTGCCGGCCGGGGCGGAAGTGCTGTTCCCCGAGGGGGAGTTCAGCTCCGTCATCACCCCGTTCACCATCCGCGGCGACCTCGAACTACGGTACGTACCGCTGGACGCCCTCGCGGAGTCCGTACGGCCCGGCACGGCCCTGGTCGCCTTCTCCGTGGTCCAGTCGGTGGACGGCCGGGTGGCCGACACCCCGGCGATCCTCGCGGCGGCTTCCGCGCACGGCGCGCGTACGCTCGCCGACCTGAGCCAGGCGGCGGGGTGGCTGCCGCTGGACGCGGGCGCTTTCGACTACACCGTGACCGGTGGCTTCAAGTTCCTGCTCAGCCCGCGTGGTGTGTCGTTCCTGACGGTGACGGAGGAGGCGCAGGGGTTGCTGCCGCCGCTGTACGCGGGATGGGTGGCGGCGGAGTCGCCCTGGGACAGCACGTACGGCCCGGTCGAGCGACTCGCGACCACGGCCCGACGCTTGGACGCGCCGCCGTCCTTCCTCGCGTACCACGCTGCCGCGCGGTCCTTGGCGCTGCTGGAGGCGACGGGGATCGAGGCGATCCACGCACATGCGGTGGGGTTGGCTTCGCTGTTCCGGGAGGGGGTGGCGGGGTTGGGGTTCTCGCCGG